>NZ_WHOC01000040.1:0-107837 GCF_013141785.1 Paenibacillus germinis
AGTTAAATTAAGACAAACACGGATTATGACAAAAATTTGACTAAATGATACAATTTTGCTAAAATATTTTTAATTTTCAAAAAAAGAATATGCTGCTATGATGAGAAAAGTAATTTTGATTAATTATTTGCAGAGAGCTCCTGTTTGGTGTGAAGGAGTAATAATGATCTTAATGAAAAAAGGCTCGGAGCTTCGCACGGATCTGAGATGTAATTCTTAGTGATGCTGCGACGGGGTCTCCCGTTAATGAGATAGGGTATAATCAATAAAATATTGCCGTACCCGAAGAGGTTGATATGGTAACATATCAATAAAACTGAGGTGGTACCACGGAGCTAACAACTCTCGTCCTCAAGATGAATAATCTTGGGGGTGGGAGTTTTTTTGTTGTTTAGTTGTATACGTGCTTTTAAGTCCCGATAACAAAAAAATGGAGTGATAAGAATGAGTAATGAACAAATTATCCTTAGATTAGAGAAATTAGACAGTTTAAGATCCCAGGGAATCCCGGTATATCCTGAGAAATTTACTACAAATTCTGAACTTTATGAGGCAGCCCTGCTTAAAGATGGAACATCCGGTGTGCGAGTTGCTGGAAGAATAATGGGTATTAGGAACTTCAGTAAATTTATTTTTATTACCATATCGAACATAGAAGGAAGTTTACAGCTTCTTTTGAGTAAGGAAGTGGTTGGTGAGATATCTTTTAATCAATTTCATAAATTAATGGACATTGGGGATTTTATCGGTGTTGAAGGACATATGTATACGACCAAGACAAATGAGAAAACACTGCGAATTGATAGCTATGTATTTCTTGGTAAAGCTTTGCGTACTTTACCAGAAAAATGGCACGGATTAACTTCCATTGAAACTCGATATAGGCAACGATACTTAGATTTAATAATGACAAAGGAAACTCAAATACGTTTATTAGCTAGAACTAAAATGGTAAGTGCCATTAGGAGATTCTTTGAGGATCAAAATTTCCTAGAAGTAGAAACACCAGTCTTACAGCATACTTCCTCGGGTGCAATTGCTAAACCTTTTAGGACATATCATAACTCGTTAGACACTGAATTAAACTTACGCATTGCCCCTGAAACCTATTTAAAAAGATTAATTATTGGTGGTTTTACCAAAATATTTGAATTTGCAAAGTGTTTTAGAAATGAAGGGATCAGTCCTCAGCATCTTCAAGAATTTACAATGGTTGAAGGATATGCTGCATATTGGAACTATGAGGATACAATGAAATTAATGCGTGATATGGTCCTGTATATTCTTGATCGAACCTTTAATACAACTACCATTACAATAAAAGGTCACATGATTGATTTTTCATTAGAATGGGACATTGTCTCCTTTAGGGATTTAATCTTAAGAGACACTGGGATTGATATAGACCTTTATCCTGATGTTAAAGATTTATACCAAGAAACCAAGAGGAAAAATATCCACATAGAACAATCGGATATTGAATCTTTAGGTAGAGGTAATTTCATTGATCTTCTTTACAAGAAAATGTGCCGACCTCAACTGGTAAAACCGACTTTTTTAGTCCAGCACCCTATCGATTTATCCCCATTAGCTAGAGGCAATGATCAAAATCCTACTCTTACAGATCGGTTCCAATTAGTGGTGAATGGAGCAGAAATTATTAATGCCTATTCAGAGTTGGTTGACCCATTAGAACAAAGAAAAAGGTTAGAGGCTCAAGCCCTTCTTAAGAGCAATGGAGACTTAGAAGCTATGGAGATGGATGAAGATTATCTAGCAGCGATGGAATATGGGATGCCCCCCATTTCTGGTTGGGGATTTGGCATTGAACGCCTGTTAATGGTGCTAACTGATAGTGATACTATTAAAGATTGTGTTTTATTTCCGTTGACTAAAAAACTTTAAAATTTACTCTTAAGTAGTGATTTGAGTCTGAGTTGCCAATTATATATAGATTCAAGGACTAAACCTTATTCAACTAACGGGAAACGATAGTTGAGCAAAACAAGGAGCAGTTCTGCCGTGGCAGCTGCTCCTTGTTTTTATTAAGGGTAGAATTACTCAACAACAATACTTTAATAATCCTAAGAAAAAGCTGATCATAAATTCCTAAATATGGTAATATGAGAGCAAAGAAATTAGGGGTGTATTATGAAACATCAACCTCCAGATTGGGAAAGCAAATATGGTTACTCCGAGATAATGAAAGATAAACTATATCTCGGCGGTGAAGATGACATAGACGAGTTGTTGTATGGAGCCGTAGAAGCCCGTAATATCAATCGAACTGGAAAATTTGAAAATCAACCAACTCCTATGATTGATGTTTGGATTGATTTAAGAGATATTAGATCGTCAAATCGTAATGTATATACACCTGAAGGAATTGAATATATTGCATTTCCATTTCGTGATGGTGAATTAAGTGAAGCGAAAGAGTTTTTACCAAAAGCAAAGGAAGCCCTTCAAAATAGGATCGGACAAAACAAGCGAATTCTTGTTACTTGTCATCAAGGGAGGTCTCGTTCTGTTATGTTATTACTGTGGTTTTTGGGTGAAAAAGGGGGCTCTTTTACACAAGCTTTAAAAGATATAAAAACAAAGCGCCCTATAATAGAGCCTGATAAAAATTTCAAACCGCTAATCGAAGAGTGGAAGCGAGAATACCCAAACTGAGTTTAAACAGAATAGTGAGGAAGAATTAGCTGAAGAAATGTCGGACTTTAGTTTATTTAGAAGGGAGAAATATACATTGAAAAAAATAGTGATTGGAATGGTTTTGGGTGCCGGTATTACCTTTTCTACGGCTGTATATGCATCTGATGCTATTCAAGCTATTAAGTACCAGGTGAAGTTTCTTTTTAATGGGGTTGCTAAGCAGCTAGATAGTGAGTACACCGTTCTGAACTATAACGGACATGCCTACGTGCCTATCCGCTTTGTAGCTGAAAGTATGAGAGCCCAAGTAGAGTTCAATGAGACTGAACAGCAAATATCCATAAAGTACGGTACGCCAACAGAGCAGCTCAAATCGCGAATTGAGATGACTGCCCTCCAATTATTTGAAACGGCAGGGCGTGGGGATCTGAATGAAACTAAAAAGCAAGTCGATGCGATAGCACCAGCCGATCTCAATCCAGTTTTTCTTCAGATTTTCAAAATGGCTCATATGTTTCAAGGGAAGCCGCACGTTGCCAATTTGGTTGAACTATTGATTCAAAAGCAAGTTGATCTTAATATCGTCGATGACTCCAATGGTTACACACCGCTGCATTATGCTGCGGAACGAGCCATTGATTTAACGGAAAGTCTTCTGGATGCTAAAGCCAAGGTGAATGTAAGTGCAAATGGATTGACCCCGCTAATGCAGGTATCGAGTAAAAAACAGCTTGGTTTGGTTAACAAGATGCTTGCGATGGGAGCCGATCCGAATTTAGGCGGGGGGGCTCTGCTTTCGGCGCTTCATCCTTTTGCCAATTCTGGATTAACCGATGAGAGCGTCCAGATTGTAAAAAATCTTATAGCGTATAAAGCCGATGTGAACGCTGCAAACGCAGATGGCGAAACGCCGTTAATAGCAGCTGTAAATATGAGTATGCCACAATCTCGGCAAATTGTTCAGCTGTTGCTCGAGCACGGGGCAGATCCCATTCAGATGCCGAAAAGTAATTGGTCAGGAACGACTCCACTAATGAGGGCGGTTAATCCTTACGGCTATGACTCCGTTCAGGGTGTTTATACGATGGTCGAAAAGTTGATCAATGCCCATGCGGATGTCAATGCAGCCGACGAGAAGGGCAATACAGCGCTCTCCTTTGCCGTGGAGTTCAATCAGCACGCTATTGAAGGCAACGCCGAGGTAATCCGATTGTTGTTGAGTAAAGGAGCGAAGACGCAGGTGAAAGACAAGGATGGAGTTACAGCGCTTGCTAAGGCTAAGAACATTGTAGACGAGAAAAAAAGGGATGAAATCGTTAAGCTTTTAGAAGGGCAATCCACGGAGTGATGACCTGATCTCTCTAGGCTGGTTACGAAGGAATAATAAGCACAGTCATAACGAGGAACGAGAGTAAAGCGATAAGAAGCCATTTTAATGGTTATCTTATCGCTTTAATGTTATTTTGACAGTTTGGTAGGATCAAACACTTGCACTAGCGGCTAACCGCGTAATGCAGCTGGATGACGCCGCTGCCAAGAGGCTTGGTATCCAGAAGCTGAACATCTTTGAACGTATAATTATCTGTGTCGATCATTAGATGAAGGCCCTTGCCCTCCAATACAGGCGCTACATTGAAGATCAGCTCGTCGACAAGCCCTTGACCTAAAAATGCATTGTGCAGATCAGCGCCAGCTGCTACGACTGCGGTTTGATGTCCTTTATGCTGCAGGTAGTTCAGGGCCTCCTGCGGTGATCTCGCAATCGTTGCCCCCGGAAGGGCATCAACGTTCTTGGAAACCACAACGATATCCAATTCGGAAAAGGGACCGCCGCCTGCACCGCCGCTGGCAGCCATAGCCTCGAAGGTTCGGCGTCCTACAATAAAATTCCCGGCTGCTTGGGCATGCTTCGCAAAATCGCCAAGTGCTTCCTTCTTCGGCGGGTTCTCGGGACTCGACTGTGCATAGTTACCATTGGCGCTTAATGTTGCCAATAAAATAGTTTTCATATGATTTTTCCTCCAGAGGTTCTAGTCCATATTTTTCGAATTGATGCTGCTACCCGATCCGGTCGATCCTCCTGCACATAGTGAGAAGAATCGTCGAGGATTTCGGTTTCGTTCATCGGCAGATAGCTCTGCCATTTGGTCATGACTTCAAGCGGAAAGCCGGCGCTGTCTTTTGTCCCCCACATTATTTGCGCGGGCAAATCGGATAACGAGGGCAGTCCCGATTCAATAGCCGCCAGCCAAGACCGGGCCTTGCGAATCTGCCCGGGGAATACCCATGTCGGGATTCTGGACTCCGGTGTCGGGAAAGGGTCGGTATAAGCTTTCCTCAGGCTTTCCGTTACTTTCTCGGCATGGTGGATGCCGTGCGGAACAATGACCTTGGCGAAGAAGTTGCGGCGAGTCTGTAGCCAATATCCGAAAGGCCATCCCCCCATCACAAGCGAGAACAATTTCATAGGAAGCAGCGTCGCAGGCCACGCCCAAGTGTTCATCAAGACGATTCCGCGCAGCTGATCCCGGTTCCGTATGGCGTAGTTAAGGCCGATCGGCCCACCCCAGTCTTGGACCACTAGTATAAAGTCTTTCAGATCCAGGCGGCGGATGAAGTCCGATATAGCCTCCGAATGCTCTTGCGGCGTATAACCATAGCCGAATGGCGCTTTGGACATTCCGAAGCCGGGAAAATCCGGAGCGATAAGACGGAATTCACCGCGCAGTTCTTTAATGACATTCCTGTAAAGATATGACCACGTAGGATTCCCATGAAGGAGAAGAACTGTCGGTCCGTTTCCTTCGTCAATATAATGAATATTTCCGTTGCGGTATGGCAGCCATCGGTCTTTAAACGGGTACTCCTTCACATCCACTTCAAATGGTCTTTTCATTGTCGTCTTCCTCCCATCTGATGCCTTCTTTTTTTGTGCGCTCTGTTTTCAATGGTAGCGGACTGTGGTACATTTGAAAAGTAGTTACAATAAAGTGCAATAGTTTCAAAAAATGAACTATGGAGGAAACGCCGATGTTGGATCGCTCTTGTATCGAAGCCATTGATCCTTTGCTGGAAATCTTGGATGGCAAGTGGACCCTCCCTCTTCTGCTGGAGTTGTTTGTCGGCACTAAGCGATTTGGAGAGCTTCGCCGAAGGTTGAACCCGATTAGTCCGAAGACGTTAACGGATCGGCTGCGGGTATTGGAGGAGAAGGGAATAATAACGCGCACGCTATACCCCGGTGTGCCCTTACACGTCGAATATGAGCTAACAGAGCGCGGGCGGAATCTGCAGCCTATTTTTGCCGCTATGTGGGCATGGGTTCAGGAAAATGGCTTAAGTCCTGAGCGTGGGACGGAAATAGTTGAGGAAATCCTTTCATAAAACATCGGTGGAAGTAATATAAAAAGGCATAACGCCTGAGACGTTATGCCTTTTTATATTAGTTCACAAACTATCACGCCGTTTTTTTACGACGTAGTCCTTTTTATTTATGAAAAGGTTCACCATATCTTTCGTCTGTCCAAGGGAGCTTCCGGAAGTGCAGGCTACGAGGTTTATTAATAAAACACCATCTATTTTGATAATGCTCAAAATAGATGGTGTTTAGGCACGCTCTTGTGCTAATTTGAATAAATCGGTCATCCATTTACTAAAAAAGCCTCCTGCGAGGTAAAATAAGAACAGATAACCATAACTTGCTTTCACTAAATGAAACAATCCAATGGAGGAAAGTAAGGGCTTAAACCCAAAGGCGAAAGCAATAGCTAATAAACCAATATACAAATAGTAGTTTTTCCGATGATTAACCGTCCATTGGTACAGTAACATGTAAGTAACAGGAATTAGAGAAGCGTCCAAGCCTAAACTTGATGGTGAAAAAGGCGTTAATGTGTAGGGGTATTCCCATAACCCTTGTGTTGTGCCGTACAAGTCACTATAAAAAGCAAATACGTGAACGACTAGACCATAAAAGCCAATCCGAAAGGCTTTTTTTCTGTCAATCCTAAAAACTAAGACAATCAAAGGCACGATAAAAAATGTTATCATTACCCAAAATTGCCATGTATCTATATTGGAGTATGTTTTCCAGTACATCGACCAATCATTTGTTACTGAGGATATACGGTCTGACAACTCCTTAAGTGCTTCTCTTTGCTCATCCGACATAGCACTGTTGCCCCCTTTTGGGATAGGTTTTCACAAAATCAAGTTTATATACGCATATCGTTTCTGGAGCTGGGAAAACGATAAGTTTAATGTTAGTTATTTTTGAGTGTGGCAAATAGGATAGGAGTGGGAGGGAAATTACTTTCTAAAAATGCCATGAAAACTGTAGCTTCTTACCCATTCATATTAGGGGGACTGTTGTTCTTGATATTAAGTATAGTATTTATTTTACTGAGAATTTTCATGTATAGTCCCACAAAACAATTTTCTCAATAAGGAATTAAATGAAAAATATGCAATTGCCTAGCCAAGGTTATAGCAGGCGAGAAATGGAGAATTAAATGTCACAGGATAAACAAGTTGCCTTTGTTACCGGCGGAAATCGAGGAATTGGATATGAGTTGGTCCAACAATTGGCTTTGAATGGTTTTAAGGTCATTTTGGCAAGTCGGAATCCAGAGATGGGTCATGAAGCTGCGCAAAAACTAAAGGAGTCAGATCTGGATGTTTCGTTTGTGATGATGGATGTAAACAATCAAGAAAGCATCCGTCAAGCTGCGATTACAGTAAATGAGAGGTATGGAAGATTAGAAATGTGAACCATCTTAGGCACCAAACTTTCCTAAATTTAATTAACAATTTCAGTTGTCTATCTGAGGAGTTTGTTTTCAATTCGGAGTGGAGGCGTTGTGAATGGCTAACCTTGGATCTCAAGTTGGAGAAGTTGTGTCTGTCAGCCTTAGTGCAACGCATACTTTTAGCAAAGAGACTGTCGAGGTCATTAGGCTTCTTGATGGTCTGGGAGTGGAAGGCGACGCACACATGGGAAAGACCGTAAAGCATCGTTCACGAGTCGCACAAAATCCGAATCAACCCAACCTTCGCCAGGTTCATTTAGTTCATTCGGAATTGTTCGATGAATTACGAAGTGCGGCTTTTCACGTCGAGCCCGGGCAGCTGGGCGAGAACATTACAACCCGTGGTATAAACTTACTCGGACTGCCAAAAGGCACAAAGCTGTATATCGGTGAAATAGCAGTTGTTGAAATCACGGGACTTCGCAATCCTTGTATACAAATAGAAAATTTCCAGTCAGGGCTATTGAATGCGGTTTTGGACCACGATGAGAACGGGAATCTAATCCGAAAGGCTGGTGTAATGGCTATCGTTCTAACTGGGGGAGAAATTCGAGTTGGGGACCCAGTCCGAGTTGACCTACCACCTGAACCATTTCGTGCTTTAGAACGAGTGTAATACCGAGGGACAGAAAACGATAGCACAACAATAAGCAACAAAGATTGAACCCTCCCAACTCTAGCAAAGCTAGAGTTGGGAGGGTTTTTATTATGACATTGAAGGATTATGGATGCTGTATGAAGCTGACAAACGTATTCTCGGATTCGATTTGTACGCTCCCTTTTTCGCTTTGCATTTGAAGAAGGGCATATGACACGGAATCCTTCTCTAGGGAGCATATCATTTGCAGCTGCTGGGCAGTATAGCTTGGGCAGTCATATTGATTACAGCAGACGCTGTTTAATTGCGTTATCTTCACTAGTTCATTTTGCTTGTCCCTCTCCCCGCATCACTCTGAGCCAGTTCCCCATGATTGAGAGTGCATTTTCTGTTTTTACAATCGAGTTGTGATTTTGATCAGCGATGATGCGGACCTCAGCCTTGCAAAATCTTTCATAAAGTGGTTTATATGCATCAGCGTCGAATACCTCATCATCAGCCCCTACAATGACGAAAGTCGGTTGGGTCAACTTCGACAAATATTTTTCGTAATTATTCCCCACCATGCGCGACATGGCGAGCCGATAGCTAAGATTGCAGGATTCAGTCCCATGCAGCTTTTCAACCGGTGTGAGTCTGCGGTATACAATAGTGTGGTTATAACGGTGAATGCCAAGTGCATTGAGCAGCATTAACAACAGATATCGTGGGATGCTCACCTTGGATTCGTTACCGGATCCGCCTTTTCGATCAAGTGGCGCATTGGGGCTAAGTGCTGGTGAAACGAGTAAATAGGCAAAAATGTCCTTATGAATCGGTCGTATTGTTTGTCTGATTGCGGTTGCACCCCCCGCAGAATGGCCTCCTACAATGATCCTCGCACCGGGATGACGCTTCTGAACAAAACAGAACATGTCTTCCAAATCATCATCAAGTTGCCCGATGTAGTCAATGTCGCCGCGTCGAATAGGATGATTTCCATATCCACGTAGATCCGGAAGGTATACGGTGGCGAGCCCAAGTTGGGATACATATTGGCCGAATTCCCTCAAATACAAGCTAGGTTCCGTGATGCCGTGTAGAAAAATAAGCACAACATCGGATGGACCCTCAAAAAAACGGTATGGAAGTTGAGCACCATCACGAGCGGTGTATGTTTCAAAGTCTTCAGGGTAAGTATTCATAAATGATGATCCCTCCGCATTTCTTTTGACCCTTCTTCTATATAAATCTTACAAGAGGCAATAGTTAATGGAAAGAGTTATTATCGGATCATCACTAATAAAAGTACATTCCCAAGCCATAGTGAATAGCATAGTTTATATTTCTGTGAAATATCTAACCCTTTATTGGATTAAGGACATTATATAAATGATGAAGGAGCTACCGCGGCAGCTCCCTATGACTTGTTCATATTACAAAGAATTTGGTGCATATGTTAGATTGATTTGAAGTATCTTATTGTGCTCGGGTGCTCTTTTTTCGGAAATCCCTGGTTTTTGCAACTATCTGGCTTCTTGATAGGAGATGATCGTCACTGGCTTTCCATGTGTGGCCTTTTTTGTTTTTTCTGCGGATCATTACATAATTGTAAGGACTTGAGGAGTATACTTTAAAGCGATTAATCCTGCATCTGTTTGCAAAGATCACATCTTCATTTATCGAAACTTTTGGAAATCGGACTTTATTAAAAACACGCCTTTTAAATAATAGGGTTCCACCGGTCACCCATGTAACGAATTTATGTTGTTTTTTGGGCGAATGGAGGATGAGCAGATTTTTCGTTTTGATAAAAGCCAGATAGGCTCTTTTTCCTACAACATGCGCTTTCGAACGACGCAGCGCTTTCATCTGCTCAGTCAAATAATATTTCGAGTAGTAGTCGTCATCATCGAATTTAGCTATATAGGGGTGCTTCGTCCGTTTTATTGCGTAATTTAAACACTCACCCAGAGAGACTTTTTCCCTCCTCCTGTAAACCGAAACATTTTTATGGTCTTTTGCTTTTTTGCGGTACTTGGATATTTTCATGCCGCTTTTATTTAATACGATAATTAATTCTTTTATCGGGTAACGCTGTCTTTTATAATTTGCCAAGACATTACCAATAAAACTTGGCCTATTCGTACACGTGATGATCGATACTCCCCGCTTTTTTTTGCTCACGATATCTCCTCCTAAAATTTTAAAAATACGTGTGCATTTCACTTTTTGCGGCGGTTTTCAAAATTCCCATAATCAATAATAACGATTAGTCCATTATTTTTTAAACGTAAGTTATTAGAATTAAGATCATGAGGAATGATTCCATTCCTCATGAATGTGCCTCTCAAAGCGAATAGCTTTCTCTTATATTTTTTTGATCTGGGAAACATCCGATTGTACTTTTTCATTACTAAAATGCGATATCCATCCCCATACTTTTTGATTGTTCCCAGGTGTTTTTTGATCCGAGATGGAGCTGACTTATATACAATTACTTCTTGCTTATTGCTTGATATCCCATTTTTAGATTTAGCAACTTTTATTACACGGCGATTTCCCAAATCAAGTACTACTCGCCACTTACCTACCCCGATAACTTTCATTTTTTTAATCTTCTTCTTCATGTAACAATGTACCCCTTCCCGTCATAAGGTGTGGTGTTATTCTATTCAACCGCGTTAATAAGTTACAAAATTAACCATAATTAGGCCCTCAGTGAAGCGGAAGTAAGGGGGATTTTGTAAGCGCTGCGGGTGGGGGGGGGCGACATCGACTGGTATTACTGAATATTTCAACAATCACTACCGCCAGTTGAACAAAATGCTATATTTTGTACATATGTCATGTGTATGAAGAACACTCACATTACTTTGGGCAACAATTAAAATTGATATTTAAAATTTCCATAGTCAATCACAACGATCTCCCCGTCAGAATTTAGACGCAGGTTTTGATAATTGGGTCCATCGCGACCTGAAATCTCATAAGGAATTATTCGATTTCTCCTAAATTTCCCTTTCATATCAAAAAATTTTTTCATGTTTTCCTTATTTTTTCGGAAATTTTTATGATAATTTTTCATTATTATCCAATTGTATCTATCATCGTGCTTTAGGATGTGGCCAAGATGTTTTTTTATCTCGGATGGAGATGTCATGCATATCGTTACTTCTTTCTTGTTACTTTTTATCCCATATTTGGACTTAGCTACCTTTAGAACGTAACCATTACCCAGATCATATACAACTCGTCTTGAGCCCAAACCGATAATGTTTTTTCCTTGAATCATTTTTTTTATATTTTTGTCTAATGAAACAAGATCCGCTCTCAGTGAGTTGGTGCAAGTTATTCTATTCGTTTTACTTATTCGTTTTCGCTTATTGGGTGTTCGAGAACCCGGCGGCCCGAAAGGTACAGGCTCACATTGTAATCCTTGCGATTCAGGAGGCCCAAGGCAGCCTTCCAGTCCAAGGGTTGTTTGAGGTTCTGGTAAACTGACAGGTCCGGATTCCCCTAGAAGTCCCGGCGGTCCTTGCATTACGGGGCAGGTAATTCTCACTATTATAATAAATTCTTCTTTAATACCGTCTAAAGTAGTGGCAAAGGCGCCGTGCGTGGTGGGGAAGTTGGCGGAATTAGTGTCTTCAGTCGCGTATGCGTTACTGACCAAAGAATAAATTGTATGATAGCCTTCGGTCATCTCAAATCCAATGCTTTGGCTTCCATCCGCTTCGGCCCTAATTACAAACCGGTATCCGACTGGGTTTTGGATGTGATCCTTTTTCTGATAACCCACCGGTTTGAGGTCCATGAACGTCCCGAAGGGGGTAACGATCAACAAATTACCGGCATCATCGATCCGGATCTCGTCTGCCCCCTCACAGATGAACCGAATATCCTCCATCTGGGCACCCGGCTGCAGTATCACATCATATTTCATATTCCCTTCGTGTCCTTGAAATACCACATCAATGCCAGGCCACACCTGCCGGTAGACGACTTCCCGATAGATGGGGAGATTCGAGGCATGTTCATTAGTATCGCTACCGCGTCTCGTTTCCGGTGATGTTCCTTCAGGGGTCACGTCAGAACGGGCATTCAAAAACCGCCGAGCCAGACTCGGTTTATGAAAAAACGACAGTTTAGGATCAGACTCAAAGAAGGTCATCCCTACTTGTTCCTGGCTATAGGTATAACGAAATTCTCTGCCTTCCGCATAGAAACGAACCGCATCATCCAACTGTCCACGATTGGGAACAAACGCTATAGGAAGCCCATAAGTCTCCAATATACTCTGTTTCGTCTCTTCCTCAGGCTGCATGGGATCTCGTTTCCCCTTTCTGATAGGCTCATGCCATGATTTCATGTACACTGATACATAGATACGCATGTCTATAATTGCTTGATTGGGTATGCACCCTTAATATAAATAAATAGGCATGAAACATTTGTACCAAATCCGGTTCTTTTATACCCGTAGCCCTTGTTATTACCTTTATTAATGATCAAACCAAGGCATACTTGTTTCCTATTACAGCCTTTGAATTTGAGATGGTATTGATAGAGTCGTCCCCAAAGACTATGAGGAGACCTATCAAGCTTTTATGAAAATGCGCTGTATGCGACCCTTAATAGGTATTTCTCCCGAAGTCTATAGGGACAGCCTGGTGCTGTTCCCTATTTTCGAGCGTGTAAGGCGACATCTTGAGTCGGATCAACACCCCTAAATTTGTAATGCTGCATGTCGTTGCCTGTGCGGCGCGTAAAAGGAAGAGGAGGTTATCTTGAAACATGAAGAAGAAAATACAGGCTCTTATCTGTGTCTGTTCCCTTGGTGTAATGGGGATGGCCGCACCGGTCGGTGCGCAATCGTTAGGTCAGGGCACACAAAGTGACCAAGTACTGGATTTGCAAGAACGATTAAGCGCACTCGGTTACTTTAAAACTGGTATTACCGGTTATTACGGTAACCAGACTAAGAATGCGGTAAAGAAATTTCAAGCCAGTTATGGCTTGTCAGTTGATGGTGAAGCCGATTCCTTAACTCTGTCTAAACTAAATAAAACGATTTCACCCAAACAGTCGGTGCTGGATGAATTGGCGCGAATAATTCATTCCGAAGCCCGAGGGGAGTCCTTTGTAGGACAAGTTGCCGTAGGAGCTGTCGTTCTTAATCGAGTTCAGTCCGAAAAATTTCCTGATTCCATCACTGAGGTTATCCATCAGCCAGGTCAATTTTCAGCCGTTTATGATGGTCAGTTTAATCTTAAACCAGATTTATCAGCCTTTAGCGCGGCAAAAGCCGCTTTGAATGGTATGGATCCAACAACTGGGGCCCTTTATTTTTACAATCCTGATATTGCACAGGCATCTTGGAGCAAAAAAAGAACCGCCAAGATTACCATTGGTAATCACGTATTTACCCTTTAAGAGTAGATACAATGACAAAAGTCGCGTAAATCGCGGCTTTTTTTTGTGAATTGTAAAGGTAATCTTAATTTTGTGTCATTACGCTAAAACCAGCTAGCATATGCAATGGAAAATAAAGGATATTCAATATAGTTCCTTGAATTTATAGTGCAATAATATAAATCGAAAGGATTGATTACTAGTGAACTCCGAAAATCAAGTTCAGCTGCTTGAACTGCAAGAGATAAAACTTGTAGGCTTGTATGTCACATCCTCTTTTCAAGGACACCTTCCAGAAAGAGTAGAAGCAATGAAGCAAGAGTTTCACAAACGCAAAGATGAAATACGCAACGTCATCCATCCTGAACGATATATTAGCCCGAGTTTTACTTCAGAGGTTCTATTTACTTACTTGATCTGTATGGAAGTCGATAACCTTTCGGAAGTGCCCAAAGGAATGATCGGTTTTACGATCCCTCCTCATCGTTATGCGAAAGTAAAGTCCGCAGGTGATCCATATCAAGTCATTCATAATTATTTGGATGCCGACGGCCAACAAAGTGACAGGCGAGCTCTGGCATTAGAGATATATTATTTTGAAAACCCATCGTGGCCCGACAAGGCTGAAGTTCTTATTCCTTTGCAATGATTTATTCTAAGCATACAGGGGGAATTATTACCTAACGGATATTGCTATTTATCATTTTTGAGAGGATGTTTGATTTGCAGGGAAAAGACAAGAAACAGATAATTTATCTCATTTCTGGTCCAATTGGGGTTGGTAAATCAACTATCTCGAAAGAACTTGCACGCAATGTTAAACAATGCGTTCTTATTGAGGGAGATGATCTACTTCATATGTTCAAGGGAGAATTGCAACCTTCATGGGAAGAACGATTAAGTCTAACATGGGAGAACATCCTGGCTTTAACGAGGAATTTTATACACCATAACTTAAATATAATTATTGATTTTGTAGTGGAGGATGAACTAGATTGGTTTTGTAAACGTTTATCAGATTTAAATTTAGAATTAAAGTATGTTGTACTGAGAGCAGATAAAGAAAAGCTAATTGAACGTCTCAGCAATAGGGGGGATATTGATTCCTTAGAACGCTCTTTATTTTTACTAAATAAATTAGATTTGTTACCATCTTTTAACCAGTTTATATATGACACTACTCTAAAACAACCAAAAGAGATCGTAGAAGAAATCATAAGTAACTCTAGTTTTAATGTTTTTATTAAGCCTTGATTGAAAAGCGTTTACAAGGGAACATATGTACTCTATAATTTTCGTATGGATAAAAATTCCATGTAGAACAATCAAGTGCCAACCCCAAACCAAAATAAGGAGAATGACTACTCATGATTATCGAAACTAAAATCATCGAAAAACCTGCCTTCAGCGTTGTTGGCATTACCGAAACGATTCAATTTGATATGTCTGTGCCACCGTCCGAGAACGCCATTGCTAAGCTGTGGGGGGGATTCAGTAAGCGCATTCCAGAAGTTCCTAGCCAGCTCGGCTGGCGAAGCTTCGGACTCATGCTGCAAAATCCGGACAACGCGCCCGGCGAGCCGTTCAATTATACGGCCGCTGTGCAAATCTCTCAGGACGGTGACATACCCGAGGGCATGACGCGGATCGAAGTTCCGGCTGCGCGTTATATCGTGCTGACGCATCGGGGTCCTCTTGACGGTATCGGTGATGCCTTTGGGCATTTCTGGGGACATTGGCTACCGAACAGTCCTTACGAATATGACGGTGGTACCCGCACAGGTAAATATGAATTCGAGTTTTATGATCAGCGTTATACGCAGCCAGATGATCCAAACTCCGAGATAGACTTGTATTTCCCTATTCGTATGAAATAAACCGAGACCACCTTAACCTTTGAAGCTTCTGAAGTATATCTCTGCCGCATAGGCACAGATATGCTTTTTTTTCTATACATAGGACTTTTCCCCTGTATTATTGTCCTTCACTCCGGTTTTCGTCCCCAGCGATTTCCGCTAAGCTTAATCATGTAAGCACTTTCTTAGCCGGGTGCGGCCAGAGGTTAGGAGGATAAAGAGATGGAGATGGTGACCGCCAAGATCACCGAGACAAAAGAAAAGCCGCTAATGAAGTATGCAAGGAGGTTATGGAAATATAGGCTGTTATATGTTCTACTGATGCCCGCTGTTGTATGGGTACTCATTTTTGACTATCTCCCGCTCTATGGCATCAGCATTGCGTTTATGGATTACAACGCAATTCAGGGATTCTCCGGCAGTGAATGGGTCGGATTCAAATATTTCCGGATGTTATTTGAATCCGAAATGTTCCTCCATGCATTCAAGAATACACTGCTTATCAGCTTGTACAAAATGATCAGCGGCTTTCTTTGCCCGATCCTGTTAGCGCTTGCATTGAATGAAGTTAGAGTTGCTTGGTTCAAAAAGTCACTTCAAACGGCCGTCTACCTGCCGAGGTTCGTGTCTTGGGTCGTATACGGAGGGATCATTACGCTTCTCCTTTCACCAGAAACAGGAGTCATTAATAAAATCATCGAATTCTTCGGTGGCGATCCTGCTTATCTGCTCGTCGAACCTGCTTATTTCCGAACGATTCTTGTCGTTACGGATGCCATGAAAGAGATGGGCTGGGCAGCGATCATCTATATTGCCGCCATCGCTGGGCTTAATCCGGAAGTGTACGAAGCGGCTATTATGGATGGGGCCTCACGCTTTGGGCGAATTATTCACATTACTTTGCCAGGAATTATGGGAACCATCATCGTTATCTTCATCCTGAGGGTCGGTTATATCATGAGCGCTGGGTTGGACCAGGTGATCAACTTGTACAATCCGATGGTTTTTGAGGTCGGAGATATTCTGGATACGTACATTTACCGTGTAGGTATCGAGCAGTTCAGTCTCAGTCTTGCCGCTGCGGCTGACGTCATCAAGGGTGCAATCGGACTTGTGATGATGCTGGTTGCCAATCAATTCGCCAAGCGAATCAATGATTCCGGCATTTTCTAAGAAAGGAAAGAGAACCGATGAAGCTTACAAAAGGCGAGAAGGCCTTTGTCTCCACCAATTATATCGTTCTAACGTTACTGACTATTATCATTGTCATTCCATTCTGGTATGTTATTTCCGTATCCATTACGCCGTACCATATTTTCAGCGAGAAAAATGGATTGATTCTGTTTCCGACTTCCTTCAGTTTGGAGTATTACAAGTACTTGCTGCAGGAAGGCTCGCTTATTTATTCGGCGTACGGCAATACGATTCGCAATACAGCGGGCGGGGTATTGCTTGCGCTGTTCCTTACGATAACGGCGTCTTACTCGCTCGCGGAGAAAAAGCTGCCCGGTCGGCGGATGATCATGCTTTTCTTTGTTTTCACCATGCTATTCAAGGGCGGAATGATTCCTACTTATATCACCATGAAACAGTTGGGATTACTAGATACAAGTTATGTGCTGATTTTGGTTATGGCCTTCAGTGCTTTTAACATGATCATTATGAAATCGTTTTTTGAAGGCATCCCCGATAGCTTGCGGGAATCCGCTTCAATGGATGGGGCATCCGAGTTCAGGATCCTGTGGCAGATCGTTCTGCCCTTATCCAAACCGGTCATAGCAACGATTGGACTCCTTTATTTGGTCGTCTATTGGAACGATTTCTTCAATGCGATGCTCTATGTGACCGATTGGCACAAAGCACCGGTGCAGCTAGTACTTCGTACAATTATTGCAAGTTCCAGCCTCCCGCCGGAGCTGCTTGAAGCGGCAGGTTCAACGCCTCCACCTACGATAGGCATTCAAATGGCTGCTATTATCATCGTAGCGCTACCCATGCTCATCATTTACCCTTTCATTCAGAAGCATTTTGAACAAGGCATGTTGATCGGCTCTGTGAAAGGTTAAAGTGAACATATAAAAGATAAATCAAGGAGGTCTATTTTTCATGTCAAATCAACTGAAAGTTTGGTCGAACGGCGTGCTTGCCGCCATATTAGTCGGAACCGTAACGGTTGCGGGGTGCAGCAAATCCAGCGACCCTCCAGCAGCTTCGTCTTCGCCTTCAGGAAGTGCAGTTTCGGCATCGCCGAAAACAGAAGAGCCCTATGAATTGAAATGGTTAAAAGCCCAAGACATATCCAAGCCTTACGATCCATCGAAAGATGCCGTCAAGCAAGCTGTTGAGAAAAAGCTGAATATCAAGATCATCCCCGAAATGGTCGACGTCCAGCAGTATAAAACGAAGTTGAATCTGAAGATGTCGAGCGGTGAAATTCCCGATGTAGTACGAATTGATTTCGCCGACGATTTCCAAAAATATGCGCAGCAAGGCGCTTTCGCCGATCTTACGACACTGATCAATGAGAAGGATACACCGAATATTCTAAAGGAAGTACCGAAGGATGTTTTCGAACAGGCGAAAGTAAACGGTAAAATTTACGGTATTCCTTATCAAGGTGGACCAGGCTCAGGATACCGCTGGAATCTTGTGCTGCGTAAGGATTTTGTGGAGGGTATGGGGGCTAAGGTTCCGAAAACCCTTGATGAATACTACAATTTGTTGAAAAAAAGCAAGGCAGAGAAACAGGACGTGATCCCGCTCGGAGGCTATACAGCACAAATCGGTCAGCAGAAATACGCGAATAATTCTTTTGACCACATTTTCGGCGCGTTTGGTGTGACACCTGGCTTTTTTACCGAGAATGATGGAAAATTTAGCAATTACGATATCGATCCCAAGATGAGAGAAGCCCTGCAGTATTTGCAAAAAATGTATGCAGAAGGACTTATCGACAAAGAATTCGCAACGATCAAGGAAGAGCAGCTGAGGGCGAAGCTGTATAGCGGTAAGCTGTTCTCTTGGATGGGCTGGTGGTCCACGCCGAACGATTACGATAGCCAAGTTGAAACTAACGAGTTAAAGAAAAGTGGTAAACTCGCAGCAGACGGAAAGCTCGCCGATCAGTCCGGTCAACCTTACAAATATTTGACTCTGACTGATTCGCTTGTAGGTACGGATGGCAAAGCTGTAGCCCCTGCAGGTGCTCCATTCGGCCAAATGCACGCGATCAGCGCTAAGACGAAAGATCCTAAGAAAGTACTGGCTATGATCGAGAACTCATTATCGCTTGAGAATCAGATGCTTACCGTATGGGGCATTGAAGGGGAAGACTATAAAATAGAGAACGGCAAGATGAGGGTGGTTACCGATCTAATCGATCCCAAGACACAGCAGGATAAGAACGGGAACTTCCGTGGTATTCAAAGCTATCTGTTTGCTCCCGGCTTGAAAGGCTGGCCGCGTTACCTAGAGTCGCTTCCACTTCGCCAGTCACAGGCACTGGATGTCGCAATAAATAATAAGTTCCAAATTACCGATGCTTCCAACTATCTGGATTCCCCAACCAAATTAGCTAAACTGGTGGAGCTGAATACCTTACGCGATTCTGTCTTCACGCAAATCATTATGGGCGCAGACATCAAGAAGTTTGACGAATTTGCAGAAAAATGGAAGTCACAGGGAGGCACAAAAATATTAAATGAGCTCGAAGAATCCTTGAAGAAAAAGTCGGGCAAGTAGAAGGAAAGCCTGGCCTTGTTGAAGAAGCTTTAGAAGAGAATGGGAAGCCCCTCGACCGATGATCATCGGTTGACGGGGCTTTAGCCATAACGCCAGTGAAAGGGATGGGGATGATGGCGATTCAGATACAAAAACGGAACGGCAAATCAGGATTACTGTCAAGGCTCAGTCTTCCGATCTTTGTGTTGATTGTCACCTTCATCGCTTTATTTGCAACGGCAGCCAGTTACATCCTCATCCGGGTTCAGAACGACCATACCCTCAAGATGGCGGAACAGTCGATGAAATTCGTGTATAGGAATATCGAATACCAGTTCGATACAATGAATAATGTTGCCGCTTTTATTTTAAGTAATCAATCGATAGAGAATCTGCTCGAGGCCACTTATCAGGAAACCTTCGAGGCGGCCGATAATTATTACACGCTTGAGACTAACCTGCAGAATCTGTCTTTGTTGTCCCTCTTGAATGACATTGGGTCACCTGACGTTGCGCAACAATCCTACGTGGTTTCTCTTGCGTTGGAACCGGGGAGCGGGCTTTATCACATGGCGCCAGATGATTTCTACCCGATAACAGGAATCTTCAAGAATGAAGATTTGCAGGGTCAGGAGTGGTTTCACCGACTGAGCAGCGGGGAGCGTCAGAACGTATGGTGGGGCCAGAAGAGGGATCCGATGAATGCCGCTATGATCTATTCCGCGAGGAAAAAGACGAGTCTCAAAGACGGCCGCAGCCTCGGTACGGTGATCGTCGGCGCGGATACTCGGAGCATCAAGAGCATGTTTGACAATGCTCATTTGGAGAAGGGCTACCATCTGCTGCTGGATGAAACGAATCAAGTTATCTACAGCGAGCGCTATGAATTTCTCGAAAACGCAGCAAAGTTTCCCTATGTGAGCTCACTGATCGGAGCAAAGGGGTCAATCATAACAAGGATCGACGGAGAAAGCCACAGGGTCATGTTCGAAACACTGAAGAACGGCTGGAAGTTGTTATCGGTCGTTCCAGAAAGCCATTTCAGCCAGTACACCTTCGCGATATCCGCTTTAGGTGTTGCTATAACGTTGGCTGCTTTGCTAGTTGCTGGCTTCTGGCTCAGAAGAATCGTTGTGCGGGTCACCGTTCCAATCACCAGACTGGTTAACGCTATCCAGCGTCCAGAAGTTGTGGAATTTAAAATGCCACTTCCTTATCAAAACACAGGAATCTATGAGGTGGATGAGCTGAACCAGAAGTTCGCTGCCATGCTCGTGACCCTGCATAGTCTGATTGAGAAATCTTTTACCGAAGAGATTGAACGCCGTCAGCTTCAACTGGAGCTGCTGCATGCCCAGATCAACCCTCATTTCTTATATAATACCTTGGATTTAATTAACTGCCGGGCTATTATGGCGGGAGATCAGGAAACGAGCCGGATCGTTCGTTCACTCGCCAACGTCTTTCGTTACGGCCTGAATCGAGGTCAAACCTGGATTTCCTTGGAAGGTGAAGTCAAGCAGGTTGAAGCCTATCTCCTCATTCAAAAGATGATGATGGATGATCTGAACGTCGATATCCAAGTGCCGGATGAGCTGTTGTCTGCAAATATTGTGCATTTAATTTTGCAGCCTCTGGCTGAAAATGCCATCATTCACGGGTTTATCGATCATCATTCCGGTTGTCGAATCACTATTTCAGCCCGATTAGAGAGGGAGGAGCTTGTGCTGCGTGTCGAAGACAACGGACGAGGCTGCGATGCAGATAAAATGAACCTTATGCTTCAGCAGCAGCCTGCGCGAGATGTCGGCACTAAAAATAGCGGCATAGGAACCGGTTACGGTACTATGAATGTACACCGGAGAATCCAATTGCATGTTGGTGAAGCTTATGGTTTGCGTTATATAGGGGTAGACGAGGGAACCTGTGTTGAAGTTGTTCTGCCCTATCATCCAGAGCTGCCGGTATGAAGAAAGGAAGGGTCTGAATGTTCAAGCTGCTGATTGCAGAAGATGTGAAGATCGTTCGTGAAACGTTGGTTCACGCCATTAACTGGCAAGCTTTAGGTATCGATTTGTTGGGTGCCGTTGAGAATGGAGAGGAGGTCCTGGCCTGGCTGGACCGCGAGGAACCGGATCTTCTCTTGACCGATATTGGGATGCCTAAGATGAATGGACTGGAGTTGATTGAGGCCGTAAGAGCTCGCAATCCGGATATTCGCTGTATTATATTATCCGGACTCAATGAGTTTGAGCATGCCAGGCAGGCTATTAAACTGCAGGTGCTAGACTATGTTCAGAAGCCGATCGACCCGAGTGAGATTGAAAGAGTTCTTGCGCACGGGGTTGAAGTGCTGCGCAAAGAACGGGCCGAGCGTCAAGCCTTGGCTCTCACCGAACAAGCCGCTAAGGACAAACTTCCGAATTTGTCAGAAACGCTGCCTCTCGGGGAATGGTCCGGAAGTTTGAAAAAGAAGAAGCTGGTCGAGCAAGCGCTCCAGTATGTGAAAGAAGAATACACGCGCAAGGAATTGTCGCTATCCGATGTGTCCGCTTCAGTTGGATTAAGTGATAAATATTTGAATCTGCTCTTTAAAGAAGTAACCGGTATGACGATCAATCATGCGATCATTCGTCTTCGTATGGAGGAAGCGGCGCGGCTGCTGAAGGATCCCTCCATTAAAATCTACGAGGTTTGCGACTGGATCGGATATACAGACCAGGATCATTTCCGAGAGAGCTTCAAAAAGCAGTATGGTATGACGCCGACCGAGTATCGCAACAAGTTCTTATAGGGTTCCCAAATAAATAGAAACAGGAGACTTTAATAAAAGAAAAGGGGCCGTCTCAAAAGTAGAATCTACTAGCGACAGCCCCTTAGGGCCTACTGATCTTCTGGGAAATTCGAATTGGTATTCAGAACGAAATTCATACTTCCATTGGATTTTTCCAATGGAATCGACTTTCAGGTATTTTTCCAATTAGGACTTATAGGACAGCCTCTTTTCTTAACGCACATTTTTTCAGTCATTAATTATTCGGATAGAATTCTCTCAAGAATGTTACAGATTGGTTTATTAACGCTTTCAATACATCAACGTTGATATCTGCTACTTTATTGATGTACACACACGCTTTTCCTGCCGTATGTATGCCAAAGTCCTTTAATAAATCCTCTCGTTTTGTGTCACCCGTCGCAAAATACAAACTTATTTTGGCTTTTCGAGGTGAAAATCCAACTAGATGGGTCCCCACGATTAAGTTGTCTTCTTGCCCATGACCAGACTTAGAGTGATTGATACATTATTTTCTGTGTCCAGAACAACGGTATGAGGATTCTTCATCCCAAAATCATCAAAAGTCACGGAGGTACTGCCCCCAAGATTAATAACATCCTGATTATAAGCAGCGTCGGTTTTAAATATTACGTCTTTCGTTTATTTTTAATTGTGAGGGTTCCTAGCATGTCAAAGGAAACTTTCTCACCTTCTTTCCATTCTTTCGGAAAGTTATCGATTGATTTGAGCGTAAACTTGGCCTCAGGGAACGTTTGTGCATTTAAATATTGCTGACCTTTAATGTGACCGTCCCTTTGGGAATTTCCAGATTGAAGCGTATCGATACCAACGACGGCTTCAGCTTTCATTTTGGCCAGGTCAGTAGTGTTTAATGCCCATTTTCCTGTCACTGTGCTGCCTTCAAAGTTAACTTTTTCCTTGGATGTGGTCACTGAGAAGTAGACTTTAGAATCTGGCTGAATGCTCCAGTCCCCGTTCAATTTTCCTGTATTAACAGCAGCAGCTGTACTGACCTGAGTAGAAGCGCTATTCACAGGTATAGCTTCTCGAATGGTCACGTGATTGCCGGCATAGTAATCATAAGCATAATAAGTTCCTCCTATCACAACAAAAGCTCCAACAGCCAACATTGTTAGTTTTAGTTTCATCTTTTTCCCTCCATGTAGATGTAATCTATAATAGTATTTATTAAAAGAACTGCCTCTGTACATTGCCTCACTTCATCAACACTACACAACGTAGTGTTTTGGTGCAAAAAAATATTGATTCAACACTATGAAGTGTAGTGTTGATAATTTTGATTTTTATACTAACAATATTATCTGAAAATCTACTGAAAACAAGCTTAAAATAACATGAAAGTTTCGATTCCTATAAATTATACAAGACATTCCATTTACCAAAAAGGTTAGCCAGAACGAAAGATTACTCCGACTCGAGACTGACTTCTTAATTCGAACTTTGATCCATTAATTCCCGCATCTTCGCGAAATAGCTTTGATGTATAATCATTGTTAGATGAAATGGGGAGGCATGCGCGATGAAATATCATGTAATCAGCAAGAGAAATGGCAATGTAACATCGCTGCTCTATTCAGAAGTAAATGATATGGATTACGATAGCGAAGGGCGAGTTATCGTATTCGGGACAGACCAAGAAACCTATTATTTACTTGCCGATTCGGCATTAATAACAGAGGATTAATGACGTACGAATTAGCAGCAATTAACGGAGATATTGATGGGGCTCTTCAGCTATAAACTAGTGAGTTAATAAAATAACGCCAGGTGCAGCGGGATATCCGTTACACTGGCGTTATTTCGTTAATTTAGATTGTCTTCGTTAGACACGTCGGCAATTACTAGCAACAGGAATTAGAAACAGTCTTTGTTACTACTGAATTCGAATCACAACCACAAGCATCCTGCCCCGCGGCCTTTGCTTTTGCATCATCTGAACAACACGCGTTTGTCTCAGTTGGTGCAGGTCCCCCACAACAGCTTTCGCTATTGCTTTGTTCGTTCATATTAATTTCTTTGCTCATATTTTTTTCCTCCCTAAGGACTAAAGTGTGTTACATATCTGTAGACGCACGATAATACGTAAGGACGCAATTCGTATTTCATCTAAGTCAACAACAATCCGATGTACTGCATTTTGTTGTGTTATTATTTCGAGAGGTGTAATCAATGATATGACCTAACCGGTCAAATTCAAAATTACAACAATTAAGCAAGAGCTCTTTTAGCTTCTCCCTGCCACGCTGCACTCTAGATTTTGCTCCAGAAAAAGAAATACCTAGCTGCTCACTTAGTTGTTTTTGAGTGTAGTCGCCTAATTCAGTTAGTTCAAGAGCATGCTTATAATTATCGGAGAGCTGTCCAACCATTGGTCTGATGCAAGTGGCTATTTCCTTAATTGCCTCATTTAGATCCTCAGTTTCCTCTAAAGGTAAATCTGTTGGTAATTCAACCTTCAGTTGGAATTGCTCTTTTCTGTAATAATCAATAATACTATTTCGAGTAATTTGATAGATCCAAGATTGCAGCTTCTGATCGTCCTTTAGAGTATCTAAATTAGCGTGTATTTTAATAAAAACATTCTGTAAAATGTCATCAGCATCGTGCTCACTTTTTACCCGTTTAATAATGAAATTCCGCAAAGGACTGTAAAATGATCTCCATATTTCCTCGGTGTTCATACTTTTCCTCCAGAATTGTTTTATTACTGAGACGTACGAATTTGCAAATGGATGCACTTTTCAAGAAAACCAGGTGGAAAGCTTTCTACAGCTATACTACATCACCATTCAGCGAAATAATAATCATAAAACGATTTTTTTATGGATTGAAGTATTTTTAACTGTTCATCTTCTGAATACTAACCCAATATTTTGTGTTTGAAAGATTGAAATCTGAAATTGGAAAAATTTAAAAAAAGACTTGATATAGGGTATGGGGGTATGGTATATTCTAAATGTGAGGAGGAAAATGCTATGGAACAACCGGATAAACAAGAAGTAAATGAGGACAGTTGTCATTCGGGCAGTGATCGAAAAAGTCATCATTCTGATAAAACAAAAAACAATTTGATTTCTAGGCTCAATCGCATCGAAGGACAAATTCGCGGTGTGAAAGGTCTTATTGAGAAGGATACGTATTGTGACGATGTGTTAAATCAAATTGCTGCGGTTCAATCAGCTTTAAACGGTGTTGGGAAACTGCTTCTCGAGCATCATCTAAACAGCTGTGTCATCGAACGCATTCAAGAAGGCGATAATGAGGTTATTAAAGAACTCATGGTTACCATGAATAAATTAATGAAATAATAAGGGAGAGATTAGAATGCAAACAGTTACACTCAAAGTAGAGGGTATGTCCTGCGGTCATTGCGTGAATTCCGTAGAAGGCGCAGTTAAGAAACTTGGTGCTTCCGGCAAAGTTGATTTGAGTGGTGGATCCGTTACTGTAGATTTCGATGAGTCCAAAGTTTCTTTGGACGCTATTAAAGAAGCAATCGAAGAGCAAGGCTATGACGTCGCGAAATAAAGATAAATGAGCCGCTTCATGCGGCTCCAATGTAACACCTATTTTTTTTCAAGAAAATATACCCCTCTGGGGTATAAGGTATCTGATGAAGGAGGGACAGAAATGGCGAAACCATTAGAGCAGCAACAAGCGAGTCTGCAAATTACTGGTATGACTTGTGCGGCATGCGCGAACCGAATAGAAAAAGGCTTGAAAAAATTAGAAGGTGTTGCAGATGCCAACGTGAATTTTGCACTTGAGAAAGCTTCTGTAACGTATAATCCGACTCAAATCAGCGTATCTGCCATGGAAGAAAAAATACTGAATCTGGGTTATAGCACCGTAAAGGATGCGGTTGATTTTAATATCGTTGGAATGACCTGCGCAGCATGCGCAACACGTATTGAAAAAGGATTAAATAAAATGCCAGGGGTTAGCAAAGCTACTGTTAACCTTGCATTAGAAACTGCCCATGTTGAGTTTAGTGCTGCCGAAGTTTCTGTAAGCGATATGGTTAACAAAGTCGATCAGCTCGGATACAAAGCCATACGTAAAGAAGAAGTGGCGGCTGAAGGTGATTATAAGCAAAAGGAGATACGCCACAAGAAAATACAGCTAGCGGTATCGGCAATCCTTTCGTTACCACTTCTGTGGGCTATGGTGAGCCACTTTACATTTACATCGTGGATTTACCTGCCAGAGTTCTTGATGAATCCTTGGGTGCAGCTTGTTCTTGCCACACCGGTACAATTCATTATCGGTAGTCAATTTTATATAGGGGCATACAAAGCCCTTCGTAATAAAAGCGCCAATATGGATGTGCTTGTTTCTCTCGGAACATCAGCCGCGTACTTCTATAGTTTATATCTAACACTTCAGTGGGCAGTTTCTACAGATGTCCACCGCCATGCGCCGGATATGTATTACGAAACAAGCGCAATTCTTATTACGTTGATTATCTTAGGGAAATTATTTGAAGTGTTGGCAAAAGGGAGAACTTCTGAAGCCATCAAAAAATTGATGGGGCTTCAAGCGAAAACAGCGTTAGTCTTTCGGAATGGTGAAGAAATAGCTATACCCGTTGAAGAAGTTGTCATTGGGGACATTGTTCTTGTAAAACCGGGTGAGAAGATCCCAGTCGACGGTGTAGTTTTAGACGGTTTGTCAGCTGTTGATGAATCCATGCTTACGGGTGAGAGTCTCCCTGTTGAGAAGAAAACCGGTGACGCCGTTATTGGCGCTACTGTTAATAAAAACGGCGGCTTGAAAATTAAAGCCACTCGTGTTGGTAAAGAGACAGCTCTCGCTCAAATTATCAAAGTTGTAGAAGAAGCCCAAGGCTCTAAAGCGCCTATTCAGCGTATTGCAGATGTGATCTCAGGTATCTTTGTCCCGATAGTTGTAGGAATTGCTGTTGTAACATTTCTGATTTGGTATATCTGGGTTGCTCCTGGCGAGTTTGCAACTGCACTAGAAAAAGCTATTGCTGTCCTTGTCATTGCTTGTCCTTGTGCTTTAGGACTTGCAACACCAACATCGATTATGGCCGGATCCGGTCGCGCGGCGGAATTTGGCATTCTGTTTAAGGGCGGGGAACATTTAGAATCCATGCAAAAAGTGCAAACCATCGTGCTTGATAAAACGGGTACGGTAACGAAAGGCAAACCGGAACTTACAGACGTTCAAATTGAAAACATGGATGAAGAGGATACAATTCTTAGACTAATCGGCTCTGCTGAAAAACAATCAGAGCACCCGCTTGCTGAGGCGATTGTTGCTGGGATTGTTGCTAAAGGTATCCTACTGACTGCTACTGAGCAGTTTGAAGCTATTCCCGGCTACGGAATTCGAGCTGTCGTAGAAGGCAAGGAAGTACTGGTTGGAACCCGTAAGCTCCTGCAGCGTGAAGCCATCGACTTCGTTAAAGCAGATACTGCTATGGAAAAGCTCGAGTCAGATGGTAAAACCGCAATGCTTGTAGCGGTGGATAACAAGTACGCAGGTATGGTAGCCGTAGCGGATACGATCAAAGACACATCGAAAGAAGCAGTCTCTCGCTTAAAACAAATGGGCATCGAGGTCATCATGATGACAGGTGACAACAAACGAACAGCACATGCAATAGCGCAGCAAGTTGGCATCGATCATGTTCTCGCGGAAGTTCTACCAGAAGGCAAAGCCGAAGAAGTGAAGAAACTTCAAGGACAAGGAAAGATAGTGGCCATGGTGGGGGATGGCATCAACGATGCTCCTGCTCTTGCGACTGCAGACGTCGGCATAGCTATCGGCACCGGCACTGATATTGCAATGGAAGCAGCAGACGTGACTCTGATGCGCGGAGAACTTACAAGCATTACAGACGCCATTTACATGAGCCGTAAAACGATGACGAACATTAAACAGAACCTGTTTTGGGCACTCGGTTACAATACGCTCGGGATTCCGATTGCGGCACTTGGACTTTTGGCACCCTGGGTAGCTGGAGCTGCTATGGCACTCAGCTCAGTATCAGTTGTGTTAAACGCTTTACGCTTGCAACGAGTGAAGTTATAATCGGCACTCATGGGAGGGGAAGAGATGCAGGTGATGAAGTTTGCAGTTACCCCAGGGTTTCAAATTGGGGGAACCATCTTTAAACCAGAACAATTGGCGGTTCTGGGATCGATCGTCGGTGCGGATGCTAAAATAGAATTAACGACATTTAAACAATTGTATGTTGAAATGCAAGTAGAGAAAATGGATGAAGTGAAGGAAAAGTTGTCTGACATCGGCTTAGAAATATATCCTACTGGCTTTGTGACCAAAAGCCTTATTACGTGTAACTTTTGCCGTGGAGCAGAAGATGCAGGGCTTGAAATGGCTGAAGCGTTAAACAAAGCGATCTCAGGGATCGAAACGCCGGTACCATTAAAAATCGGCTATGCGGGTTGTGCGCTCGGAACGAGCGAGCCGCTCTTGAAAGATATCGGTGTGGTCAAAATGAGAGATACGTTTGATATTTATGTCGGTGGCGAGCCCAAATCGTTAAAACCATCTTTTGCGGTCTTGCTAATGTCCGATGTTCAAGCAGACAGATTGATTCCGATGGTTCAAAAGCTCATCCATCATTTTCAACAACATGGCAAAATGAAGGAAAAGTTCTCGAAATTTATCAATCGGATAACAATCGAGGCATTGCATGAGGCAATTGCAGAGTGAGTGTAACGGGGGTTTGTTCGATTTATGAAGACAATTTTAATCATTGATGATGAAGAAAAGATTCGTGAAGTTGTAGCATCCTATTTGCAAAATGAAGGATATGCTATTATTCAATCCGGTACAGGGAACAAAGCACTTGAACTCGTTCGCGGCGGAAATGTTGATCTTCTTATTTTGGATCTGATGCTTCCGGACATGTCCGGGGAAGATGTATGCAGAGCGATACGGCAGTTTTCTCCTGTTCCTGTTATCATGCTAACTGCGAAAGTTTCTGAAGATGACCGCGTCCAAGGATTAACACTTGGTGCCGATGATTATGTCGTGAAGCCATTTAGCCCACGTGAATTAACTGCAAGAGTAAAAGCCATATTGCGTCGCACGCAAGATGATACACTTCTTGCAGAAATCATCTCGTTTCATAATGACGACCTTGTCATTCGGCCGATGAAACATGAAGTTTATAAAATGGGGAATTTGATAAGTCTGACTCCAAATGAATATAAATTGCTGTTGATTTTGGCACATCATCCAAACCGAACTTTTACACGGGAGGAATTAATTGAAAAAGTACTCGGTTTTGATTTTGAAGGCGATACTCGCTCGATCGATCAGCATGTCAAAAACCTCCGTCAAAAAATAGAATCTGATCCCAAAAAGCCTCAATACATCGTTACCGTCTTTTCCGTAGGTTACCGTTTTACTGGAGGCGAATCATCATGAAAGGATTATACGCACGAATCGTCATCGCATTTATTGGCGTAGCCTCCGGTGTTTTGCTCATCTCAACGATAGCATTTATCTTAGAGACACATTACCACTTCTCCTTGTATCAACACCAAGCTATGGATATGAACTCTCCAGCATTTGATACCCATTTTGAGCAGGCATTAGTACAGTCTGTTCTTTGGTCCGCCATTTTGGGTATTTTGCTCTCGGTTTTGTTAAGTCTTTTTGTCGCTAAGAGGCTCACAGCCCCTCTGATACACATGAAAAAAGTCGCAGAGCGAATGGCAAATGGAGAGCTTGGAGCAAGAACGTCAGTCAAAGGCAATGACGAGATCGCCGATCTAGGGGGCTCCCTTAATCATCTCGCCGAACAGCTCATGTACCAAGAGCAGTTACGTAAAACGATGACTGCTGATGTAGCGCATGAATTAAGAACGCCGCTAGCAACACTTAAAAGCCATATGGAAGCGATGATTGATGGCGTTTGGTTGCCAACTCCTGAGCGGCTAGAATCTTGTTATGAGGAGATTGAACGTTTGCGGTTCCTGGTTGGCGATTTAGAACAATTAACAGAAATGGAGTCCCCACATTTCAAGCTGAAGCTGCATGAAGAAAATGTTTCAGCAATAGTTCATCGGATTATCGAAGCGAGCCGGACTTCTTTTGATCAAAAGGGAGTTAACCTTTTTTTTGAAGGTTTAACAAATGTAGAAGCTACCTTGGATAGGCAGCGATTAGGTCAAATTGTGGTGAATCTTTTAACGAATGCGCTAAAGTTTACGCCCCGAGGGGGACAAGTAACTGTTGAAGTGAAGGAAGAACAACACGAAGTGGTTATTGTTGTATCGGATACTGGGATTGGTATAAATGAAGATGATCTAGGTTTTGTATTTGAACGTTTTTACCGCGTAGAAAAATCCCGCGATCGTAAGTCAGGAGGGAGTGGGATTGGATTAACGATTGTAAAAAAATTGGTGGAAGCACATGGAGGAACCATTCGAATGGAAAGTCGGGTTGGTGAAGGAACATCTGTAGCGATACATTTCCCTAAGAATTAATACCGATCCTCACAAGATCTACACATGTATTTCTTATAATAAGGTGATAAAAAGAGGAGAGACTTTGAGCTACGCTCTAAGATCCCTGCAATGCCCCACAAAGTGACGCCAAGCTCTGAAGCATATTCCGTCCGCATCGAGTCTTTGACTCGATCGGCGTCTAAACTCACCACTTAAAGCGGTCATTCTTCCCGAATTGCTTCGATAAGAGTTTAGACAATACTTTGCGGGGCCCCATAAGAATATTAGGAGGAAATCATGAATAAAGTAGCGATTTCAATTGTACTTACGGCTGCGCTCTTAACGGCATGCGGAAAATCAGGAAGTTCGATGGACCATTCTTCGAACAGCGGGACATCAGGATCAACGAATAATGCCGCACAAGGCAATATGGCGGGAATGGATCATAGTGGTATGGCAAAAGAGGCAGGCTCCAATCAAGCTGGAAATGTCCAAGCACAGTTTAAGCTTGCTGGTGATAAAACGATGCCGAACCAAGATACGACAATCTCGATTAAAATCCAGGACAAAGACGGTAAACCGATTGATAAATTTGATACCGTACATGAAAAACAGATGCATTTTATCATTGTAAGCAAGGATTTGTCTTTCTTTAATCACATTCACCCCGATTACAAAGGTAAAGGTGAGTTTACCGTTACCACTCAATTTCCGACTGCAGGTGAGTTCAAGGTAATCGCTGATATCACTCCAACGGGTATGGGAGCAATGAGTAAGAGCCAGTGGATTACGGTACAAGGAAACGCACCGTCGGCAAAAGCAATTGAACCTGATGCAACATTAACTAAAGTGGTTGACGGTAAGGAAGTAACGCTTTCGATCGATCACCTTATGGCGGGCATGGAACTAAACTTGAACTTCAATATAAAAGACGCTCAGTCGAAGCAGCCTGTAACAGACCTGCAGCCTTACCTTGGAGCAGTTGGACACGTCGTGATCTTAACCCAAGATGCTGAAAATTATCTTCACGTGCATCCGACAGATGAAAAGGCGTCGGGACCGGATGCCAAATTTATGACGACATTCCCGCATAGCGGCGTATATAAGATTTGGGGACAATTCCAGAAAAATGGTAAAGTATTTACGGTACCTTTTGTTGTAAAAGTACCGTAATGTGATTGTTGCCCAGTTTCCTTAACTGGGCTATTCGTACATGGGACAATCCAAATACCAAATCAACCAGTTACGATTAATAGAGTATTATTGACTTCAAGTTCGAAGGCGGAGGTTCCTATCGGTGAAGCATGGTATGATACGATATTCAGGAGGTGAAAAAGGTTTACATCGTCTTATCGTAGTTCTATTGACTTAGAGCGCGCTCTAAGATGTAAACTTACACTATGGAACAATATTTGAGCATCCAAGCCATTTCTAACCTTACTGGTATCACCGCCTACACCTTGCGTTACTATGAGAAAAACGGTCTGATTCATGCGATAGCTAGGGGTTCGAATGGTCGCCGTCAATATTCTGTAAACGATCTAGCATGGATTCGTTTTTTGGTAAGGCTTCGCACCACAGGAATGAGCATCAAGCAAATGCAACAGATCGCCGATCTGAGAAGACAAGGTTCCGCTACGACCAAAGAAAGGAGAGTTCTGCTGGAATCCCACAAGAACAAGTTAGCAGATCAGATCGAGAGGCTTCAAGAACATTATGAAGTCATTAACGAAAAAATAGAGATTTACCGTCAATGGGAACTAGAAAACTCACTTACTGGAGGAAGCTAAAGTGATGAATTCACCATATGAAATTGGAAGAAAACTGTTTCAAGAAACAGATGAAGAAGGTATCCAAGGAGTCGTCAATGGTTTAAGTGACGTATCCCCGCATATCAGTAGATACATCATTGAATTTTACGGGCAAGTTTTCAGTAATCCCGTACTCACCTATCAACAAAGAGAAATGATCGTGATCTCAGCGTTAATTTCATTAGGCGATACTCCAAATCAACTCAAATGGCACATGAACTTCGGCTTAAAAGTTGGGATTACGCCGAATGAAATTATAGAGATTGCCACCCATTGCATTCCTTTTTGCGGCTTCCCGCGTGCTTTAAATGCCGTTGGCGTTGCGAAACAACTATTTGCAGAACAAAATATCGAAGTAAACATCGAGGACGAGCTGCTACAAAATGTAGGAGAACGACGGGAAAGAGGCTTGGCTAAACTTCAAGAAATTGACGGCAAACATGGCGACGCGGTTGTTGATTCACTTGCCGATATTGCCCCGCTATTAGCTGAACAAATCATCGATTTTGCGTTTGGTGAAATCTACAGCCGCTCAGGATTAAATCCTAAACAACGTCAACTCGTCACGTTAGGAGCCTTGACTGTTCAAGGTGGATGTGAGCCGCAGTTGCGTGTTCATCTCAATGCCGCAATTCGTGTAGGTCTAACGAGAGAAGAAATTATTGAGGCACTGTTACAATGCTCCCCTTACACGGGATTTCCTAAGGTGTTAAACGCAATAACCGTTGCGAAAGAGATCTTCTTATCGCATTAATTTAGACTCCATTAGGGCTGCCATTTGGCGGCTCCTCTTTTTGTTCATTCTATAAGGCTTACCACGTCTAGTTCCTGTGGCATATGCTGCAGGTTTTTTTATAGTTTGACATGCAACTAGATAGTTGCATATAATAGAGGCATGGACAAACTTTTTAAAGCACTTGCAGATGGAACACGCAGAGAATTACTCGACCTCTTGTACGCGAATAGCGGACAAACCTTATCAGAACTCTGTAGTCAAATGACAATGAGTCGTCAAGCTGTTACGAAGCACCTTTTGCTGTTGGAAGAGGCAAATCTTGTTACTGTCGTTTGGCAAGGCCGTGAAAAGCTGCATTATCTTAACCCTGTACCTATCGGGGAAATTTATGAACGCTGGATCGGTAAGTTTGAGCGTCACCGGATTGAGGCATTAAACACACTAAAGCAAGCTTTAGAGGAGGATTCTAGTCATGAATAAAACTTCATTCGTTTACACGACTTACATCGCAACTACACCCGAGAAGCTTTGGGCAGCCCTAACTAACAGTGAATTCACCAAGCAGTATTTTTTCGGTCGTGAAATCGTCTCGGATTGGCAAGTTGGCTCCAGCTTTAAATTGATGAATAAAGATAAGGTTGAACATTATGGTGAAGTTCTTGTATATGAGCCGTATCGATTACTAACAATTACCTGGAGCGTCAAGGACGTTGAGGTAGAGCGAATGTCTACGGTTACTTATGAATTAACACCCATGGACGCTACTGTAAAACTGTCGCTCCGACATGAGGAATTATTAGAAAAAGATATTCGTAAAGATGAAGGCAAGATTGAAGGATTTAATAATGGCTGGCCTGTTATTCTAAGCAATTTAAAGAGCCTGCTTGAAACAGGCAAAACTCTTGCAGCCTTTTAGTTTAACATTTGGTTTAGGATAAACCTCAGAGGGCGTCTTTGGGTCGCTCTTCGAAGGACAGTTGTCACTCTGTTACTTATACAATTAGAACTAAGGAGAGATGAACAAATTGGAGCCGAATCAAGCGAATTACTCCGTTAACCATGCAGGTGCATTTTCGAATTTTGGAAACGTCACGGAAGGAATGCTAAAAGGAAAAATCTTTCTAAAAGATTCCTTACAACTTACGAGTATGGAAGTTTCACTCAATAATCTGCCCCCAAAGGCGCAAGTCCCCTTCTATCACAAACACCAAGAAAATGAGGAACTCTACATCTTTCTTAAAGGACAAGGTCAATTTCAAGTGGACGGAAACGAATTTGATGTGTTCGAAGGAACTTCCGTTCGAATCGCTCCTGACGGAGTGAGAGTGTTGCAGAATACATCCGCTTCGGAAGACCTGTATTTTATCGTTATTCAAGCCAAAGAGAACAGCCTTACCCAGTGGGTAGAGACAGACGGAGTAATCCTGGAACAACCTGTCAAATGGGGGAAGAGTGTTGAGTAATTCTCGGAGAACAAGAGCTTAATATAAAAAAAGTGAGGGCTGCCGATAGAATGAATCGGCAGCCTTCATAACTAATAAGGCAGAACAATGCATAGTGTTATGGAATAATTTCACTACAAAAACTCAATTTTGGGTCTTTCCGAAGAAAGAGGATTGAACCGGATGCCGCCGCCATGTAAGATAAAGCACATACAGTAGCAAAAAGAAAGGTGCATCCATGTGGACGTATACCGTAAATTTAGTTCGTGATTTATCTCCTGGCGTGAAGCGGTTCATCGCGACCGAGAGCTTGTTTGGCATCGGAGTAGGAATCTTTAGCCTCATCCTGAATTTACATCTCTTGAACCTCGGCTTCTCCAAAGGTGACATCGGTAGAATAACGTCGCTGGGGGCGTTGACAATTGGCCTGGCCAGTCTGCCTGCGGGTTTCATCGTGAAGAGAATAGGGCGCAAAACGATGCTCGTCACAGGCATGCTCCTGGCATTCCTGTCGCTCGCGCTCTTCGGCTTCGGAACCAGCCTTAGCGCGGTTACCGTCGCACAGCTCATCTGGTCGCTCGGCATTACGGCGATCGTGAACTCCGAAATTCAGTTGATTTTCCAATATTGCCGTAGCAAGAAAGAAGAGACGAGCGCGTATTCGTTGCTGTTCGCCGTATTTACATTTTTTACCGGACTCGGCACATGGCTCGGCGGCTACCTGCCGGATTGGCTGCCTGGGCATACCACGTTATACCAGTTTGCATTCTTCGTTGCTGGTGGTTGCTTAGCGCTTTCAGGCATTTTGCGGGGATTGTTGCTTCCTTCTACACATGCAAGAGTGAAAGACACTGCGGCAGCAAAGATCAGCGATGTTCAACCAGCGAAGCCTTCAGACCGACCGAAGCGAGGGCATGCGATGTATTTTCTACTGCTGCTTTCGCTGCTTATTTTCAACTCCGGATTTACGTTCGGGCTGCTTAGCCCGTTCTTGAACGTCATCCTGAAATTCCGGTTTCAGATGGAGGACGGCAACATCTCCAGTTTGCTCGCGTTGTCCGGATTTTTCTTCTTTATCGGCTCGATCATTATGCCGTACGTTGTAGAGAGATGGGGCAGCCGCAGGACGTTTGTGTTCCTGTTTCTGTATAACATGTTTGTCGTAGCCTTGATGGCGCTCGCCATGCCGTCCTACGTATTTGCGGTACTGCTGCTCATTCGCGGGACGGGCTTCACGATGTTAAACAACTTGATGGACAGCGAATGCATGTCGGCTGTTGCCGAAGAAGACCGCAACTTGTTCGCTGTCATGCGGACGGTATCGCGCAGCATCGGCAACACTATCGCCTCTTACTGGGCGGGCTATATTTTGGCTGGGAATCATTATTCGCTGCCCTTCCTTCTTACGGCGGTTGCCATACTGGCGGGGTATGCCGTATATGCGTGGTTCGTGCAGGGCATGCTGGATCGGAGACTGCAAGGACAGTCTTGACGTGGACGTGAATGTCATTCCTTTAGTGTTACGAAGTTCATTTTGCATGACTCAAGTTAACATATTTTCTTTACTCATCGGGTTTCACACAAAGATGCAGCGTCCCCAAGGATGCTGCATCTTTATTTATCTCTGCACAACCCGGTTCAATGCCAGAGACAGCAAAAAAGCCACTTTTAAGTAGGTAGACCAAAATTTACCGTCCGAGCGAAAACCAACAACTGCCGGTGATCGTGTTCTACCACGGAGGCGGATTCGACTTCAACAGAATGGAGCATTACAATCCGATGTGCAGCAAGCTGGCAGCAGAAACAGGCCATGCGGTCGTCTCCGTCGATTACCGCCTTGCGCCGGAGCATAAATTCCCTGTACCTGTCGATGAAGCCATCTATGCGGCACAATGGGTGTACGACAACGCAGCAACGCTAGGTTTCGATCCAGCGAGAATCACCGTGGCGGGGGAAAGCGTCGGAGGCAACTTGGCTGCAATCGTGGCGCAGCAAGCTATTAAGCGAGGTACATTCTCTCTCGCCTATCAAATGCTCTACGGCGATGTTGCCGGATTACCGCCGGCTTTGGTCATCACCGCAGAATACGATCCGCTGCGCGATGAAGGCGAACAGTATGGTCAAAAGCTGGTCGAGAACGGCGTACAGGTTACGCAAAAGCGATATCTCGGCATGATCCACCTGTTTTATGCGATGACCGATGTGTTTGAAGACGGCCATGATGTGTATACGCTGATCAACGAGGAGTTGCGAAAGTTGCAATGAAAATGAGGCGTGCCTTACGGGCAAGCTCACGGTCGTTATTGATTCCGTATTTTCATTTGAGGAAGCAAAAGAAGCGTTTCACTATTATGCGACTGGAAGCAATTTTGGTAAAGTGGTGATTCGAGGTATAGAGTGATTTTAAAGAGACTGCCGACGTCGGCAGTCTCTTAACAAATTGGAAATATTTCCTTACTTATTTAGACCTTCCATACTGCTTGGAAAAAGTTAAAATACGACGATACATTTTTTTATCCTTCATGTGCTTTAAAGGATAAAACTGGGGTCTCGTGTTAACTTCGAGGATCCAAGGTTTTCCTTTAACATCTAAAGCAACATCCAAGCCTAACTCTCTAAAGCCGTCCTTATAACCATCGAACTGAGTTCCGACGGTACTTCCCAACCATTCTAGTTTTGTTTTCTTACTTCGGATAGATGCGCCTTTATATCCTGCTCCGGCCATTGTTTGAAAGAAATAACCAAGCGTTCCGCCTTGATGATAGTTCGTGGCGACCTTACCCGTCCTGCCTATTTTTGTAAATATAGCGCTGCTTACCCATTTTCCTTTTGTCGTTTTCTGAACCATAACACGAACGTCGAATGGTCTCCCCATAGTTTTGGCCAAGAGTATACCCTGCTGAAGCAAAAATGATCTTCCTTTTGAAAATCGGCGAAGCTTCATGTATAAACCTTTCCTGCTTGAGTAGTACGATTTAACGGATTTAAGTTGAATTTGATACCCACTATCTTTTCTTTTGATTCGAATGATGTCTGCTCCACCTGTACCGTCGGTAGGTTTAAAATATAGGGTAGAAAAAGCCGACAGCATTAAATTAAGAGTTTTACTGTTGAATAACATCGTACGAGGGATGTATTTTTTTAGCTTTCTATGCTTAACTAGCCATTTAGTTTTAATCCATTTGCTTTTAAGAGATTTGCTCCTGTATTTCATAACGATAACCTCCCATATCACAGAATACGCTTTTTGATAATTGCTTGTCACAACATTTGCCTAGACGTGATTGGAGTCGTACTTTTAACAGAGCAATCGAACATCCCCGTCCTTAAGCGCAGGGAAATTATGGTATATAATCGAATGTAATCATGTATGTTTTTAAGAAAATCTTTGAAATCGAAAGGAGAAATATATAATGAACGAGCAGGTTGCGGAGGTATCCACAAATCGGAGAGCAAGATTCGGTCAAACAATTCAAGTTAGGTTGGTCTCAAATTTAAAAAAATCGCAGGAATACTATAGTGATGTACTTGATTGTAAGGTAGACGAATGGGGGCACGCTGAGCGAGATGGCATGCTTTTTATTCTACAACAAGCTGTTTCACCAGATGATGTGCGACCAAATAGCACCTCAAAAAAGCGTCCTGATTATCCGACCGAATGGGAAGGTCCTGATTACGGTTGGGACTCATTTATTCATGTTACTTGGGATGACCTGGACACACTGGTTGAAGAAGTGCGTGGCAAAAGTGGAATTATTGCGATTGAGCCTTTTACTGGAGTGCACGGAAAGTGGGAGTTTAAAAATGCATACATACAAGACCCTGATGGGTATAATCTGGTTTTAGGTGCGATGCGTCAGATAAATGATTAGTACCAGTTGTATCTTACTAAAGCATGGAAAAGGAGTTGTATGACCATGACCAAAATATATGGCTGTCCGGTAGAAGTGACATTAGATGTTTTGGGTGGGAAGTGGAAGACAGTCATACTGAGGCATTTATCCAAGCGGACTTTACGTTACAGCCAGCTTCATCAGCGGATGCCGAGTATCACTCAGCGAATACTGACCCTTCAATTGAAGGAGCTGGAGGAGGATGGCTTGATTCAGAGGATTGTATTTGACGAGCGGATTAAAAGAGTCGAATATTCCCTCACCGAGTATGGCAAAGGTGTTGAGCCAATTCTTGAGCTTATGTGCGAATGGGGTAAACAACGTATGCGCGAATTCGATCTGCAAGTAAGGGCGGTGGGGACGTCAGACGAAGTTATAAAGGGCATTGAAGAAACTAATCATTTCATTGTCAGAATCGAATGGGACTCAATGGAGGGACATATGCAAGGATTTCGAACTAGCACCGATTTTCAGCATTTCTTTGCATTAGTTAAACCCTTCTTCAATGCGATCTTAGAGATGAAGCATTATAGCGTTATCGCTAACTCTCAATGATGTTTATTGCTTTCATTCCTTTCCCAACAGCGCTGATGGGTGAATACCCGGGCCTTCATTTCCCTTCTATTTTGTATGGTGTAATCGGCCTGTTCTGCGGAGGGAGTTATTATTATCTGTATCACCATATACTGAGAAAGAGTACCGATCATCCGTTCACCACTAGTAAGGATGCGCTCTCATTCAAGAATACTTGGCTGCATTTACTCGTTTATATCTTCGCAATAGGTATCGCTTTCATCTCCCCGTATATTTCGATTGCCATATATGCGGCAATTCCCATCTATTTCATTCTTAAGAAAAATGGATAAAATGCCTCTGAACTAACGGAAAACGTCGACCCCTTTAAAATATAAAACTTAGACCCTCAGCCCGTTGCTGTGGGTCCTTTTTTTGCTATTCAACTACGAACGGGCAGGATAGCGGGGGTAACTGTTGAATATTGTTGGTATGATTTGTTCGTTGGACGTTCTCGGATGGGAAGTGAATCTAGGATGATTCCGTTTCGTTATAAGGCTCGATGCCATGCTATTTTGAACAAATATCTTTCAGGGGAATCCATTGATTACCGACAGGTCATATCGCTGCTTCTCCCGATCCTCATCGACCAGGCCTTCCTCGTCGGCTTAAGCCTGGTGAACACCGCGATGATCAGTTCGTCAGGGGTGGCGGCAATCAGCGCAGTAAGTATGGTCGATTCGCTCAATCTCTTCCTGGTTAATGTCTTCGTCGCCTTGGCGACAGGAGGCACAGTGGTGGTGGCGCAGTACAAGGGCAGTGGGAACGATAAGATGTTATCCAAGGCCGCGGCGGCTTCGGTTTCCGCGGTGACTCTGGTTGCGGTGACGCTCAGTCTGGTCGTCCTCCTATTTTATCATCCGATCCTGAAGTTACTCTTTGGAACGGCGGATCCGGAGGTGTTTGACCATGCCGGCACTTACCTTGTGGGAAGTGCTTTATCTTATCTCGGGATCGCGTTCAAGGAAGCGGTCAGCGGAGCGCTGAGGGGGATCGGCAGGACTAGAGTGACATTGGGGTTGTCCCTAATCCTAAATTTTTCTTACGTATTGCTGAATGTCTTGTTTGTCCATTTTATGGAAATGGGAGTTCTAGGTTTGAGCGTGGCCGTGAATATTTCCCGTTATTTGGCAGCGGCATGCGCATTGTTCTACCTGCTCCGTATGGATGATAGCCTGCGAATTCGCCTTAAGGAATTGATGAACTGGAATTTTTCCATGTTTAAGAAAATCATGTTCATCGGGCTGCCGTTCGCTGCGGAGCAGCTGTTCTTTAACGGGGGGAAAATGTTAACCCAAATCTACATCGTCAGTCTAGGCACTTACGCCATTGCAACTAACGCCATCAGTTCCGTATTCGCTATGCTTTTACAAATTCCCGCTATTGCATTGTCTACAGCACTAGTCACTGTGGTAGGGCAATGCATTGGGAGGGGGAATATTCAGGATGCCCGCAAATTTACGAGGTCGTTTCTGTGGCTGGCGTCTGGCTCCCTTCTGGTGACGGGGCTTATATTGATCCCGTTCTTTAAACCTCTGGTTAGTCTGTTCCGCCCACCGGCCGAAATCATGGATGATCTGTATCTCATTATGTTGGTCAATATGTTAGCCCAAATCCCTCTATGGTCGATCAGTTTTCTGCTGCCGGGCGCGTTGCGAGCAGCGGGGGATTCTCGTTTCACCTCCATCTCTTCGATGCTGACCATGTGGTTGTTTCGGGTTGTGCTCGGCTATGTGTTTGGTATCACGCTAAACTACGGGGTGTTCGGGGTGTGGGCGGCTATGCAATTGGAGTGGGGAGTGCGCGGTGCGATCTTCCTGTGGCGTTATCGCGGGGAGCGGTGGTACAGGCACCGCCTGGTAGAGCCCGCAAGCGGGAAGTGATATGGGAATATAAACCATATTAACGTCGCCGTTGGCCTATGTTTGGGATTGGTTGTGTTGTTCTGTAAAAATGGAATCGAAGCGGGTCCGTCTTTCAAACGTTAGGCGGAGCTGCTTTTGGCGTGTATGTCTTCCATGCGTTTATACTAAGGCTGCCGCAGGAACGATCGGCAGCCTTGTTACGGTGCGAAATTTAACGAAGAATGGGAAGTCATTGCTGCATTTCATTTGACCGAAATGTCTTCCTTGTCTTAGGAAGCGGACGCCGATTCTTGGCTTGTATGCTCCGCTTTCCTCCCAAGGACGCCTCCGAACAGGAACGTCCCGAGCGACAGTGCCAGGCAGACCGCCGAGAAGATGCCGATCGATGAATATCCGCCGAACTGGACATAGAGCAGGCCAGCTATCCATGCGCCGAGTGTGTTAGCGCTGTTCATCGTCGAGTTGGCCAGGCTGGAGATTGTTCCCCGGATGGAGGCATTCAGCGAAGTGAGCGCACCCATGACAATCGGGAAGATAATCCCAAGGGTCGCGAAAATGATCAGATAGATGATCGTCACGAAACGGAGGTTCGTCAGATGGGGCATAACTGTGTATAGTACCATGAGCATCGACATTCCTACTATAATCGCGTTCGAATTACCTAGCTTTCCAGTCACATAAGAGCTAATCATGCTTCCCAGCAAAGTACCAAACCCGAGGAACATCATCACAGTACCGATCTGTCCAATTGGAAGTTCGAAGCGTTCGGCCATCCACTTGCCAATGAAGGCAAATGCGGTACCGCTTCCTAAGTGAAGGAGAAGGTAGGCAAGGAAGCAGCTCCTTGCCTTGCCACTCATGATCAGCGGGACATACCGGTGAAGGATTGACGTCCGTTCGAACGTATTAGGCTTCATGTCGGGCAACGAGTAGAAGGCGACAACGATGAGCAGCAACGAAGCGATTCCAATCGTCCAGAAAGGAACGGACCAATGGGCGACAGCGAGCCAGCTTCCGATCGGCACGCCAAGTGCCTGAGAAGCAGCTAGTCCAGCGAAGGCGATACCCATTGTCTTCGATACTCTGGACGCCGGCATGATGGCGGGAATGGATGCCCACACTTGGGGTGCCGTGAACGCTGCGCTGACGCCAGCGAGGAAGCGGAAAAGGCACATCGTCCAGAAGCTGTCTGCGAAGCCACACAGAATCGTTGAGACGGAGAAACCGAGCAAGCCGCTCAACAGAACGGTTCTTCGGTTCCAGCCGTCGGACAGAGGTCCGGCGATCAAGGCGAATAAGGCCGAGCCTAGCGTGTAGGCGCCAAGCATCCACCCGGCGATTCCCGTCGATACGCCGAATTGCGTCTGAAGCGTCGGGAGCAAGGGCGAGATGAGGAACGTATCGGTTCCGATCATAAACATGATTAAGAAGAACAGGACGGTATATCTACGCATAGTCGATCACTCCTAATGGTTTTGTATTGCTTACGTTTTCTATCGTAAAGTATAATGGTGACAAGTTTTGTCATAAACTCAATTATTCTCAAAAAAAGGTGCTATCAGGATGTTGGGCGTGCTTGAATGGAAATAGTCTAAAAAGTAAGAATGAACATTTATAGGCTCATAGTAACCCGAAAAAGGGACAGGCTGAATCGACTTATGATTCGCATGTCCCTTTTGCATGCATGAAAGGAGTAATGAGGCATACCGGATTATGTCGTAATTGCCTTTTTTATTAATTCAATCAGACCACATTTTCGCCACATAAATCCACCTATGTGCGGAAATGGTAGAGTGGCGGGAGAACGATGTATGGGTCGATATCAGATATGGCGACGGTTATAGAAAATTGCGCAGGAAACTGCGCTTACGTGAAGAATAGAAAAGTAACTAATCGATTTGAATCGATCAAAGAAATGTTCTGCTTGTCCAGAGAAGCATTTCCTTGTTTATACGCGAAGGATGATCTCATCGATGCTTACTCCTGAAGATATGGAAGACCTTGAGCCTGCTGTCATTCATCTCAGTGACTACGGAGGAACTCCGGATTCGAGGAAAGATACGGTAATCCCCATGCGGCAAGCACTTGAAGCCGCCTCCCAGATCAATGGCCCGGTTGTAGTGAATTGCTTGAAGGGAAGGTATGACTTCTACGACGAACATGCAGCCAGATTACCGTATTATATCTCCAACACGACCAGTGAGGAAGAAAATCCGGATGTCACGAAAACAATCGGCATTCTAATCAAAGGGTTAAATAATGTCACACTCGAGGGCAATGGCTCCTTATTCGTCTTTCATAGCAAGATAACGATGTTCGTACTTGACGGGTGCGAGAATGTTACGATCCGTAACCTTAATACGGACTACGAACATCCGACCGTTGTGGAGATGAAAGTGGAGGCAGTAGGAAACGGTTATCTGGATGTCAGGGTCCATCATGATAGCCACTATGACATTCAAAATGGCAAGCTTCATTGGAAGGGTGATGATTGGCGCTTCAACAATGGACCTATGCAGGCTTACGATCATACGTCCAATATGACATGGCGGATCGATAGTCTGACAGATCTGGCATTATACGTAGAGGAGCTTGAACCTAGATTGTTGCGGTTCCATTATGGCGATGGCTACATCCCCTTTGCAGCACCCGGCTGGATTCTGCAGACACGCGACGGCATACGAAATCAGGTTGGTGCATTCGTCCTCAGGAGCAGGAATACAGCCTGGCGAAATGTGGGCATGCACTTTATGCACGGACTAGGCATCGTTTGCCAGTTCAGTGAGAACATATCGTTCGATAGCATGGACGTGGCGCCGCGTCCGGAGACTGGACGCACCGTCGCGGCTTTCGCAGACTGCATTCACGTATCAAGCTGCCGTGGGATGATAAGGGTTGCGGACAGCAAGTTCGTCGGGGCTCACGACGATGCAATCAATGTACACGGTACGCATCTGCGTGTGGCAGAGAAAGCCGCTCCCAATCAGGTGCTTCTTAGATTTATGCATGCACAGAGCTATGGGTATGAAGCCTTCTTCCCTGGAGATGAGATCGAATTCGTGCATGCTGGCACACTTAGAGCTTACGCCAGCGCTAAGGTTGCCTCTGCCAAGCTCGTTAACCCGCGTGAGATTCTAGTGACACTAGAAGGACTAGCGCCAGAAGGAATAATAGAAGACGATGTAGTTGAGAATGTGACATGGACGCCGGAAGTTGAGATTGTAAATAATTATATGGCCCGGATTCCGACTCGCGGTGTATTGGTGACAACACGTAAAAGGGTATTGATCGCAGACAATATTTTCGAGCGCATGACTATGAGCGCTATCCTAGTCGCAGACGATGCTGAGAATTGGTATGAATCCGGTAGAGTGGAGGATCTGATGATCCGCAACAATGTATTTGTCGAATGCGGAGAATCCGGGCATCCCGTGATCTACATCGCCCCGGAGAATACGGAGGTACGGTCTGACCATCCCGTTCACCAGAATATTGTCATCGAGAACAATCGGGTTGAGATGAAGGAAACGGCGGTGTTGGACGCCAAGAGTACACGACACTTGACATTTGCCGCTAATACGATCCTCAGTTCCGTCAAGTTGCTGCAATCCCCTATGATAACCGACGCGATTAGTCTGACAGCATGCAGCGATGTGACAATCAAGGACAACGTTTTCGCCGGCGAGGGCTTGAACCGATTCATCCGATTAGTACTAATGGCACCGACAGCCGTATTGGTCCAACCGGTACAACAGTTAAAAGTGATCGGAACAAATAAGTAAACATGGGAGCAGTAGGTTATGGTGAGGGTTATGGACGTTCAAGCGCATTTGTCTTGGTTCTTTTTATTCTTTTGGTAATCATCACATCAGCTTTTGTAATTTAATAATCCTTAAACCAACAAAAAAATATCGAGAAAAATAAAGACGGCCATATCGCGAAACAGATGCGAACACGGGTCGTTTTTTCTCATTGTTCCACGAAAGCAACCGAGTAGTATTACATAGTATTCAGCGGTCTGATTTACCTGCCTATTTTATGCCTACAGTTAACTTAAAGTAACTTAGTTTAAATTTATTCACTTCTTCTCATGACAGGAATCATTATCTATAATTGAAAATGTTAGATGATCGGAGGTGAATGACGAATGATTTACGAATTGAGAATTTATACGATTCTTCCGGGCAGAATCAATGCGATTCGAGAGCGTTTTTCCGATCATACGCTTGGTATTTTTGCCAGACTCGGCATGCAGGTGTGTGATTTCTGGGAGGATTTGGAGGAACAACCCAAGCTATATTACACGATGAAATACGAAAGCATGGAAGAACGGACAAGACAGTGGGAAACTTTCTCGCAGGACAAGGAATGGAACGAGGTAAAACAAAAATCCGAGCAGGACGGAAAAATTGTTGAACGCGTCGAGCAGATTTTTATGAAACGAGCGGAATATTTTAAAGTATAGGGCTCCGCAAACTTACGCACGGTAACGGCATAGCTGTAGCATATACGATAAACAGTAATAATCAAAATTGGTGTGGAAGTAGGAGGAGTTATACTCATGAGATATCGTAAACTTGGCAAGAATGGTCCGGAAATTTCAGTTATTGGCTTCGGCTCCTGGGCAATCGGGGGAGGAGGTTGGGCCAGCGCTTGGGGCAACCAGGATGATGAGCTGTCAGAAGAAAGCGTGCGCGTCGCCTTGTACAACGGGATCAACTTTTTTGACACTGCGGCTGTCTATGGTCTGGGCCATTCCGAGGAAGTTATCGGGAAAGCGTTGAAGGGCGAGCGTGACAAAGTGGTGTTGGCAACCAAATGCGGTCTGGTTTGGGACGAGAACAAAAACATTTCCAAGAACGGAACCTATGACTCCATCCTTCGCGAAGCGGAAGCATCGTTGCGTCGTCTAGGTACCGATTATATTGATTTGTATCAAATGCACTGGCCGGATACGGATTCGAACGCTCCGGCGGAAGAGACTATGCGCGCCATGGATAAGCTTGTACAAGATGGCAAAGTACGTTATGTAGGCGTAAGCAATTACAATGTTTCGTTATTGGAAGCGTCGCTTTCCGTACGACATGTTGATTCTCTTCAGCCGCCGTATTCCATCCTGAGGCCTGCCGTTGAGAAGGAGATTCTGCCGTTTTGTCTGGAGAAAGGAATCGGAGTCGTCGCCTACAGCCCTCTAACTTCAGGTCTCCTGTCAGGAAATTATACCTACGACACCAAATTCTCAGATGACGATTGGCGCTCCCGCAACGCTGCACATACCGGGGAGGGTCTGAGGAAAAACGTGGACCGCGTTGAGAAGCTGAAAGTTATCGCGAGCCGGTACGGCATGACCATGCCTCAGCTTGCCATTGCGTATGATCTCGCTCATCCGGCATTGACCAGTGCTCTTGTAGGCGTTCGCAAGCCGAGCCACATCTTAAGCGTACTGCCGGCAATTGATGTGACTTTGGATGATGCTACACTTGCAGAAATTCGCAACATAGCTGTCGATTAAGGCTTGACACACTCTTCTAAGCGTTCATCCAGATCGGCCTCATGCGTTAGTCGCAGGAGGCCGATCTTACTTGGAAGTTGATTGACATTGCAATCGGTATAGGTGAGAAGAGAATTGGATGAAGTGCTAATGCACTTCATGACAATGAGAGGGGCAGTCTTTATGAACATTGATTTGAGAGGTCAAACAGCGCTTATTACCGGGGCTTCGGGACAGCTTGGCCGTGTCATGGCCCGAACATTGGCTCTATGTGGCGCGGATATTGTCATTCACTACATGCGGAATGAGTCGAAGGCGGCCGAATTACAGGCTGAGATCGAAGGTATCGGGCGCCGTGCTGTTACTGTTCAAGCCGATGTGACCAAAGCGGGTGAGGTCACTGCGATGAAGGAGCGCGCGCTCGGACTTACAGGAGCTGTAGATATTGTCGTTGCAAATGCCGTTGTACAGTACAAATGGACACCGGTACTCGATCAGCCAATAGAAGACTACATCAGCCAGTTTGAATCGTGCGTTATACAAAGTGTACTGCTCGCAAAAGCATTCTTACCGGACATGGTGAAACGCAAAAAGGGCAGAGTTATCGGTATTAATACGGAATGCTCCATGCAAAACTTCCCTTCCCAATCCGCTTACGTGAGCGGCAAACGAGGGATGGACGGGTTGTACCGTGTACTGGCAAAGGAAGTTGGCGAATATCAGGTGACGGTTAATCAAGTGGCACCAGGCTGGACGATCAGCGATAAGGATCGGGAAAACCTTACGGAACGCCAAGAGTCGTATGAAAGCAATGTACCGATGAAACGCCGAGGTACCGATCAGGAAATCGCCAATGTGGTAGCGTTTCTGGCATCTGATTTGGCGAGTTTTATTACGGGAGCATTTATTCCCGTGAATGGCGGCAACGTAATGCCGACGATATAAAACTAGGAAGTTCTCGGCTGGAAACAGCAGCATTACTTCATGGAACAATAAACGCCTCTAAAATAGTAAACGGGTACCCATAGACTGGACACTTAGAAAAAAAGTGTTCAGGATGTTGGTACCTTATTTTGCTTAATAATGCGTTTAAATACTTGCTATACATTGCATTGGAAGCGCATTCAAAATAACTGTTTTTTAAACAAAGAGAACGTTTTTTTACATGGGAAAGAAGAAAAAAACCATCTATGATGTGAAGAGGAAAACATTCCCACTTGGAAGGAGGTGTGATGCTACGCAACGTGAACAGACACATAGGAGAAGGGAAAACAGATAGAAGGCGAGGACTCAGTATGATGAAAATGAAAGCAAGTCGAATTGTAGCATCTCTATTGTGTGGTCTTATGGTTTCCTATAATATGCTCCCAGCTCTGCCTTATGGTGAATCTACTGCCCATGCAGCCGAGGCGTTTGTAAAGAAATTTGATTTCGGTTCAGCGAGCAGCCCGGTCATGGCAGGCTATAATCAAGTTCATGATCAGTTAACCTATACGCAGGAACGGGGATATGGGCTTGAAACAGCGCTGCCAGCAGGAGCCTCAAGGAATCGATCAGGCGGTTCGGACTTGACGAACGATTTTATTCTGGGATCGCCCTTCACATTCTTAGCGGACGTGCCGAACGGCAATTATAACGTGACGATTTATTCAGGCGATCTGCTCGCAGGTACGTCCACAACGAAAACGACGGTAGCTCTCGAAGGGGTGACGAAAGGAACGATTTCAACGAAGGTAGCTATTGCACAAGCAACCTACAGCACCACGGTAACTGACGGTCAATTAACAGTTGGCATCTCTACAGGCTACAGCGGAACAGGCGCTGGTTATTTGAACGGTCTCGTCATTGAACAGGTGCCAGCTGCGACGGCTCCTTCGGCTCCTCAATCACTCGCTGTAACCAATATTAATTCCACTCCTGGTGCAGCCTCCGTATCACTGGGTTGGAGCAGTGTAACGGATTCGGTCTATTACAACGTGTACCGAGCGACGAATAGCGTCACGAATTATGATTTTATCAAACAAGTGACGGTAAATTCTTACACCGATACGGCAGTTTCTGTAGGAAATACCTATTCCTATCAAGTGACTGCTCTGAATGCAGGGGGTCTTGAATCCGCAGCAAGCAGTCCGGTAACGGCGGCAGTGAAACAGTCAGTTGCAATTCCGGCTGTTCCTGCCAATTTGATTGTAAGTGGTGTCACTTCGGACAAAGTGTCCTTGCAATGGTCAGCATCGAATGGAGCAACGGGTTATACGGTATTCCGTTCGGAGTCTACTACGGGAATTTATACAGAGCTCGGCATAGTAACATCGACTACGTACACAGATTCCACGGCCGATACATCGGCTGTTCACTACTATCAGGTTAAAGCAACGAATGCGGCAGGGGTGTCTGAAGCCTCGAGCGTGGCAGCAAGCATGATATATGTTGCGCCTAATGTGCTTCCAGCTGGACTGCCGCTGAAGTTAGATTTCGGTCCTGGGGCCGTAGCTGACGGCTATTTCGGTATAACGACTCCAGTGGCCTACACAGCCCAGCTGAAATACGGATTTGCCAATCCTTCGCTCGTCAGCTCTGGCAACAGCGGCACATCGGATTCACTGAAATCCGATTATCTATCGCCGGCTGGTACCTCCTTCAATGTAGATCTGCCAAACGGGGATTATGCTGTTACGGTTACGGCAGGTGATGCCAATGCGGCAACGGAAGTGGCTGTTTCCGTAGAAGGAATGACGGCAAACAAAATTGCGCTCACACCTAAGGCAGCTGGTGAGTATTTGGAGCAGACGTTCGAAGTTGCCCTGGTTGATGGTCAGTTGAATATCAACTTCTCGGGTTCTGCGCCCAAAATTAATGGGCTTGTCATTTCAAAGCTAGCGGATCGGGTGGCTGGAGAAATGCCAACGGTTTATATCGCAGGGGATTCTACGGTACAGACCTACGATTCGTATTGGAAGCCTCAAGCCGGTTGGGGGCAGATGATTTCCCGATATTTCACTTCCGACATCACTTTCAGCAACCAATCCATCGGAGGACGCAGCAGTAAAACGTTCCTCACGGAAGGCCGGTTGGATAACATTTTGCGAGCGATCAAGCCGAATGACTACTTCTTGATCCAATTCGGTCATAATGATGCGACAATCTCCGTGCCAGAACGATATGCATCTCCAGAAGATTATAAAAACTATCTGAAGACGTATATCAATGGCGCTAGGCAGCGTGGAGCTATACCAGTTTTAGTAACGCCTGTCGGCCGCAGGGATTTTAACGCGACAACCGGCATCTTCAATGTCAGCTTCCCGACCTACGTAGCTGCGATGAAAGAACTGGCAACAGAAATGGATGTAAAACTCGCGGATCTCAGCGCATTAAGTCGTGCGTACTATGACACTATCGGCCCAATTGGAACGCTCGCGGTCTTCCTCCATGTACCCGTTGGTACCTACACCGCCTTCCCTAGCGGTAATGCGGACGATACGCACTTCCAGGAATATGGAGCGATCCAAATCGCGCGTCTTCTGTCAGGCGGGATTAAAGACTTGAACATTCCACTTTCCGCCTATGTCACGGATGTTGCACCTCCTGCTGCAGTTCCATCGAAGCCAATCGGCGTAGTGGCAAGCAGCGTAAGCAACGCAGGAGCTGTATTGACATGGAATGAAGTAGAAGGTGCAGATATTTATAAGATTTATAGAAAGTTAGCATCAGACACCGCTTACGTCTTAGTGGGTACGTCGACAGTTCCGACGACTACGATACAAGGTATGACGGAAGGGCTAACCTATGATGTAGTAGTTACAGCAGTTAACGGCAAAGGGGAGTCCGAGCAGTCAGATGTTATCGTAATCAAAACAAAGCATGCGACGATCAAGTTCGACTTCGGTTTGGCTACCTCTCCAGTTCAAGATGGGTATACCGGCGTCAATCTTTTCAGCACATACACAGCAGCAAAAGGTTATGGCATCAAAGACCCAACAGGAATGATTGGCCGTGATCGTGCTACCGGTACGGACCTACTCCGTGATTGGCTCGGCTATTTCAATGTCGGATGGGAATTCATGGTGGATCTGCCGAATGGTCTTTATTCCGTTAAACTTTACGTTGGAGACTATCTGGGAAGTGCAAGAACGACCATTGCCATCGAAGGTACAGACTTTGGGACCGTTACTGCGGGCAACAAATCCGTCGTTGAAAAAATTATTTCACAGACTTCCGTTAGTGATGGACAAATGAACTTCAAGTTCGGCGGTGCAACCGCTATCGTAAATGGTTTGGAAATTACACCGATTTTAATGGCGCCTACAGCTCTGAAAATCGATGCGAAGAACACAGATCCGGAAAGTCCTTCCGTTTCCCTGTCGTGGACGGGGGTAGAGGACGTGGCGAAATATCATGTTTACCGCAAAGTAAGCGGCACATCGAAATTCCAGCTTCTGGGCAGCACAACGACGAGCACTTATGTTGATAACACTGTTGATGTTGGGATGGAGTACGAATACCAAGTGACGACAGTGGACTTGGCATCAACGGAAACCGGCCCATCCACATCTCTCACCGTATCCATGATTGATCCAAATGTTCCAATTCCTGCGATACCTGTTAATCTTCAAGCGGTGAGTGTGAATAAGAATGATCTCACCCTTAGCTGGGATACGGTCGCAGGAGCTAAAACGTATAACATTTACCGTGCTGAGTCTACCAATGGCGCCTTTGAGTTAATTGGAAAATCCAGCCAATCCAGCTATACCGATGCGACAGTACTTACGACCATTCCGTACTATTACAAGGTTTCTGCCGTAAGCGCAGGAGGTGTATCCGGGCAGTCCGAAACACTGGCAACTCCAGCTGTTACCGTACTGTATCGGCAAGCCGAGTATCTTGATCGCGCGCTTGTAGCAGTTAAACAAGATAATGGTGTCTATGTAGGCTGGAAAATGCTTGGTACAGACCCATCTAACATCGCATTCAATCTGTACCGCAGCGGTGTCAAAGTAAATGCAGAACCGATCACAGGCGCAACAAATCTGCTCGATGAAGCGGGAACGGATACATCTGTATATCTTCTGAAAACCGTTAACGGAGGTAGTGAGAAAGTGGCTTCAAAAGAAGCATCTGTATGGCAAAACAATTATATGGCCATACCGCTCCAGAAGCCGGAGGGCGGCATCACGAAATCCGGAGAGGCCTACACCTACAGTGCGAACGACACTAGTGTCGGCGATGTGGATGGCGACGGCACGTACGAGTTGATCGTGAAGTGGGATCCGTCCAACTCCAAAGATAACTCTCAGGCCGGATATACCGGCAACGTTTATGTCGATGCCTACAAGCTGGACGGTACTCGCCTGTGGCGAATCGACCTTGGACCGAACATTCGAGCTGGAGCGCACTACACACAGTTCCAGGTTTACGACCTGGATGGGGACGGCAAAGCGGAAGTTACGTTCAAAACAGCCAATGGCACAATTGACGGAACAGGTATGGCTATTGGTGACGCAACGGCCGATCACCGGAACAGCAGTGGTTATGTGCTGGAAGGACCTGAATATTTAACCGTCTTTAATGGTTTGACTGGAAAAGCAATTGCAACGACGGACTACGATCCGCCTCGCGGAGTCGTTTCGGATTGGGGCGACCCTTATGGCAATCGGGTGGACCGTTTCCTGGCAGCAGTTGCTTACCTCGACGGTGAGCACCCGAGCTTGATTTTCAGCCGTGGCTATTATACAAGAACGGTGATTGTTGCCTACGATTTCAAGAATGGCGCATTGACGAAAAAATGGCGTTTCGATACGAATGATGAAGGACTTGGAGCTGCCTATACAGCACAAGGAGATCATAACTTGTCCATCGGCGACGTAGACGGCGACGGCAAGGATGAGATCACGTTCGGGGCTATGGCCATCGATGATGATGGTACACCGCTATATAACACCGGACTCGGTCACGGGGACGCGCAGCATCTAGGCGACCTGGACCCTTCCAGACCAGGGTTAGAATTCTTCAATGTGCATGAGCATCTGGATTCCCCTTATGGCATGGACTTCCGTGATGCGAAAACGGGTGAAATTCTCTGGGGTATTAAGACAGGAATTGATACCGGACGCGGTATGTCGGCAGATATCGATCCGAACTATTTGGGGGAAGAGGTGTGGGCTGCAACGATCACGAATGCTCAGCATATTCCTCTCACAGGCCTTTACAGCGCGAAAGGCGAATTGATCAGCACGACCATTCCAAGCTCAACAAACTTCGGCATCTGGTGGGACGGCGACCTGAACCGCGAGCTTCTAGACGCCAACCACGTTGATAAGTGGGACTATGTGAACCATACGACGAACCGGTTGTTTACAGCTGAAGGGGCGTTGTCAAACAACAGCACGAAATCAACGCCGAACTTGCAGGCCGACCTATTAGGAGATTGGCGAGAAGAAATCGTGTGGAGAAATACAGACAGCTCAGAGCTGCGTATTTATACGACGAGCACGGTGACCAATACAAAGCTGCGTACGCTAATGCATGATCCGATATACCGCTTAGGGGTCGCTTGGCAAAATACCGGTTACAATCAACCTCCTCACACAAGCTTCTACCTTGGAGCTGGCATGGAAGAGCCGGCTGCACCGCATCTTACGATTGTGAACGAGCCAGCACCTGCAATACCACCAACGACTACCGATGACGCTCCTGCAGGCTGGGTGAACAAAGACGTAACAGTAACGCTAACCGTTAGTGACAACGGATCCGGCGTGGGTGGCACCTACTACACGGTCGATGGTGGTGCAGAGCAGCAAGGTACTTCCATTATCATCACAGAAGAGGGGACGCATACTCTCACTTACTGGAGCGTTGACAAGAAAGGTAACGCTGAATCTCCACATACGGTAATCGTAAAAATTGACCAAACGGCACCTACATTAAATCTGGTTCTGGATCAAACTTCTCTGTGGCCGCCAAATCACCAAATGATTCCTGTGAAAGCAACTGTTAGCGCAAATGATACCCTTTCTGGCAACTCATCTGTTGTTCTTACATCCATTACAAGCAACGAACCTGATAATGGGTTAGGAGACGGAGACACGTCAGATGACATTCAAGGAGCACAAATCGGTACATTGGACACGGAATTTATGCTTCGATCAGAGAGATCAGGTAAAGGGGATGGGCGCACATACACTATCACCTATACGGCTGCTGACTTAGCAGGAAACACAACGATTCAAACAGCTAGCGTTTTAGTGGGAGAACGAAAATAAAATAATGTGGTTAATTTGTTAAAATCATATAAATTATGAGCATTTGCGCCGTATCCGTGCTGGAACACGGCTGAATGGGCTAAGCTCAGCATGTACACCAACGATATGTTGACATGGCTGCCGGAAACTCCAGCATGGGTGCCTGCCGAGTGCGATGTGCCAATCCGAAAGGATCGCGAGCTGGTTAAAGGAAGCGCCATAGGCCACAAAAAAATCGATAGGTTCGAAACGATTCGCACCAAGCAGCAGCGGCTTCGCGTAACGTCTGGCGTGGACACAGCTTTAATTAGGAGCTTTGCAGGTTATTATTGTTGATCGGTAGAATCCCAATTGTATAGCCATTACTTATATGGCGTCGGATAATTCGGGAAGAAAAAAGGTAGATGCTGCTAGAAGCAGTGCCTACCTTTTTTCTAATGTGATTGTTGGAAATCTATTGAAAGCTTTGTACATCAGTTGCACTTAATGGATAAGCGTATATGCTAACGTGGTCGATCAGGCCGTTCATTGTACTTGCGGAGTTGACGCCTACGGTCAACGGAAATGCATTAGATATATTTCCTCCCGTAAGATTAGTGTTTTGACCGACCAAAACAGAATCGACGTATAGCCTAAGCCCCAAAACTCTATCGGCTACAGCCACGACATGATGCCACTGTCCATCTGTAAAGGTTGCTGTTGATTGGACGGCATCACTGGTACTACCGTAATCCAACAAAAATTTAATCGTATTATTTGTTTCAAATCGTAACCAGTACGCGGCATTTGAATCTCCTTTATTCATCATATATTTGATTGTACCCGTTATGCTTGTCTTCACCCATGCGGAAACGGAAAAACTTCCTGAGGTTCCGAAATCAAAATCATTGCTGAAGGGATCTCCCAAAGATACATAATCACCATTTCCATCAAAGCTTAAGGCGCTTCCAAACATACCGCTCGCACTCCGAACAGCATTCGCAATCGTTCCGTGATAACCGTTGGGGGTAGAATCCAAGGCGGTATTTCCACTGGTCTCATCAAACTTCCAATTTCCGCTCACCCCGTATAAATGTCCCACTTCCGTTGAATTCAAAGCGTAATTGTATAGTCTAACTTCATCAATTAAACCATTCATTGTGCTTGTAGAGTTGCTTCCTACTGTTAATGGAAGGGAGTTGGAAATGGTCCCGCTTGTAGGGCTGGTATCTTGCCCGACTAGAACACCGTCGACGTATAGTTTAATACCCGTTAGCCTGTCGGCGACACCAACAACATGATGCCATAGCCCATCCGTATATGTAGCTGTCGATTGTGCGGCATCAAAGGTGCTGCCATAGTCGAGAAGAAATTTAATGGTATTGTTTGCCTCAAATCGTAACCAGTACGAAGAGTTCGTGTCTCCTTTATTCAAAATATATTTGGTTGTGCCCGTTACACTGGTTTTCACCCAAGCGGAAACTGAGAAATTTTGTGAGGTTCCGAAATCAAAAGCACCGCTGGCAGGATCGCCTAAGTTAACATAATCGCCGCTGCCGTCAAAGTTTAAAGCGCTGCCGAATTTGCCGTTCGTGTTTCGTGTCGCGTTCACTATGGTTCCGTGATTAAGGCCGGTAGCGGAATCCACAACAGTAGTTCCAGAAGTTTCATCTAAGCTCCAGTTACCGACGATAGACTTATTCCACCAAATTCTCGAAACGATGGCCCGATTCGGAACGAGGGATCTCCATTCGTTGCTTGTCACGATGCTCAAGTCAGGCGTGATAGTAGTCGTTCCAAAATTGCCTAATTGCGCCCTGTTGTCCGTTATAGACATCACGATTTGTTCCGTGTTTTTTTTGACGCGAAGCGTAACCGGATCGACTTCAGCCATCCATAAGGGAGCCCGATACCTGAGTATATCCGTGTTAGAAGGGTCTTGACGGGTATAGACCAGGTAGAGTGCATTCGGTTGCGTTACCCAATGCATTTGTGTATTCATACTTCCTGTTATGGCCGTTCCGTCCTCCCATTGTAAGGTCACCGCTGACTGCCAGGTCAAACCGTCGCTGCTTTTGGCCAACCTGTTCTGTATATCATCGCGAATGGTCATAAAGTATTCGTTATTGTACTTAGTAAGGGAGGTTTCAATGCCGGAACGGTTCCCGTTGTCCCCTGGATTCGGTATGGCTGTACCTTGGCTATTATAAGAAAGCGCAGTGTCATTAAATGATATTTTAATAACCTTTACGGTGCCCGTCCCGTCCAATAAATTGATTGGCCAAAGAATGTCTCCGGTACCATCGTCTAATTCATATGGATAAACACTGCCGGTATGACCGTATATATTAGGCCAGTCCAATAAATACCAATCACTGCTCCAAGTTGAAGTGGCAGGATCGTATATCGCATAAGCGGGGTAGTTATGTTTCTTGGTCAAATTAAGACTGTATGATTGTGCCATGCCGAAAAGGATGATCTTTCCTGTTTTTTTGTGATAAACGGGTACGGGATCAATTAACATACCCTGGTAACCATCTGGTAATGTCTTCCATTGGTATTGAGGAATGGTTGTAAGCGAAGACCAAGTCTCCCCGAGATCCGTGCTGGAAGTGTAGGCTATATCATAGAAAACATCCGTTAAATTGGTAGGGCTTTCATTTTTATCTTTGGATACGGTACACATAATTTGGGGACTTGAACCGCTCGGGATGGTCGCGCACCGCATGTGAGTCCACCAAAAGTTATTTGAACCATCATTTTGATAAGCTGCCTTTTCATCAAGCGTATAAGAAGGTGGTGAAGCTGCATGAGCAACGGATGAAACTACAATTAAGAAAAACCCAAGCGTCAAGATAAATATGAAAGTGAAACAGAGGCTATAAAGAAGTTTTTTTTGATTATCTTTCATAAATAAAATCTCCTCTCAACATAACAATTGCCATGAACCATATTGCATTAAATTTAAAGCGCATACAAATGCAGATACTTGCTATCACACACCCTTCCTGTAGAATTTGGATGCTTATTCATAATATCACTATGAACTCTATGAGATAACGGGATGAATTTTAGATTTGGTGGATTTATTCAAGTACTATTATGGTGAATGGACTTCCGGCGATCCGATGCATGGAAGTGTAGCCTAATCAATGAAGATTGTACTATAAACCTCTAATGATTGTGTTACGGCGTTCAGGTGCTTCTTATATATAATAAATAGCGGAACAAACGAGTTATTTGGTGAAATTGAACATCGAGGGGGGATAACCGGAATGAAAATCACAGCTGTTAAATGTATTCTTGTCAGCGCTCCGTACGCAAATAAAGGGGATGCGGAGCGGGAAATTTGTCTGAAAACGGGATACCGTCCAACGGCCTTTCTGAAAGTGGAAACCGATGAAGGCATTTATGGTTTGGGTGAAACCTACGCGGGCACTTATGCACCCGAAGCAGTCAGAGGGTTAGCGGAACAGATGGAGCACGATCTGATCGGGCAAAACCCGATGTCCGTCCTTGAGATGTCCGATCGGATGCGGATTGCTAATTATTACCTGGGACGAATGGGGTTAACGCAATGCGTGATTGGCGGTATCGAGATGGCGCTCTGGGATATAAAAGGCAAGGCGCTTGGCGTTCCTGTTTACGAATTGCTTGGAGGTAAGGTGCATAATAAAATTATGGCTTATGCGAGCGGTGGTAATAATAAGCCGATTGACGAACTTAAACAAGAAATGCGTGACTATGTGACGCAAGGATTCCGGGCGGTGAAAATTCGCATCAACCTGTTGCCGGATATCGACGCGATTGAAGAGAAGGTAGCCATATGCCGCGAAGCACTTGGACCGGATATCGGATTGGCTGTTGATGCTGCACAAGGATTAGCGAAATATCCATGGTCTGTAAAGACTGCCATTGAGATTGCAAAACGTATTGAGAAATACAACCTCCTTTGGATTGAAGAACCGGCGGAGGTAACCAACTATGCAGGATTTGCGGAAATTCGGCGTAACATCAACGTTCCGGTTGCAGGAGGGGAGACGGTAACAAGCCTAGTAGAAGCTGAATCGTATTTGAAAGCGAATTCACTCGACCTGTTCCAGCCTGATGCGGCAGTTATCGGGGGATTGAGTGTGTTCCGTCAGGTAGCGCAAATGTGCGAACGTAAGTCCATTCCTATTGCCGTTCATGCATGGTGCGGAGGTGTGGGCATCATGGGGAATTTCCACGCAGCGTTCGCTTCAAGGAACTGTACGATTCTGGAGCTTTCTAATGTACCAAATCCTCTGCGGGATGAAATGATGGTTGAACCTTTGAAAATGGAGAACGGCAACATACAGGTTCCGTCGACACCTGGGTTGGGTGTGCATTGGCCAGATGGGCTGGAAGAGAAATACCCATACCTTCCAGGTTCTGTATATCGGGTTCCGCTGACGGTTTCCTAATAGGAAGGTGGTAGAAATAAACCATGAAACCTCACGTCTTGGTTGCAGTCAATGGCTTTACGGAGAAACACATGGAACGCATCCGACAGGTATTGTCTGGTTGGGCAACAATGGAACAGATTGACGAAGAAACTCCTGAGGCTGTTTACCGTGAAAAGATAGGAAGATCGCAAATTGTGGTTGGTTGGCCGAAAGCAGAGTGGATTGCAGGAAGCCCGGTTCGACTTGTCCAATTAGGAAGCGTTGGTTATGACGCTTTTTTGGGCAACAAGCTTCAAGAACGTACCACTTTTACGCTCTGTAACGCTAGCGGTGTTATGTCGGTTGCCGTAGCAGAGCATTTAATTGCTATGATGTTCGCATTGACGCGCCGTATTTCGCATCATATACGCGATATGAGCAAGCATAAATGGAGTCGTCAATCAGAATATGAAGAGGTGTATGGCAGCACGGCATGCATCGTCGGTGTGGGTGGCATCGGGACAGAAATCGCGCGACGTCTGCGCGCATTGGGCGTTCGTACCATTGGGGTGCGACGTGAAATCGGAGAATCACACCCGTACATGGATGAAATGTACTTGAGCACTCAATTAAAGGAAGCTATAATGCATGCTGATCATGTGATCCTGATCTTGCCCGGCAACGCATTGACCGAGAAATTGTTTGATTATAAAATGTTCGCTTCTATGAAGGAAGGAGCCTATTTCTATAATCTGGCCCGCGGAAGTATCGTCGATGAGAATGTCCTGCATGCGGCATTGATTAGCGGTAGGCTGAAGGGGGCGGGGCTTGATGTCTTTGAGGTAGAACCGCTTCCGAAGGGAAGTCCGTTATGGGAAATGGATAATGTGATTATTACACCTCATTCGGGTGGGCGGTCGGTCAAAGAATTCGACCGTTTCTGTCATTTGGTCTTGAACAATCTGATGAATTACCGTGACGGGAAACCATTTCTTAATCAGGTTAATTTGTGAAAAAATGTTAACCATGACCGAGGTGCGAGGTGAAATGACATGATGAGTTCAATAAAATACGCGACAATTGCGGAATCCTCTGCAAATAACCCAAGGAACGATACGGCTTCAATCGCTGAGTTGGAGGATGGTTCATTGTTAGCGGTTTGGCACAAGTATGATGGTTCTTTTGGAAGCGATTTCGATCTATGCCGGATTTATGCCAAAACCTCCATTGACGGCGGAATGACTTGGGAACGCGAGCGGATGCTGATCGATGTTAATCCAGAAGATCACAATGTCCAGGCTCCTGGTCTGTGCCTTCTTCCGAATGGAACGTTAATACTCCATTGCTTAAGAGGCCATCGGGGGGGATCCAGCTCCACAATGGAAGTACATGTCTCGAAGGATGGAGGCGAAACCTGGGAACTGTTAACGCACATTTGGGAACGTACGAAGGGTCAATGGCTGCAAGGCGGTGCGAACCATATCAACCTGTTGTCCAACGGTCGTTTACTGCTTCCATTCCACTTTGGCACTGGCCATCAAGGTGGTCAGCACAATGAGATCGGATGCTACTTTAGCGATGATGAAGGAGTTACGTGGACGCGTGCCGCTAGTTCCGTAGATCTGCCTATGCGTGGTGCCATGGAAGCCTCGGTTGCTGAAATGAGTGACGGACGTCTTCTAATGTCCATCAGGTCTCAATTGGGCGCGGTGTTTTTGTGCACGTCTATTGACGGTGGCAACACGTGGAGCTTACCGCAAACAAGCGGTTTGAAATCGCCGGAATCATGCACTTGCTTACGGCGGATCCCCGGCACCGATGCCATCCTTTTACTATGGAACGATAGCAAGTTCGAACCCGGCAAGCATCATTTCGGGCGACGCACGCCTTTGAGCGCAGCCGTTTCTACAGATGGCGGGGAATCATGGAAAAGGGTGGGTAATATTGCGGAGGGACCGAATGAATATACGAATCTGAATTGCTTGTTCACGAAATCCGGCAAAGCAATCATTACCTATATGCAGGTTGAGGATCCGGCATTCGATGCGCCGGAAACAGATCCACCTTTCAAACGGACCGGGATTGATTTAATGGCGGCAGTGTTAGACACCGCAATAATGGTTTAGGCAAGGCAACTATCGTCGATAGACGGTAGTTGTTTTTTCATACTTATCAAGGTAACATCTAATTATAAGGAGAAACAATCTTCTCTATTTGTAAGCGCTTGTAACAGGGGGGAAGGGATCCGATGTTCAAAGTATTGATTGCTGATGATGAGGAGTTTATTCGCGAAAGGGTCATCAACAACATGCCATGGGGAGAAATTGGATTTGAAGTGGCAGGGTGTGCTTCAGATGGAGAGCAGGCTTTAAAAATGGCACGCGAATGTCATCCGGATGTCATTTTGACGGATATTTTAATGCCGAATATGACAGGACTAGAGCTTGCTCAGTGCGTGAAAAGTGAATTTCCTCACATCAAGGTTGCGCTGATGAGCGCCTATGATGATTTTCAATATGCTAAAGAAGCGATCCGTTTTGGGGTGAAGGGTTACCTGCTTAAGCCGATTATTCGCGACGAATTCCTCGAGCTGTTCCGAGATGTCGCTAATGATTTAAAGAACGAGGCTGGGCAACCCGTTTATTCCGTTAATCCTTTGGTCGTAAAGACGAATGGAGATCGCAATTCTTATGTTGCTGTTGCGAAGCAATATATTGCTGAAAACTATACAGAGCGAATCAGACTTGAAGACGTCTCGGAACGGCTGCACGTCAATCCGAACTATTTCAGCACATTATTCAAGCGGGAAACGGGAATGAATTTTATTGATTACCTGAATGAGGTTAGAATCAACGAGTCCATGAAACTACTGCTGCATACCGATTATAAAGTTTTTGAAATTTCGATGAGTGTCGGTTATGGCAATTTTTCGTATTTCAATAAAATATTCAAACGTTTAAGCGGTGTAACGCCGCAAACCTATAGAGAATCGGTCGGATCGGTCGATCTGTCCAAGGAAGACGTGAAATGAGGCGAAAAGAGATAAAGCTGAATCGTTTTTTGTTGCTTTTCTCCCTTTCGATCGTTTCACTGATGCTCATCATTATCGGTTATGTGCTCTATGTGAAAACCGTCCGATATATTGATGAGAAAACCGATATGATGCAAGCCATGAAATTGAATCAAACAACTGCGGATGTGCGCAAGCAATTCGAAGATATTTACCAAACCATAGATAGTTTGCGCAACAACACCATATTAATCAATTCGTTGGACAAATTGGAGCGACAAAACGCAACCTCGTATGAAAAGGTGAGCCTGTCGCAAAACATAGAGTCCTCCCTATTTAATCTGAATAAAGGAAATGAGTTCATCAGTGGCATTACGGTTTGGACAAGGGGAGGCCAGTATAGTTCGAATGCCAAATATTCCTCCTATTATTTTGAAGGCAATCAACTGTCTCTTGCCAATCTGGACAATCAGATCACGTTCGTGTCCTTAAACCAGACTTATCAAGCATTTGGCTTGGAATCGTTGGACATCAAAGATGACGCGCTGCGAAATCTGCTGGACATATGGAACAAATCGAGTTACTTTGTGTGTCCTATCAAAGGTCCAGAAGGTACACTCGGAATCCTCACGATCAATTTAAATGCAGGGTCATTCAACCATATTGTTCCATACGGCGAATCGCTGGCTGTCTTGGATGCAATGGACCAGGTATTGTTTAAGGGGAGCGAAGTCACTCCAGAAATAAATGAACTGCTGAAAAGTGCGGAGAATACGCAGCAAATGGACGGAGTTCCACTCTCGGGGAAACGTTACTTTTTTCGGGATATCGGATTTCATGACATCCGTATCGTCTTGGCCGAAACCGAATCGGGGTTTCATAAAAGGCAGCTTCTAGCGCTTGGGGGATATTCACTCATTATTTTAGGCGGCAGCGCTTTACTTACTTTTTTTCTATCGCATTTGATAGGCCGCAAAATTTTGTTCCCCTTGCACAGTCTGATCAGTTGGATCGGTAGGCAGCGCAGCTTGGAGGAACGATGGGAGCCTGTAGAAGATGGAAGGAATAGATACAAAAGGTTCACGATAAGGGACCGTTTTTTTGTGTATTTATTAATTACGATCCTGCTACCTATATGTCTTTTCGTTACGGTTTTTTATGTGCAATCATCAAAAATCATCACGCAGGAATTGGAAGAAACCTTTTATACGTTGTTTGATAAGACAGCTCACAGGGTAGAGTTATTTGCCGATCAAAAAGAGTCTGCCATGACCCGTCTGGCTTACGATGCGTTTGTTGTTTCCTACGTTGATCAGCCAGGCGATAACCTTCAACAGCATATGGATCAACTGATTTATGACAGTTTTTTGCCCATTCTCAGAGAGGATGCCATTGGCATCTACAATATAAATAATCAATTGATCTACAGCAATCGATATAAGCATGCGACCCAAATCGAACCGGCTTTTTTCGAACAAATGCGCGCTAGCCGTAAAAATATTTTTTACTGGCTTCCACCGACAGATACGGCATCTTCCACTGTAAGCTTAAGCATAGGAATCGTTGATATTAATCGTTATTCAAGCCCGATTGCTTATATGAAAACGGATATAAACGGTGTTTTCTTCACCAATCTGTATGCCGATCTGAACGGGAACGGCAGTGAAGCGTTTATCATTGATGAAAACGGACGCATAATTTCCCATCCTGATATGGGAAAAATCGGGCAGAAAGCCGACATTCCGTTTCAGTTGGATCGATCGGAGGGAACACTATTCCGCACGAACAATGCCATATATTTTTCCAAGAAAATCGCTGCTTTACCCTGGTATGTGATCGCCAGATACGATGCTTCGGAGATAAGAGATCAAGTGATACGTCTCTTTTTCGATGATATTTATTTGTTGGTCATTCTTTTTTTGCTGATTCTCCTATTTTCCTATTTGATGTCACAGTATTTAGTTCAACCGCTAGCTTCCATTCAAAACCGTTATCTGAGCATTGATCTTGATCGTGTTAATCAATTAACTCTCCATAAAGCCTTTGCGATCGATGAAGTTGAACAGTTGAGAATTTCTTTCAACTATATGCTGGAGAGGATTCACAAGCTGGTACAGGATACGCTCTATGCGAATGAAGAGAAGCTATCCCTTGAATTTGAGAAAAAAGAGCTGCACATGGAGGCGCTGCAGGCACAAATTAATCCCCATTTCCTTTATAATACACTTGAGAATATCATGTATATGATCGAAAAGGGAGAACGCCATTTGGCTGTAGATATGATTGGACTCTTGAGTCGACTGTTTCGATACGCCATGGGGAAAGACAGCTCATTAACAACCCTTAGAGATGAGGTCGTTTACTGCCAGTCCTATGCGAAGATCATGAGCTACCGCTATAAGGATAGGATCCATCTCGATTGGCATTTGGACGAGACGCTGAACGAGTGTATCGTTATTAAGATGATCCTCCAACCGATTATCGAGAATGCCATAAGACACACCCTTAAGTTGAATAACAGCAAGATTAGGATTAATGTCAGCTGTATGAAAAAGGAGCATCATATCGAGGTGGTCGTTAAGGATAACGGCCCAGGCATAGAGCCAAAAAAGCTGGATGAGATCCGCCTCCGTTTGGAGAATAGAGATCGGGGAAATGTCGGATTATATAATGTGAATAGCAGAATTAAACTCCATTTTGGTGATGCATACGGCTTATCGATCGATAGTCCTGATGTTGGAACGACAGTGACAATCCGGCTTCCGTACCAGGACGTCAACTCGATGGAAGCGTCCTCAAATGTATGAGATTCGTATTATAAACCCCTGATGATTGTGTTACTGATCTCAGGGGCTTCTTATTTATAATGAATAGGTAAGGCAAGCGATAAGAATAGGGGGATGGACATGACAAGTAAAAAAGTAAGCGTTGCCGCACTAAGCTTGGCAGTGGTCTTGATGGCTACCGGATGTTCGGGAGGGAAAACAACAAGCGAACCGAACGCTACAAATGCATCAGACAAGCCAGCGGATACCTCGAAAGCGCTGGAAATCAGTTGGGTTGGCCAAGGGGCAAGAGGCAAGATCGAAGACAATAACAAGGTTCAACAAATGATTGAAAAGAAATTCAATGTGAAATTGAAGAATCGAAAACTGGATGTAAACAACAAGGAACAAAAAAATCTGATGGTTGCTTCGGGAGAATTGCCGGATATCGCCTTCATGGATGCACCGGATAAGCTTTATACGGATGCTGTCACTCGAAGTATATCCAAGGATATGATCATGAAGTACGCGCCTAATTACGCAAAAGTTTTAAGCGATCAGCCGACGGGGTGGAAAGTGAATCAAGTCCCAGGTAAGAATGGCGAATATTATGCCCTTACGGGTTATAAACAAGATTGGGATAATCTCACTTGGGGCCAGGTTTACCGTCTGGATTGGATGGAAAAACTCGGATTTAAACCTAAAGGGGACATCGTTCCCGTGGGTACTTCCGGCGGTGCTGAAAGAATTTTCTTCTCAAAGCAAGCGTTTACACTGGAAGAAGAGCAGAAAATGTTCGAAGCGTTTGCCAATAATGATCCTGACGGTAACGGTAAAAAAGATACGTACGGTTTGCTTCTGAACAACAGCGATGCTTCTTGGGCTTTAAATACGGAAGCCGGCGCGTTTGGTTTTGGTTGGGATTACAATCTGGAGGAAAACGGGAAAGTGGTCGGTTATGCGATCAGCCAGAACTATAAAGAGTTTCTAACCTATATGGCCACTTTAAATAAAAAGGGGTATATCGATCCGGAATTCACCACATTAAACCGTGCTAAAAGCTGGGAAAAGTTCGCTGCCGGGAAATACGGCGCTGCGCAGGTGCAGGTTCAAGCGGCAGGAATGGTACCTTTTACGTTTAATCGTCCACCCGGAAATCTTGTCTTGAAGGATCCGAATGCGAAATTTCTTTTTACCCCGCCGCCTATCGGTTCTAAAGGTCAGCAGGGTTCAGCTGCGTATACGCCTGTAGATGGATTCGGTTACGCGATGGTCATCAAAAAGGATGTCTCAGATGAAAAATTAGCTCGCATTCTCCAGATCTTTGACTATTTGAACTTGGACAAAGATGGGCTCATGCTCTCAGCGTTTGGTGAAGAAGGAAAAGATTATTCGTGGGAAGCTGAGCCTTATAAGTCGGCAGTCATTCCTAAACAGACAGCGGAAGTCGATCGTGAAAAAGATGGAATAGGTTACTACAATTTGCCGATCCAATTAGGGAATGTCAATGCGTATTATAGTAATGCTGCCGTTTCCAAATTGACAGATCTGTATTTTGGTGCCGAAACAGGCAGGAAAACGGCCTATCGGCCCTTCAAATGGGATTATTACAATCAAACCAAATACAATGAGTTGAATACCAAATACGCTGCAAAATTAAAAACGATAACGGATGAATTCTTGTTTAAGTCCATTACGGGTGAGCTGAATGTCGATTCTGCTTGGGATGCCTACGTGAAAAATTGGCGTGGCAGCGGTGGTGATGAGCTTCTTGCCGAGCTGGAAAAAGCGCCGAAAGTCGCCGATCTCCGTAAGAAGTAATTTTAAATAAGAAAAAACGGATAAGATAGGGAACGTGGGAGATTTGTCGGAGACAAGTCTCCCCACTTTTTAGAAAGGCGGAGGTAACATGGCTATCTCAGTTGAAACATCTGTCATTAAAGCGAACACATCCAGAGCTCTAAAGTGGAAAAAAGTAAAAAAAATGAAAATGTTGTATGTTCTTTTGCTTTTGCCTGTCCTGCATCTTGCTATCTTTCATTATGCGCCGATGTATGGCGTTATCATTGCTTTTAAGGACTTTAAAGCTGGGCTTGGCATTTGGGACAGCCCTTGGAATAATTTTGAACACTTTAAAAATATGTTTCATGATTTCGTATTTATAAGAGCACTCCGAAATACGGTCATCATCAGCGTTTTGCGGCTTGTTGTAGGCTTTACATTCCCGATCATTTTTGCGCTGCTGATCAACGAAATCATACACAAGACATTCAAGAAGACTGTACAAAGCATTTCGTATTTACCGCACTTCATGTCTTGGGTCATTATTGCCAGCATGATCGTTGAGGTCTTTTCCCCGCAGCGGGGAGTTGTCAATTACATCATTACCTTATTTGGCGGAAATCCGATCAACTTTCTATCCAGTAAAGCTTATTTTATCCCTCTTCTGCTTATTTCCGATGCCTGGAAGGAAGTGGGATGGGCGTCGATTCTCTATTTAGCCTCGATATCCTCGATTTCACCGGAAATCTATGAAGCGGCAGAATCAGACGGGGCTAACCGTTTTCACAAAATGCTTTATATTACACTACCTTCGCTTATACCTGTGATCACGATTTTATTTCTTCTTCGTTTAGGTCACATTTTATCTGGCGGGTTTGATCAGATTCTTAACTTGTATAGTCCGTTGGTCTATGAAGTTGGAGATATTATTGATACCTATGTGTATCGGGCGGGTCTCGTCGAATTTAGATTAGATTATTCCGCTGCAGTCGGCTTGTTCAAAAACCTGGTGGGGGTTGTGCTGCTCGTCACGGTGAATCAGATAGTGCGCAAATTCAACGACTATGGGGTGTGGTGAAAATGAGGCAAGTGCAACAAAGAGCAGGCAGAATCCCTATCAGACTCCAACCTGGTTGGTGGTTTGTTGGTTTAAATAGCGTGTTTATGGTTCTTTTTTCATTAGTCATACTTTATCCGTTCTGGCAGGTGGTGGTGCTATCCTTCTCCGACGGAAGAGAAGCGACAACGCTCGGTTTTCATTTTTGGCCGAAAAATTGGTCCTTTGAAGCCTATCGGTTTTTGCTCTCCTCCGGGGAAATCGTTCGGCCGTATATGAACTCGATTCTACGTACAGCGCTCGGCACTGCGTTGGAGGTTTTATTTACCATATTGGCTGCTTATCCGCTTGCCAAGAAAGAACTGCCTTTTCGCGGGGGGATTACCACTTATTTCATCATTCCCATGTTTTTCAGCGGGGGGTTAATTCCTACTTATCTGATCATTCGCAGCTTAGGGCTGCTCGACAACTTTCTAGTTCTCATCATTCCGGGGGCCGTTGCCATTTTCAGTATCATCATCATGCGAAATTACTTTATGTCGCTGGATACAGCTATGGAGGAATCCGCCGTGATCGACGGAGCCGGTTATTTGACGCTTCTGTTTAGAATCATTTTGCCGATTTCGACGCCTGTATTGGCCACTATAGCACTTTGGGCTGCAGTCGAGCATTGGAATGCATGGTTCGATGCCATGATTTATATCCGCGACCGCAATTTGACCGTTATACAAGTGATTATGCGTGAAATGCTGGCATCGGTAAGCGAACAAAGCAATGATTTGATGTTTAATAATAATGCACAGCAAGCGCAACTTGCAATGAGCAACGTCCGCTCTGGAATTGCGCTGCTTTCGATAGGGCCCATCATATTGATATATCCATGGATGCAAAAATATTTCATTAAAGGCGCTATGCTAGGATCCGTGAAAGGTTAAAATTTGGAGGGATTGATATGCGTATTCGTTTTGATCTATTTCCTGGCGGAAAGAGTAAAGCTCTTACGCTAAGCTACGATGACGGACGGGAATTTGACCGGAAAATGGTTAGTATTTTAAATCGTTTCGACATCCGGGGGACGTTTCACTTGAATTCCGGACTCCTGGGAAAACCAGGATATTTGGATCGTGAGGAAGTGAAAGAATTATTTAGCGGGCATGAGGTGTCCGCTCATACGGTCAGCCATCCGTTTTTGAATTTGTCTCCAAAGGAAAGAATTGCCGATGAGATCTTGCAGGATCGCCGAGAGTTGGAGCATCTTGCCGAATATCCCGTCAAGGGGTTGTCTTACCCTCACGGCGCTTGGAACAAGGAGGTTGTGGCGCTGCTTCCTGCACTGGGAGTGGAATATGCACGAACCACTCTCAATAATGGCAGCTTTGACATGCCGGAGGATTTTTTACTGTGGTCTCCGACTTGCCATCATCGCGATATGCTGGAATACGGCCAAAAGTTTATGGATGATCGACCGCGTCATCCTCGAATGTCTCTGTTATATGTATGGGGGCACAGCTATGAATTTAATAATAATCAAAACTGGGACCAGCTTGAGCGTTTTGGCGAACTGATCGGTCACCATCCCGATATTTGGTATGCGACCAATATTGAAATCGTCCTGTATGTGAAAGCATTGCACCAATTGCGGTTTGCTGTTTCAGGAGAGTTGGTTCATAATCCTTCCGCCTCATCCGTATGGTTCAGCTTGGAAGGACAAGCTGTTGAAATAAAGCCGGGAGAAACAAAAAGACTGGTCGTGTGAGATAAAGAATGCGAGGAAAATGGTTGTTATAGAAACATTAAAACGAGTGTTAAAGGTTACTAGCCTTCTTAACACTCGTTATTGTGTAGAAATTATCCTTTAACACTTCCGGCGGTTAAACCTTCAATGAGAAATTTCTGAATGATAGCAAAGATCAGAATAATCGGAAGGATGATAATCACACCGCTGGCCAGAATGCCTCCCCAATTGGTCGAACCCATGCTTTCCATCACCTCGGCGATGCCGACCTGGACCGTTTTTGCAGAAAGGGAGTTTGTTAAAATAAGCGAGTATTGGTAATCGTTCCAACCAAGAATAAAGGAATAGAGGCTAATGGCCACTAGCCCGGGCAAAGCAAGGGGAATCACAACAACAAATAATGTTTTTAATTTCGATGCGCCATCCATGTATGCCGCTTCTTCCAGATCGATCGGGATTGTTTTGAAAAAACCGCTCATGATCCAGACGCCAACAGGAATTGTCATTGTACAATAAATCATCACAAGAATTGTTTTGGTATTCAAAAGCGACATCGAGGATGCAAATTTATACCATGGAATCATAATCATCGGTCCCTGAATCATCTGGGCTAATACGAGCAGTACGAATATTAATTTGATCCCTGGAACTTTATATCTGGCTAAACCATAACCGCTGATACAAGCTATCAAACCCGTTATCAGCGCGGTAATCGCGCATGTGATTAGAGAGTTGGACAGCAGTTTTCCAAGCTGGATCCCTTTTTTTCCGAGAGCCCATGTATAACTATCCAAAGTAAAAGGCGATATCCACCAAGTCGGTTTAGAGGCAAATATGGCTTCGTCGCTCTTGAATGAAGTATCCAAAAGCCAAAGAAAAGGTACCAAGGTAAAAACTAATAATAGAAACAAAATCGTGTATTTCCATGTTCTCATCAAGTAAGTTTCTCTCATGTTCTCGCCCCTTAGCTATTATCTTTACCAAACAATTTGGCATAAACAAATACCATAATCAACACAATCAGCATCGATAAAGTTCCAATAGCAGCGCCTTTGCCTAAATCCAAATAAACGAACGCGTGGGTGTATAAATAGGTTGGCAAAATGCTGGTTGTATAACCCGGTCCACCATTGGTCAATGCCCAGATCATTTCGAACTTCGTCCAAGAAGCGATGATTGAAACCATACCGGTGACATACATGATGGGTTTTAACAAAGGTAGTGTGACATAACGGAATCTCTGCCAATTCGTTGTGCCGTCAATTTCGGCCGCTTCCTTCATCTCACTGGAAATCCCCTGTAGGGCGGAAAGCAGCATCAAAGTGACATAAGGGAATCCTTTCCACGTAGAAGTAAGCAGCAGTGAAGGCCACACCCAGAATTCGTGTCCAAGCCACACGATGTTGTCCTGCAGCAGATGCAGCAGCTTTAAATAGTAATTGAGCAGCCCATATTGTCCGTCATAAATCCATTTCCAAATGATGCCGATTACAACAACAGGGGAAACCCATGGTACCATAACTAACCCACGCCATAGGCCCCTAAGGCGAAGCTTCTGATTTAAGATGAGGGCAGCTGGAACAGCTATGAGAAATTGGAGTAACGTTGAACCGATAACCCAAACCAGACTATTGCTAAGAATGAACCAGAAATGATCGTCGTTTACGGTCAACTCTTTGTAGTTATTCAAGCCCGTAAATTGCATGCCACCGCCTTGAAGAAGTGAATACTTGAAGAAACTGAGACGAATCGTATCGAACAAAGGATAAAATTGAAACAAGGCAACATATAATACGACTGGCGCAAGCAGCAAATAGCCGAAAGCATACCGTTTGATAAGGGAACGGTGATGTTTATTTCTTAAGGCAATAGAAGAAGCAGTTTGTTTGATTGGGGTGTCCATAGGTGAACTTCCTCCTTTATAAGAGTAAAACTTACTCATTTTGATTCACGATTCACAAATAAAAACGGGGAACAGCGACTTAAATTTCCTGTCGGTTCCCCGATGAATGATGACTTAAGTTATTTAAACTTATCTTTTATTTTATTGATTCCATCTTTGATAGCCGAGTAAGTTTCTTCGGTAGTCATTTTACCCATAAGAAGCTTCGTCATATGATCTTGCACAACGGTCTCCATCTCGGGTTGGCCTACGATGGTAGCCATTGGAACGCCGTTATTGACAAGAATTTGGTTAAAGTCTTGCAAAATTCGCTTGTGGCCATCTATGGCTTTTGGGTAAACTTTTTCAGCTTTCTTGACGATCTCATCCAAATTTGCGTTTTTCATAGCGGTGACGTTGACTACGGCTGCTTCTGACGAATTAAACTCGGAAGAGGACCACTCTTCAATTAGCTTCCATGCAACATCTTTATTCTTGCTGCCTTTGAACATTCCGATTCCAACGCTCGATACAGGTGCTTGTGCCTTGTCTCCGGATGGACCTTTAGGATAAGGAATCGCTCTACTTACTTTTATAATGTCCGGATTGATGCTGTACACATTAGCGGAAAAGTAGGTTCCTGCCGCAACCATGCCCACTTCGCCGTTGCTAAACGACCGCCACATTTCTGGATAACCCCAAGTGAAATGGGCTTTCGGTTCAAAGGCTTCTAGTTTTTTGAAATGATCCAGCGTCTCGATATATTTTTTCTTTGATGCATCCGATGTATCGCTGAGCAGAAGCCCATTGCTATATGCGGCCGTAAATGGAACTCTGAAAGCAAACCGAGCTACGCCCAGAGGATACCCAAAGCCATACTTATCGCCTTTGGTCATGAGCTGTGCTGCTTTCTCCACGCTTTCCCAAGTTTTTAATTCTTCAACTTTCATACCTGCTTCGTTCAACATTTGTTCATTTACCATGAGGGTAAAGGAGTTGGCTAGATTCGGAACGGAATAGATTTTATCTCCTCTGGCCGCATATTCCAGTGTACCTGGAAGAAAATTATCTTTTTTCAATGCTGCACCAGTTTTATTGAAATAGGGAGATATATCCTCCAATCCATCCAGTTGAACAAGGTTGGTGACGTCTTGGGTCATCGTCATATCCGGATAATCGGCAGATGACAGCATAATGGGCAGCTTCTTCTCCATATCCTGCCAGGATAAGAACATGTACTCAATGTTTACGTTTGGATATTTTTCTTTCATTTTTGTTTTAAATTGTTCGGCTAACTCTTTTTCCGCCTCTGAAGTTCCCGGATAGACGAAACGTATATCCGCTTTCACGGTTTTCCAATCGATTTCTTTCGCTGCTGCTGTCGGTGTTGACCCTTGTCCACTAATTTCAGTTTGTTTCGAACCGCAGCCAGTCAACGCTACACTTGCCAGTACTACTAGACTGATTAGGATCGTTGCAGGCTTTTTTAATTGTTTCATGTTTAACCCCTCCTTGATGATTTGGATACAAATTTATCGTAAATGTTCCGGAATTTTATTACAATGTGACGATTTTAAGGATTGGTGGACTTATTCAAGCAAGTGGGGAAATGCTATACCTTAGATGTTTGCAAAGCTTTATAATGCTAGTAATTAACATGATTGAGGAGAAAATAGGATGTTTCAATTCAAAACCTTGCAAACCAAAATGCTTGTTTCCTTCATTTCGCTCGTGCTTATTCCCGTCATTGGTCTTGGCATCTTTTCCTACACTATTGCCACCCGCTTTTTGGAAAAGCAGACGATGCAAAATCAAGTGCAAATCATCCGGCTTATCGCTGGCAACATTCAAAATATGCTGGATGATGCCACCGACCTCTCCTCCTTTATCGTAGGCAATGAAACCATTCAATCGCTGCTTAGCGTGGCCAGCCCCCCGTATTCGGGCGACCCGCAAAAGACCATATTTAATTATTTATCTAATTTAAAAATAGCTAAAAAGTATATTTCATTTATTATTTTGTATGGCGAAAATGAGTTTATTTATAAGGATTTCTCGGGATTCTTCAGACAGGTTGTACCTTATGAGGAATTTAAAGACTCTCCGCTCTATATGGCTACGGCTGCGCGCAACGGCCAATCTCACTTGGATTATTCGGGTTCCCCCCTGTTTATATACGCTCATAATTACAATGACATCGTATTAGGTCGACGTATTTTAAGTTTGTATGATGCGGACAAAAAGTTGGGTATGTTTTTTCTTGGAATCAATCGCGATGCCCTAAGAGAGGCCATTCAAGATGTACAGATCAGCCGAACGACCAATCTGCTTCTGTTCGATGACAATTATCATCTTGTTGCCAGCAAGTTGGATGATAAAGAAATGAGCAATCATTTCAAAGACAATGTAAATGAAATTCAGAACCTGCTAGAGCCTAATCAAACCTGGATTTACAAAATAGCAAATAAAAAATATTTAGCTGCCAACACGTCCATTGCGTCATATCGCTGGAATATCGTGAGCCTTACCCCTATGGAAGATATTCAAAGGCAATATGGCATTGTGCTCATCAGTACGATCGTGTTGTCCTTTTCACTTCTGCTCATTGCCGTAGTGGTGTCTATCTTGCTTTCCAAAAGTATTACACTGCCTATTAAGAAATTGCTGCGGTCCATGAACAACTTTAAACGAGGGGACTTTAATCAGAAGGTTGCTGTGGAATCAAAAGATGAAATCGGGCTGTTCACGCAAAAATACAATGAAATGGTCGCAGAATTGAATGATCTCATTCAGAAAGTGTATATCAGTCAAACGAATCAGAAAATGATTGAATTGAAAACACTTCAAGCGCAGATCGAGCCGCATTTCCTTTACAATACGTTGGATTATATTTTCTTTAGCTCAAAAATCAACGGAGATAACCAAACGGCCAGAGTCGTTCATTCGCTCAGTGAATTGTTTCGTCTTTCTTTGAATAAGGGGGAAGATTTCTACAAATTAGAAAATGAAATGAATCAAATCAAAGCCTACATCAATATTCAACATGCGCGATTCCCTAATCGATTCACTCCCATATATCATATCGATTCTACAATCGGCCATTGTATTACAATGAAGCTTCTTCTCCAGCCGATCGTGGAAAATGCCATCCTTCATGCATTCGAATCGAAAACAGATCAGCAGGGAGTGCTTTTGATTCGTTCTTATGTTCAAGGGAGCGATATCGTTTGGACCGTCCAGGATAATGGTTGTGGAATGAATACGGATCAAGTAGAACAACTGTTACATATCCCTGTAAGAAGTAAAGGTGGTTATGGTCTGAGAAATGTGAATGAACGGTTGCAGATGATGTTTGGTTCTGAATATGCCCTGCGAATCAATAGTGTTCTAGATGTTGGCACCACTGTGATTGTTAGAATCCCAATTATCGAAAACGAAGAACAATGGGGGAAGTTATATGAAAGTCATGGTCATTGAAGATGAACCGATCGTAATAAATGGACTGAAAGTTTTAATTCCATGGGAGGAATACGGATTTGAATGGCTTCCCCCAGCGGAAAATGGACTGAAAGCTTTAGAGCAAATGGAAGTTAATCAGCCTAATTTGATTTTAGTGGATTGTCAGATGCCAACCATGGGAGGGTTGGCATTGCTGACAGAAATTCGCAATCGGAAATGGCCAATTAAATCAATCATTCTCAGCGGCCATGATGAATTCGACTATGTCAGGCAAGCGCTTCAGCTTGGAGCGACAGACTACCTTCTTAAGCCTCCGGATACGGACATGCTGTTTGATGTACTCAGGAAGCTCAAAACGGAATGGGAAGAAGATAATGAACGGAACCGACAGTTACAGGAAAATATGCCGCTAATCCGTGACAGGTTTTTAAGGTCCCTACTGGAAGGAGCTCGACTCAATGAGAAGTTGTTTATGGAAAAAACCGCCTACTTGATGGTTCCATTGACCTTGCAGCCCTTCCGGATTGTCTTGCTGCAAATTGAGCAGGATCCCGAAATTCTCAGAAATTATAATTATGAAGATCAACAGCTGATGAATTTTGCTATCCAGAACATCGCTGAAGAAACGCTGCAATGCTGGGGAAATAAATGCATTTTTCTTGAGTTATCGGATCGATTTGCGATTATTGTAAATATGACATTTTCAATGGAAGAACTTCACCGCGACCTGCGGCTTTTGGTGGCAAATATAAGGCAAACATTAAAATACTTTGTCACCATTGGTATCGGAGCCCTTTGCGAACAATTGGTTTTTGACGGAAAGATGGCCTATGAGCAGGCTAAAACGGCCTTGGAATATAAATATTATACCGGACCGAACGAAGTCATTTTTATTGATGATGTGGACTGGGAAACGTCAAAAGGCAAGAGGAAGAATGATGGAATGGAGCCTCCGATGATGGAATCGTCCACCATTGAAGATACATCATCGGCTTATGTGCGGCTGCGTATGGCACTTAAGATAGGCAATCTTCAGGAATTAGAGGCGTGGATGCAGGTATTTTTCAATGATCTGCAAGAGAAGGAGATCACGATTCCATTAACGAAAACGGAGAGCCTGCAAGCCATGATAACAGGTGCCAGTGTTATTTCCGATTTGCATCCGAAGTTGAAGTTGAATCATTTATTGACCGCAGAGCAGATTCAGTTGGTATTATCCGCTGCTACTCTGGAGGAACTTAGTCAAATCTGCAAAACGTTCCTTCGCTATTTGCTTCAGCTGACCATTGATTTGCGGAAATCCGGCAGGAATAACGTTGTGGAAGCCGCTAAAGCTATGCTAGAGACCAAATATGCCAGTAACCTTTCTTTGGATACAATTGCCAAAGAAGTATTTGTGTCGCCTGTCTATCTAAGCTTTTTGTTTAAACAGGTGGAAGGTGTAAATTTAACTGATTATGTAACCCATGTTCGGATGGATAAGGCCAAGGAACTGCTGCTCGGTTCTAATCTGAAAACGTATGAAATCGCCAATCGAGTGGGGTACCAAGACGAAAAATATTTCAGTAGGCTTTTCAAGAAGAGGATCGGGATGACCCCTACTGAATTCCGTCAATAAGACTAGCGATATAAAGTGAGCGATTGCAGTAAAGAGGAGGTAGTCTATGAAATTCAGTATTTCTGGCAAGGTCATGTTCATTTACAGCTTGGTCTTTATAACGATCATTTTTTTAACCTTTTGGTTATCTTATGCTGGAACCGTGGGACGTTTGGAGCAGGATCTGAAGAATACCCATATTGCCTTGTTAAAGCAGATCGATGATAAAATCGAAATTGTGTTCCGCCAAACGGAGAGAGACTTGCTGAATATGTCGCAGGAGTTGGAGTATGTATATTTCATGTATGACAGTTATGATGATGCAGCTCAAAAATATTCGAATTTTTTTGGATTATCAAACAAACTGAAAACTGTTGTACACACGAATGAACTGTTTACTTCTATATTCCTTTATTCGGAAGTAAGTGGCGATATTCTGACCGATAAAACTTATATGAAGAGGGATGTCTCGGAAGACAACTGGTTGGCTACTTACATCAAGATGAAAGGGCATTCGAAATGGCTGACTACTCATAAAGTATGGGATGGCGAAAAAGAACAGGATGTCGTCACGCTGATTCGTTCCTATCCATCCATCAGCAGCCCTGAATATCGAAAGGGACTTGTTGCCATCAATATCAGTGAAGATGTTCTTTATCGGATGATCAAGGATGTGTATGAAGAAGACCATGGCGGACATACCTTCATTATCGATGATCAAGCAAACATAGTGACACATGACGACTCAACGCAATTATATAAGAACTTGTCAGACATTTCCTATATTCAACAGATTCTGAGCCATAACGGAAGCGGACATTTCACAGTGAAAATGGAGGGGATTGAGCAATCGATATTTTATACGGCCTCTAATTATACGGGTTGGCGAATTGTCAGCGTTATTCCCAAATCTAAAGTGTATCAACCTTTGGAATCTACCCGGAGTTTGATGATTGCGTTTGCCGTCGGCATGGTTCTTTTAGCTCTGACTGTTCTTTTTTACGTAAACCGTCGGACATTTAAGCCCTTGGACCGATTAGTTGGGAAAATGTCAGGAGCGCTCAAGCCAGTCCATCCGGAACATGAGTCGATGAGAAGTGTTGTTGGGCTGGGTTACCTAGAAACGGTATTCGACCAAATGTTCGTAGACCGTGAACAACTAGAGAAGCAGGTCCGGGATTCCAAGCCAGTATTGAAATGGAGAATCATCTTGGACATGCTGTCCGGCTATAGAACGGAGTACGCATCCGTGCGCCATCACCTGGAATTTACTGGAATCCACTTATTTTCTGAAAGGTTTGTCGTGTGTACGGCCGAGATCGGTAAGGAGGGCGGCGTTAGCCCGAAGGATGAAACCTTGTATACGTATGCGTTATGCAACGTTGCAGAAGAGTTGATGAACATGGAACATTCGGGGGCTGCAGTCGATTTAGGTGCGGGTTTCGCTGCCATCGTTTTTAGCTTTGCAGAAGGAGATATGGAACAAAACCATCTGCGTGCATTAGCCGTCCTCGAGTTGGTTTTGGATGTCATGAAGAGGCAATTCGGGCTTCAGGTGACCATTGGTGTAGGAAGATGCTATCAGGATATGAAAGATATACCTATATCATACGAGGAGTCGCAAAAAGCCCTGCAATACAAAATGGTAATCGGCCGTCATTCCGTCATTTCTATCGAGGATTTGGGGACTGATAATCAGGACTATTACCGCATGATTAAGATGACGGATCGAATCGCAGAAGCGTTAAAGCAGACTGAAAACGAGAAATTAGAAGGATATATTACCGAATTGTTTCAAGAAGCGGTCAACGGCAGCTTATCTCCCGATTTGATAAAGCAGCTCTCTTACGACTTGATCATGAAATCATTGCAGGTCGTTGCTTCGGTCGGCATAAATACCGAGGAAACGCTTGAAGAGATGGGTAATCTCCATCAACGGATTCATCAATGCGACAATTGGCAGGATGCTCAGCGGATTGTCAAAACCATACTTGAAAGATTAGCAGGGAAAATTGAAGGGAAACGCAGTCAACGGGGAAATAATAAGACAATCGACAAGTTGTTGCCTTACATTCGAGAGCATTATCGTGACAGTGGATTTTCTCTCGAGTTGCTGTCCGAAAAGTTTCAGTTAAATCCGACATACATTAGCAAGCTGTTCAAAGAATATACGGAGAAAAACTTCATTGATTATTTGATTGAAATCCGGATCAATGCTTCCAAGGAGCTGCTTGTTGTTAAGAACCGCAAGATAAATGATATAGCGGAACGGGTTGGGTATACGAATACGCGCAGCTATCTTCGAGCTTTTAAAAAATATACGGGCATGACGCCTACCGAATATCGGGAGTGGGTGCTCGAGTCTGAAGAAAAAGCTGCGTCGGAGTAAGCTTCAAGGAGCAAAAACCCAAGATTATGGTACCACCCTAAAGAAATGTAACCTGATCTTATACATAAAAAGGCACGAAGCACATAACACGTCTATTTCCTTCTCTTGTTGCCTAACCTACAATCAAAACCGTAAGCGAACGAAGGTTTGACAGAACGATATAACGAGAGGGTGAAACGATATGAAGGGTAGGCTCCCGGCAACAGAATTAAGGACCGGGACACAAACAGTTGGAATCGGAAGGTTCAGGCAGTCGGTATGGAAAAGGATGATGCAGGATAAACATTTGTATATGATGCTCCTGCCCGTACTCAGCTTTTATGTCCTGTTCAAATACGCTCCGATGCTCGGTGAGATCATTGCTTTTAAGAATTATCGGTTTGCGGATGGCGTATTCGGAAGCCAGTGGGTTGGACTCAAGCATTTTCAAATGATTTTCGCTAGCCCGGACTTCTGGAGGATATTAAGAAATACACTCGTACTTAACTTGTACAGTCTTGTTCTTGGATTCCCTGTCCCTATTGTCCTTGCTCTTCTGCTTAATGAAGTAGGGCGGAAAGGGTATAAGAACTTTGTGCAAAATATGCTGTACGTTCCTCACTTTATGTCATGGGCAGTGCTCGGCGGAATTGTGGTTGCCGTGTTATCACCGAGCACGGGAGTTGTGAATATGGTCATCAAGAAATTAACCGCAGGGGAATCCGTTTACTTCATGGCTGATTCGTTCTGGTGGCCGATTGTGTATACATTATCGAGCACTTGGAGGGAAGCAGGGTGGGGGACGATTCTGTATATGGCGGCAATGGCCTCAATCGATCCGCAGCTCTATGATGCAGCGAAGATCGACGGTGCCAATAAGCTGCGGCAAATTTGGCACATTACATTACCGGGCATTCGCAGTACGATTGCCATTCTGCTTATTCTTAGAATGGGCCAAATGATGGATGTTGGCTTGGAACAAACGCTCGTTCTGCAAAATAACTCCGTACTTGATGTTGCGGATGTAATTAGTACCTATGTGTATCGAGTAGGTTTGCAGAATATGAGTTACAGCTATACAACGGCGATAGGACTGTTCCAATCAGCCATTGGCCTGATCTTGATCGTTGGCGTCAACCGGATGATTCGAATATCCGGTGAACGGGGGTTATGGTAAGCCATGTATAGGACAAACAAAAAGATTCTTAATGGATTTGCAAGAATAAGTATTTACATACTTCTCGGCTGTATCTCATTACTGACTCTATTCCCGTTCTGGTACGAGATTGCGGCATCCTTCAGCAGCAGCAGAGCGATTAATTCCGGCGAAGTTTTCTTATGGCCAGTCGAGTTCAATGTAGTTGCCTATGAACGTTTGTTTGACGATGGCCAATTATTCATGGCCATGCGCAACACAGTTGTTGTCACGGTTGTCGGAACGGCACTTAATTTGGTCATGACGATTCTGGCAGCGTATCCGCTCTCAAGACGGAGACTTCTCGGTCGAAAAGCGCTGCTGATGATGATCACGGTTACGATGTTGTTTGTCGCCGGGATCATTCCCAACTTTATCCTCATCAAAACATTAGGATTAATGAACTCGTACTGGGCTGTTTGGCTGCCGGGATTGATCAGTACCTACAACATGTTTGTGATGAAAACATTCATGGAAGGGCTGCCGGAGGAAATTGAGGAGTCTGCAGCGATGGATGGTGCCGGCGATTGGCGAATATTAATGCAGATCTTTATCCCGCTCTGCAAGCCGATTTTGGCAGCATTATCCTTGTTTTATGCCGTTAGTTGGTGGAACAGCTACTTTAATGTGATGCTCTATATCACAAAGTCGGCCAAACTGACCGTCATGGTGAAGCTGTATCAGATGGTCAACAAGGTGGATGAGAATTTATTAAACAATATTGGAGGAAACGATGCGGTGGAACGCATTCTGCTTACGCCTGAAGCGATTAAAGCGGCTGCTGTCGTCATTGCTGTGATGCCGATTCTTTGCGTATATCCATTCCTCCAGAAATATTTTGTCAAAGGTGTTTTGATCGGATCGGTCAAAGGTTGATATCCTGAGCGAACTGACTCTAGATACTCATATCATACAGATAAAGGGGATAAAAGAATGAGCAAGTTGAAACACGCAGGAAATGCCGTTCTCGCTGTAACTATGTCTTTGACTTTACTCGTCGCATGCAGCTCCAACCAGACTTATTCAGTGCAACCTAGCAGTTCACTGGGTTCCACCACCGCACCCGGCCCAGGTCCCAAGAAAGAAATCAGCATATCCATGTTTGATCGCGGTACAGTTCCGACAGAGGAAGGCACCTATGAAAACAACCGGTGGACAAAGTGGATCAATGAGAAATCACCTGTGAATGTCAAATGGGTTCCCGTTACCCGGAGCCAGGCGCAGCCCAAATTGAACGCTCTAATTGCATCCGGTGAGGCACCTGATTTGATCTGGGAATACGACCGAAATTATATCAGCCAATTGGCCAACCAAGGCGTTATTCAGCCGATCGGCGATTATATCAACAAGTACAGCACGACGTATAAAGCATATCTGGAAAAACATCCGGAGCTTAAGCCTTATCTAAACGTCAACGGTCAAACGTATGCGGTATCGTTCGCTCGAGATACGGTTGCCAATCACGGCATGTGGATTCGCCAGGACTGGCTAGATAAGCTAGGTCTGAAGACTCCGACTACGGCAGAGGAATTTCTCGATGTCGCTCGCAAATTTAGAGACGGTGACCCGGATGGCAACGGCAAAGCGGACACCGTACCGATTTCATTAAGCAGTAGCGGTGTCGGTATTTTACGCGCTTTATTTTTTACCCAGGAAAATCAGTGGTATGTGGAAGGCGGCAAGCTGGAATACGGTAGGCTCCTTGACCGTTATGCGGATTCGCTTGCATTCCAGAAGCAGCTCTTTGACGAAGGGCTTATCGACAAGGAGTATATTACAGACACTAATTTTCAGCGATCAAGCCAGTTGTTGACGACCGGTAAAGCAGGCATATATTTGGGGCAATGGGGTGCGGGGAGTATGGATAACGCCTATCGCGATTTGCTGAAAAATGTGCCAGATGCAAAGTTGACTCCGCTTGAATCGATCAGCACCAAGTATGGCAAGGACGGCTTATATCAGGAAGCGCCACCGAGCGTATTTACTGTATTTAACAGCAAGATGAAGGAAGACCAAATCAAATCAGCCATCCAATTTATAGACTGGATGCTGAAGGATGGATGGGTACCTCTCAAGTATGGGGAGGAGAACGTACATTATAAAACGGTTGATGGCGCTCGGCAGACAATTAATCAGGACAAATTTATCAAGGAAGTCAGTTATGCCGGCGAATATGCGCTCATGATCGATTCGATTATGACACCCAAATTGATCATAGACATGGCGGCGAAGGATGAGATATCCCAGAACTATGCCAAGTTGAAGGCGAAGTCACTTGAATTGACGATGAAGAATGTATACCGGAGAGATATTCCGTACAGCCCGGATATTCCTGAACTCACTCAGTTGATCGCTACGTTCTCACCGATTGCTGTGCAAATTGAAACGAAAGTGGTTACCGGTGGGAAGTCCATAACAGCCCAGGACGGGCTGAACGATCTACGCAAAGAATGGAAACGTCTAGGCGGAGATAACGTGGATAAACAGGTTCAGGATTGGTACCAGAAGAACAAAAGCAATTTTAAATAACAATCGGCAACGAAATTGGCAAGCACTTTCTCCGGATGTCTATCATCCGGGGGAAGTGCTTGACTAAAATTTTAAAATAACGATATGAGGTGAGTAAATGATAAAAAAAATGTGTTTGAAGGTAACAAGCTTGGTTTTAGTTTCTACAATGATAGGCGCTTTACTCCAAGGTTTTGTTGCCCCTCTTATTCCCTATGCAAAGGATAAAATGTCAGTTTTAGCTGCAGGATCTGATTCAGTAATCTCACAAATAAATCCGAGCGAAGACACCTATGTCAGAAGTGGAGGGAACGCGAATACGAACTTTGGATCCTCTACAACACTAGGTGTAAAGAGTTTTGATGCAGATATCAATATTAACCGACAAGCTTTCATGAAATATGATTTAAGCACTTTTACAGGTGAGATCGGATCGGCCAAGTTAAAGATATATGCCATTGACACGGAGAATTCAACGATCGGCGTTCAATTGTTCGGCATGGAAGACGATTCATGGAAAGGAAACACGGTAACTTGGAATACCAAGCCAATTCCCGAACATTATATAACCAATATCAATGTTGGCAAAATAGCGAGCTGGTATGAAATCGATGTGACGGCATTTGTGAAAAAGCAAAAGGCATTGGATCAAACGGTAAGTTTTGCGTTTTTGGAGCAGGCGGCAAAAGGCCATGCTGTGAACATCAACAGCGTGGAGAATACAGAGAACCGTCCGTATTTGGAGATTTCCGCTGATCGCGTAAATGCAAGCGCTCCCAATTGGCCGTCTGGGGGATCCGTCAACATTTCTAACGTGAGCGCAACAAGCCTGCAGTTGAACTGGTCGGCGGCTGCAGACCCTGCTAGCGTTGCCAGCTATAACATTTATCAAAACGGAAATGTCATCGGAACGGTTGGCGGATCGGTAACCTCGTATACAGTGACAGGATTGCAGGTCGGACAGAAGGTTACGTTCAAGGTAGAAGCCGGTAATGCCCTGAATCAATGGAGTAACGACGGGCCCTATGTGACTGGAACATTGCCGAACCCTAAACAGACGGTTTTGCTGCCACTCGAGGACACCTATGTCCGGGGCGGAGGGAATGCGAATGATAACTATGGAACATCTGCATTGCTAGGCGTGAAGAATTTTGATGCAGATGCCAATTTAAACCGGCAAACGTATATGAAATATGATTTAAATTATTTTGCTAGCGAGATCGCCTCGGCCAAATTAAAGATATATGCCATTGATACCGAGAATTCGACGATTGGTGTCCAAGTTTTTGGCATGGAGAATGATGCATGGAAAGCAAACACGGTAACTTGGAATACCAAGCCAATTCCCGATACTTACATAGCTAATATTGATGTAGGCAAAACAGCGGGCTGGTATGAAATCGATGTGACTGCTTTTGTGAAACGGAAAAAGGCGTTGGATCAGACGGTCAGTTTCGCGTTCTTGGAGCAAGCTGCGCAAGGTCATGCTGTGCAAATTAACAGCATGGAAAATACGGTGAACCGTCCATATCTGGAACTTTCCACCGATCGCGTAAATGCAAACGCTCCCAATTGGCCGTCCGGAGGAAGCCTCACCATTTCGAATTTCAACGAAACGGGCATGCAATTAAACTGGTCGGCTGCGGCGGACCCTGTAGGCGTGACCGGTTATAAAATTTATCAAAACGGCATCGCCTTGGGGACGGTTGCCAGTACTGCAAGCTCTTATACGGTTACGGGGCTGCAAATCGATCAAAAGTACACATTTAAGGTCGAGGCCGTGAACGACCTGAATCAATGGAGCACGGATGGCCCCTTTGTGACAACGATGTTGCCATCCACCAAACTGGTACAGCTTCGTCCAGGCAATGTATTTATCGATCAAGAAGCTATTCAATTTAAGGTCATCACCACAAGGCCAAACGTAGCATGGACAGTCTATGATTATCAAGGAGCTGAGGTTTCTGCGGGGATCAGCCCGGTTGCACAGGGCGAGACCATTTTGACGGTTCCTTTTACAACGTTCGGCTATTTCACTCTACAAATTAAGGTCCAATCGAACATCAGCGATCCCGTTTCCATCAAAACTCCGTTTGCCGTGCTTTCTCCCCTAGATCAATCTGGGCGTGAGAATTCTCCATTCGGGATGGCGACCCATCTGCACCGTATCCCGCCGGCAGATGCTGCTAATATGATAAAAATGATGAAATACGCCGGTATCGATATGGTTCGGGACGGCAGAGAATGGAACAGTATTGAAAAGCAAAAGGGTTCATACACCTTTTCTCCTTCTCCCGATGATTACATGGCTAAGTTGAATGATGATCATTTTGATTTCACGTTTGTTTCCGGGTTCAACAACCCGTTTTACGATAACAACAGCACCCCTTATACCGATGAGGGCCGTGAAGGGTTCGCCAATTATGTGAAAGCGTACACGGATCGTTACGAAGGCCAGCTTGATGCCGTCGAGGTTTTCAACGAATTCAACGGAGGCTTCGGGGACAGAGGAAACGGTCCGGCAGACTCGAAACCGGAAAACTATTTTCCAATGCTGAAAAAAACGTATGAAACAGTCAAGGCTGCGCATCCCGACTTGCCTGTCGTGGGCATGGTCATGGCTATCGATCTTAATTGGATGGAGAAAGTATTCCAGCTTGGGGGCATGCAGTATTTGGATGTCATTTCCGTTCATCCTTATGTATATCCCGGTGAGCCAGAGCGGTTGGAAAGTCAAATTAATGGCTTGAAGGACTTGATTCGAACCTACAATAACGGGCAGCTGAAACCGATTTGGATCTCCGAGACAGGCTGGCCGACACAACGGGACAGTCGAGGAGTGGACGAACAGAAGCAGGCGAATTACCTGATTCGTGGTTATGTCGTTTCAATCGCGAACGGTATCGATAAAATCATGTGGTACGATTTTATGAACGATGGCGTTCAGCTCAATTATAACGAAGATAATTTCGGCATCATCCGTAATCCCAATGATAAACTGGGCGCTTACACGCCTAAGCCTGCCTACGCGGCTTATGCAACCATGTCAAGAGCGCTTGGCGGCGCACGGTTCGTAAGTAAGGATTCGACGGATACTGACATCCGAAGTTACGTTTTCCAAAAGGACGGTGAACAAATAAGAGCATTGTGGGCTGTAGGTTCGTCAGTCCCGGCTGTTATTCATACCGCCAATTCGATCCAAATCACGGATATGATGGGAAATACAGATACGTATGTTCCTCATAATGGGAATGTATATGTGACATTAAACGATGAGCCGTATTTTATAAAAGGGCATATTTCCGGAGTCGAAAAGGATTCCACGTTTTCTCTGCATGGAGATCCCACTCGGGTTGGGGATCCAATCAAGATGACATTGGAAACCGATAATACAACATCTGCACCATATTCATTTAGCTTGAAGGTTGAGGGCGAGTCATATCCAGTATTTGCTGAGGGTGGTCATAAGGTTACCCAAATGCTGACCGTCTCGAATTTGAATGAACCCGGAGTCCGCTTGGTTAAGGGCTACTTGATGAAAGGGAATGACAAGATCGGCATGATAAGGAGCTCGGTTACAGCTCTTCAGTCCTATGAGGTCAAGGTTCGTCCCATTTTTGCCGACGTAGATACGATGAGCAAAACGCTTCAAATTCAGATCAACAATCTTTCTGCCACCAAAGGGTTGCAAGTTAAAAGAGTCGAATGGAAGTTCGGTACGCAATCGGGAACGAAGGAATTGCATGCTATGGTTCAGTCCAGTTCCGCAGATACATTTGATATTCCGCTTACGGGTTACGGTCTAGGGGTAACCAATGCGCTTAAAGTGACGGTCTATTTCGATGATTATGATCCGTTCACGTATGAAGGCACGGCTGAATTCAACCCCATTATGCTAGGGACGGTTAACGTTGATGGAGCGCTCGATCCAGAAACGGCAGCAGCATCCCCCACAATCGACCTGTCCAAGGGTACGGTCAAGATGACTGGTTATCAAGGCGCAAATGATTTAAGCGGGAAATTTTGGCTTAACTTCGATTCGAATCGTCTGTATATCACAGCAAAGGTCAAAGATAACACCATGTCTGCACCCTTTACCGGAGCGGATATTTATAAGAATGACAGCTTTCAATTCGCAATTTCGAACGGACTCCCGGGAGAGAGTAGCAGCTGGTATGAATACGGGATTTCCCAAACGCCAAACGGTCCGCAAATTTATCGTTGGATTACACCTCCGGGAGTAAGTAAAGGGTTGGTGACCAATGGCGATCTTGTCGTAACGAGAGATGAAAATCAGCTCGAAACGATTTATGAGTTGGCGCTTCCTTGGTCGGAATTAACGCCGATCAAAGCGGAAAGGAACGGGGTCATCAGCTTCTCTTTATTGGTTAATGACAATGATGGTAACGGTAGGAAAGGTTGGATCGAATGGGGAGGCGGGATCGGCGACGGCAAATTGTCTAATAAATTTCGTTCCATGCAGTGGATCGTTTCAGATGATACCCCGCCGAATACGGTTGCTGCGCTTGCCGGAACGAAGCATAACGATTGGTATGTATCCGATGTCAAAGTTAACCTGAGCGCCACGGATGATCGGTCCGGTGTGACAGAGTCCGTGTATAGTTTAAATGGCGGTGCCACATGGCAGCCATATACGCAGGAACTTAGGTTTGCAGAAGATGGAGCGCACACGTTGTTATACCGCTCAATCGATGCTGCAGGAAATGTAGAGCAAACCAAGTCGGTTATATTCACAATTGATCAGACTTCCCCGATTGTGCAGATTTCCGGCGTTGGCACATTTACAGTCGATCAGAACGTGAAGATAGCATGCTCGGCTGCAGATAGCGTGTCAGGCATCGTATACAGCAATTGCAACGGGCTGCTGGTTGATAGTCCTGCCTATACGCTCGGGTTAGGCACACACCAGGTGTTGGCCACCGCTGAGGATGCGGCAGGCCACATTACAATCGAAACATCAAGCTACACGATTCTAGTGACAGGGGACAGCTTAATGGCATTAACAGAGCGTCTCGTAACCGGAGAAGGATCGAAAGGAGTGGTCAACTCACTTGTCAAAAAGCTGGAACATTCGCAGTATGGCGCTTATGTGAACGAGATATCAGCGCAAAAAGGAAAACGGATTCCGAACGAGTTGGCAGACATCTTGATTGAACTTGCCCACGCGCTAGAATGATGGCCTGCCCCGGTTAGGAAGCAATTCTGACCGGGGCTTTCCTAATACATGGCGATCCAAACTTTATTTTCAAATTGAATGGAGGGATTTTATATGTTTCTGAGGAAGATAGGGATTTTCTTGATGATTTGTCTTGTAGGCATCATCGGTTTACCGCTTAACCAAGCCAACGCCATCGATGCCGACTACTTTGGGGTGAATGACCCCTTGCAACGCTACACGACGGATTACACAACGGAAATCAATCAAATCGCCGATTCCCAAATTCAGTGGATCCGCATTTCCCCGGAATGGGGCAGGATTGAAACAGCCAAAGGCGTGTATGACACGGCCTACTTGAATCATTTGGATAATATGGTCAATCAATTGACCGCAAAGGGCGTCCATATTGTCTGGATTTTATGTTATACAGCACCTTGGGCTTCCTCTATGCCAGGGCTTCCTTCCCCGGATATAGCCAGGTATAAACCAGCCAATTGGGCGGATTGGGAAAGCTTTGTCAATTTTATAACCACAAGGTATCAAGGGGAAATCAACTATTGGGAGGTTTGGAATGAGCAGGACTCATCGGCCTTTTGGAAGAGCAGTATCGACGATTACAACACCCTTCTGCAGAAAGCTTATAACGGTGTCAAAGCGACAGACTCATCCAATACCGTATTAATGGGGGGATTGGCTTTATCAAGTTATGGTCTCGGAACATGGTTCGATACGTTGATGAGCAAGGGAGCAGGGAACTATTTTGACATCATTAATTACCATGCATACGGATCATCGCCGCTTCTGGTTAGTAAATATAACGGGATGATGGACATCGTAAATAAGTACAGTGCGACCTTGGGAAGCAAGCCTATCTGGATAACGGAAACCGGCTATTCTTCGATGGGAACCAATGAATACCAAAAAGCTGACTACGCGGATCAAGTGTATGCGATGAATAAACGATGGCCTAATGTCGCCAAAGTATTTTGGTACAATTATAGAGACACAGACACGAGCAATGTTAAAGAGGACAATTTCGGTCTTGTCGCTAAAGATTTATCACCGTTAAAGGCTTTGTACCATTTTCAAGCGTTGAACGGTGCCGAAAGCTTCTTTGGCGCGCAAGTGGAAAGTGCGCTCACGTTATTTATGAACACGTCTCCGGCAGATAGCGGAGTTACGAGCTATGGATCTTATATCCAGATTTCCTCCAATAAATATGCTTATTTTCGGTTGAACGATCAGTGGCTCTATGACACGAATGAGGGGCTCGATACAACGGCTACGATAGAAGTGACATATCTGGACAGCGGGTCCGGCTCATGGCAGCTTCAATACGATGGGCAAGGGGGAGCCTATACAACAATGGCTAAAGTGTATATAGGCAATACAGGTGGGTGGAAAACCCAAACATATACCCTGAACGACATTAAATTCGCCAACAGGCAAAACAGTTATTCCGATTTTCGCATTTATGCAGATAACAATGGGATGAAATCCTTCAGCAAGGTAACGGTGAAGAAACAAAGCAACCACGCGAAAATCATATTTAAAAATGTCAATAACTACACGTTGATGGAACAATTTCAATCGAGTGATCCAACTAAAGAATCGTATACAACAGTGGAGACAATCGGCGGTGTGGAGGCGCGCAAAATATCAGGCGATAATAAATATTTCTATTTTCAGGTATCCGACGGATTCGCCCGAACAGGGGATACACAGTTGACAATCAAAGTTTCGTATTACGATTCCGGAACCGACAACATATTGATCCAGTACAATGCGCTTAACGCTGTATACAAACCATTGCAAATTGTTAAGACAGGAAGCAATACGTGGAAGGAAGCAGCATTTACGATAACTGATGCGAATTTTAGAAACTTGCAGAATAATGCCAGCGATTTTCGGATCGGCAATTATTACGACGGAAGCGTTGAGTACATCCGGTCGGTGGAAGTATTAAAGTGATTTCCGGAGCTCTCTAGAATTAGCGTTCCCGCCCTTGCTGCTCCCGGTAATCACGCGGCGACATCCCCTTCATGCGATGAAAAGCGCGCGAGAACGTGGGGTATGAAGAGAAGCCGGATTCGAAGGCGACCTGTAAGATCGGCATCTCCGAGGATATGAGCAGGCTGCAGGTATGGCGGATCCGAAGCTCATGAAGAAAATCGACGAAATGGATGCCGAATTCGCTTCCGAACTGCGTGCTGATTTGTGCTGGATGCATTTGAAACTGCTTGGATAACGATGTCAGCGTTAACGGTTCAAGATAATGGTCGTGAACATACTGGACAATAGGCCAAATGTTCTTGGCGGTTTTGGGGCGCTGATCTTCGATCCGCGTTCCGTCCGGCTTGTCGCCGCCCCGAACGAACTGTGTCAATGTTTCGAGCAGCAGCGCTCGCAGCATGATCGGCTTCCAAGCTTTCGACGATTCGTATTCCCGGTATAGTCGTTCCCATAGCTGGAGCCCTTCTTCGAAGTCGTGGTCCTCCAACCGGATATGCGCCGATCTGGAATTATTGCTGCCAAACAGAAGTTCGTTCACGCCCCAGGCCGATTCCAGGCCCGAAGTGAGCAGCTTCATATCGAAATTACAAATATACATCAGCAGCGTTTCGCCCGGGGCAGCTTCGTATTCGTGAATCTGATAAGGCAGCAGAAGTACGATGGTGCCGGGCTGCAAGTCATGCTCGGTACCATTGATACGTTCCTTGCCTTTCCCTTCCAGCACGAACGAAAATTCGATAAAGTCGTGGCGATGGGAAGGGACCGAGGTGTACTTCTTTTTTTTCATATAAAAAGGAAAGTCCGTTTCGACATTTGGGTATTCGAACAAGTATTGCGGGTACATGGAACCTTCGCCTCCCTTGCGTTGTAGCTTCATTATAATGGAGCCAGTTTTATAAAGAAATGAGAGTTTTTATAAAAAAATGAGAAATACGTCGCTGTGCCTAGCGCTACAATACAATCATCACGACTAGAACAAGCGCTATGGCGCAAAGGGAGGAAATACGATATGACCACAAACAATGAACTGACAACAAAAAATGAAAAACGTTCCGCATTTCGCGGTATTTTTACGGCGCTGCTGACGCCGATGCATGAGGATGGCGCAATCGATTTCAAATCATTGGCAAATTTGGTGGAGCATCAAATTGGTCAGGGCGTCCATGGTTTTTATGTGGGGGGAAGCACGGGCGAAGGATTTATTTTGACAACCGATGAACGGGAGCAAGTCTTGGAGACGGTGGTTCGGACCGCTGCGGGACGAGTTACGATTATTGCGCACGTCGGATGCATTAGCACGTTGGAATCGATTAGACTTGCCAAACACGCGGAAAAGCAAGGCGTCGACGCGGTATCGGCCGTCGTTCCATTCTACTACAAGGTGACGATGAAAGAAATCCGAGAGCATTACGAGGCCATTATGGCTGCGGTCCCGCTACCGATGATCATCTACCATTTCCCCGGAGCGACGGGGGTTAGCCTGTCCATGGAGTTCTACGAGCAAATGAGCCGCAATCCGCAATGCATTGGCGTGAAATTTACATCGCTGAATTTGTTTGAGATGCAGCAGATTCGGGCGAGATGCGGCAGCGAGTTCCTGATCTTCAATGGACATGACGAAATCTATTCAGGAGGCGCTTATGCGGGAGCGGACGGCGCTATCGGCAGCACGTTTAACATGATGCCCGGTTTGTTCGCGCAGATGTATAAGCTGATTGCGGCGGAAGAACGACCTCATATGCCGACGCTTCAGGCGATGCAATCCGAGGCTAACGAGGTGATCGCCCATATGATCCAATTCGATGTCATTCCATATGAGAAATATATGCTTTACTTGCAGGGAGTTATCTCATCATGGGCCGTCCGCCAGCCGCTTAAACGGTTTACCGATAAAGAATGCGAACAAATCAAGGTATTTTACGTAGGGAATGACGTGCTGTGTCGTCACCGGAGCGGTACAGGTATCGGACATTAGGAGGATTTTGCGATGATTATAGATACGATCCATCATAAGCGGGATCACCAATACCCATACGGTGAAACCATACGCCGTGCGCTCGATTACGTCATGAATTTGAACACAGCCGATATGCGTTCTACGGTTGAATTTGAAGGGAAGAACATGTACGTCATGAAGCAGAGACCGATGACCAAGCTGTTCGAAGAACAGCTCGCCGAGGCTCATGCCTGTTATGCCGACATCCATCTCGTGTTAGAAGGGGAAGAGTGGCAAGGCTTCGCCTCATCTTCGGATCTGAACTATGCGGTTGAAGACAAACTGAAGCAGAGCGACTACATACTATTCGAGCATGTTGAGAACGAAGGACGAATCCGGCTTCTACCGGGCGATTTTACCGTCTATTGGCCTGGCGAAATTCACCGTCCGAATTGTCATCCGGCAGGGAGTGTGAATCTGGTTAAGCTCGTAGTTAAGATTCACCGCGATTTACTATAAAGCGAAACGGACACATCCTGAGCCATGGCGGCGCACACCGCTTTTGGTTCAGGATGTTTGGCTTTCCGGAAATTATGGTAATCAATCTTTACCGCTCTATTTCGAGAGGGAACCAGCCATCGCTATTCGAAGTATGATTGTGAAAACTCCCTCTCAGCCAAGTTCCCGTTTGTCCATAAGGATTCAATATTTTCATCTGTTGTCATCCTCTCCTAAGCATAGGAGTTGCTACGATCATGATGGTTGCCATTTTCATGGAATTTCCGGTCACTTGGATTTTATCCAGCAGCTCGTAGTTTGTGCCTGCCGCCTGATTGAGCGTATCTCGCATAGCTTCAGCCGTGGCTAGCATCTCCTGCAGAATTGTGGATAAAGGCCGCAAAGCAGCATCCCGTACAAAGAACGCTCCAGTAAACCAATCGTTCCAATGGCTGACTGCGTTAAATAGCGTGACGACGGCAACGACTGGCCTGCTGAGAGGCATGAATTTGTTCGTTGATTATTATAAGAAAATGTAAAAGTATCCTCTCAGGTAAAATTGGGCATGAGTAGTTTTTAAGAAAGTTGGTATTTTTTTACGAAATCATAAAATAGTTAAACATTATAGGTTTCTGCTTATTTACGCCTTCGAAGAAGAGTTCTATTATAGGTTCAATGCAGAACTCAGCAATAAAGATCTTTTGAGTCAGTTCTACAACGGAGGCCATTTAATTGAAAAAGTCAGGATTGCAAAATAGCCAGTTAACAAGGAAAGAGCCAACCGGTTACGACCTGCTAAGAGAAAAATTTAGGAGGCCTCCTATGGAACATCGCTCCGTGCCGTTCTGGTCATGGAACGGTATGCTTACGCAGAACGAATTGGACGCACAAATTGAAGGATTCAAGAAACAGGGAATGGGCGGCTTTATGATCCATGTAAGGGAAGGGCTAGAAACGCCATACTTAGGTGATGAATTTATAGAACGTATTAAAGAGACAGTTGCAAAAGCGAAGAAGGAAGGCGTTTCTGCGTGGTTATATGATGAAGACCGCTATTCTTCAGGAATGGGCGGAGGTAGGGTGCCCCGATTAGGCGGCGACGCCGTGCGGGCTAAAGCATTATCATTAACGATTTGCCGCGATTATGAAACAGACGATACCATTCAGGCGGTCTACCAAGCGAGTATTTTCGGCAATGAGTTGCTTAGCTGCAAAAGAATAAGCAATTGGAAAAAAGTTTTTAGTTTGCTAAGGGAAGAGGAAGTTTACTTGGTCATGCGCCGTCATATCGCATCGTCGAATGAGTGGTGCCACGGCGAAACTTATCCGGACAACATGAATCCCGAATCGGCCAGATTATTTATCGAGACGACATATGAACGTTATAAGGAAGCCGTGGGAGAGGAGTTTGGCCATACCGTACCAGGGATTTTTACGGATGAACCAAGCATTCGAGGATTTCAGGAGCAGCTAAACCAACCAGAGCTGACTTGGATATCCTGGTCGGATCTCTTGCCCCAAACTTTCTTAGATAAGAACGGCTATGAGATTTGGGATAAGCTCCCTTACTTCTTTTTCTTGGGTCCGTTCTCCTCGAAGATCCGTCATGACTACTGGAAGACCGTCACCGAAATGTTTTGCGATGCCTACACGAGGCAGATAGGCAATTGGTGCGGAGTGAACGGACTTTCCTTTGCTGGGCATTTCTGTGATGAAGGAGATATCGTGGGGTCGGTCCGGCACTGCGGAGCCATCATGCCTCATTATCGTTATCTAGATGTTCCCGGAGTGGATACGCTGTGCGAGCAAACGGATGAGAGTCTGACGATCAAGCAAGTGTCCAGCGTTGCGAATCAATATGGGAAGAAAAAGGTCATTACGGAAACGTATGGCGTCACAGGATGGGGGCTGACGTTTGAAAGCCGCAAATGGATCGGGGACTGGCAGTTCGCGCTTGGCGTTAACTTGTTGACTCATCACTTAGCGCTGTATTCACTTCGTGGATGCCGTAAACGAGACTATCCGCCTTCCTTTAATTACAATGTGAACTGGTGGGAACATAACCGTGTCATGGAAGACTATTTCGCACGGCTTGGGGGGGTGCTGAGTGAAGGATCCGTGGTCAGAGACGTATTGGTGATTCACCCGGCTACTTCAGTGTGGACTAGACTTGGTCAGGATGTTCTCACGGCCGAATGGCGCAATCAAGCTGGAAATACCGAAGAATTGAAGGCGTACAATAGGGAATTTAACGATCTCATCCATCAACTGCTTGGCGAACACTATGATTTTGATCTAGGAGACGAGTTGATCCTGCAGGAGATCGGCAGTGTACATAAAGATAGGTTACTCGTTGGACAAGCAAGTTACGAGGTTGTCGTACTGCCCGGACTCCATAACTTGCTTAGAACGACGTATGAACTGCTGATCACTTACCTGGACGCTGGAGGAAGTGTACTGTCATGCGGAGAGGTTCCATTGTGCATAGATGGAGAACAAACGCCTGAGTTGCAATCCTTGTTTGAGCACCCACGATTTCATCAGCTTCACACCAAACATGAGCTTTTGAAAGAACTGGGATCTTATGCAGGCCGTACGCTTAGCTTAATAGACCATAACGGACAAGAGGCCGACCAACTTTTGTGCATGCGTCGAGAGCTGTCGGACTGTACGGTTTTATTTGTCGTCAATAATGACCGAGAATCTGGATGTGATGTAGAAGTTCGAATCAAAGGAAGTGGACGGATAGAAGAATGGAACCCGCTTACAGGTGAAAGTTGGGAGAAGCCTGTTCAATCTTACAATGGAGATATCATCTTCCAAGAGCACTTCGGTCAAGCAGATTCCAAATTGTATATCATTTCCCGTTCTAGAGAGATAACGTTGCCTGCAGAACGAAAATGGGGTAATCTGCAGCCATTGATCAGCTTAGGGCCAGTTACCCGGTTCACGAAGACAGCTCCTAACGCGATTGTACTTGACTCCTGCCAATACCGGATCAAAGATGAATCATGGTCAGAGATGATGAATGTTTGGCAAGCTCAACAACTCGTTCGCGAGAAGCTGCATATGAGACAGGTTTTTGCCAATGGCAATCTTCAGAGACATTTTTGGATTCATGATAACCATGAGAATAACGGCACGACAGTCACTTTCCGTTTTGCTTTCCACGTGAAGGATATCCCGGTAACGGAAACGTTTATTGTTTTCGAGCAAGCGGAGAGGTTTCGCTTTCTGTTCAACGGACAAATAATATCAGATAAGCCGGAGGGCTGGTATTTGGACCGCAGTATGTCAAAACTTAAGCTTCCCTTACTGCTTCAAGGAGAGAATATACTGGAGATCAGCTGCGATTATACCCATGACATGGAGATAGAGGACGCATTTCTAATCGGCGATTTCGCTCTTGACAGCAATCGGTGTCTGGTTAAAGAACCGCCGAGTCTAAGGTTTGGAGACTGGTGCTTGCAAGGATATCCGCATTATTGCGGAAGTATGGTCTACCACTTCGACCTTGATGTGAATCTTGATGAAGGCAATCGGATCGTGTTGGAACTTGGTCCTTATGAGGCAGTCACGTTAACTATTAAAGTAAACGGACAGCATGAGCAGCCAATCCCATGGCGACCTGCGAGGGGATTAGAACTTACGGGCTCACTCACAAATGGAATCAACTCCATTGATATCGAGGTTGTTGGCAGTCCGCGAAATCTACTTGGTCCCTTGCATGAGGCCGGGCCAAATCCAACTTGGGTTGATTGGTGGTCTTTTCGTCCTACAGGACAGGCTTATTCACCCGAATATGTCCTTCGTCCATATGGTTTGATGGGGCAAATTCATATTTATCAGATCGCCCCCATAGTAAATGCATAGTGGAATCTTAGCCCGCGTTAGCGCGGGCTTTATTATTTTCAGACCAAGCGAAAAACCGCCTTTACATGGCAGTACTTCCTCTAATTAAATGGTATTATCCAAAGAAAGGCGGAGCCTGCATGAGAAATCTTCATCCGATCCCTTATATCAAGAATCGATCCACCTCGTTGTTTCTTCGACTCCTCGCAGGCTTTTTGTGTATTACTTTGCTTTTGAGTACCCTTACGATTTATTCTTTCGCTGTCTCCAAACAAAACGTGCGGAAGGAAATCGTTAAGTACAATACCCTTATGCTGCATAATACGATGGAAAGCTACGAGAAACATTTTGACATGATCAAAAGGCAAAAGTTGCTTTATTTCCTCAGCGAGAAAGTTCAAAAATTCCATACGAATCCGAAATTCATTGATTTTCCCGGAGTACAGTAGGACATCAATTCATGGGTCTCCAATACACAGTTGTTTATCAACAATATTGTTCTTTACTCGAAGCGCGATGAGATGATCTTGGAAAAGGGAACGAGTACAAAAGTGGATACAGCAATTTCGAGGGGTTACCGAAGAACGATTGCCAATGTTGTAGTTTGTATTAGTTTGTACAACAATTCGAACCCATTTGCCTTAAAATTAATCATTGGCCGGAGATCCTCTTCGTCCTCGTGTTCTAATGGACAGATGACGAACATACGTGCTATAATTGGAAGATTCTGAGTGTCATCATAGATTGGAGATTAGGTATGAATCAATCGTTACTTCGGAATCGGACATTTGTTTTCATGATGATCGGAGAAGCCATTCAAGGCGCAGGTATTTGGACAAGTATCATTGCTAATTTGCAATTTATGCAAAGCCACGTCCCGTCGGATTTAGGCAAGAGCTTGATCTTGATGTGCGGTTTATTTCTAGGTGTACTCATTTCGCCGCAAGCAGGGGTGTGGGCAGACCGCTATGATAAGAAAAAAATATTGCTTATATCAGGGCTTTTCCGCTGCCTGGCTCCGATTGTTATGTTTGCGGCTATTCACTACCAATCCGTCGCCATTATGCTGTTGTCCGTCGTCATCATGCAAGTAGCGGCTACTGTTTATATGCCTACCGTACAAGCAGCGCTGCCTTCCGTCGTTCCGGCCTCCGAACTGCTTAAAGCGAACAGCTTAAACTTTAACGTGATTACAATAGCGAGAATCGGCGGCACTGCTGCAGCAGGTATATTGGTATCCATGATGAATTTGTACACGGTCTACGCGCTGTCGCTTGCTTTTTATGTCATCCTCGTGATGCTTATTACACAATTGAGGATTCCCAATACTGCGGATTCCGCTGCAAGAAAGCAGGAGAAAATCCGCTTTACGGAGTTGTTTCCACTCATTCGGGCAGAACCGTCTATATTCATCGCACTTATCAATAGCGGAGTTATTACCTTGTTTCTAGGCGGTTTTAATTTGCTTGTACTGAAGTTTAGTCAAATTCAGCATAAACCTGAACTGATGGGCTGGATCTATTCTTTGGAAGGCACGAGCATTTTGATTGCAGGTTTATTCGCGAAGCGTGCGATCGGCATGCGTAATCTGGTAACCAGCTCTACGCTGTTTATGTTATTATTTGCGCTTTCTTTTGCAGGAATGTCCTTCAGTGAAAGCAGCTATGCGGTTCTTGGTTCCTTTGTTTTGTTTGGTTGTGCTGTCGCTTTTTTCTTTCCGATGGTATCGACACTCTTCCAAATCAAAGTGCCGAAAGAAGCACAAGGCCGCTTTTTCTCATTTCGAGGCATGCTTGACCGCGTCATGTTTCAGATTTCGCTGCTTGCGACCGGCGCCTGTCTCGATTGGTTCGGGATCTCTACATTTTTATTGACACTCGCCATTATTACAATATCAAGCGGGATCTTGACGTTGTTCATTGCCAAACGAAAATCAATGGACGTCCGGCAACCGAGCATTGGAGACACGGTTGTTGGAAATAAATGAATCTAGAGCACGAACAAGCCCCGATCCTTGTAGGAATCGGGGTTTTATTCGTCATGAAAAGGACTAAGGAATGACCACCGAGTTCTTTTCCTGCAAAGTGCTGAGAGCGTTCGCTTTGATTAATCCGTTCGAGACGGTGTACAGCGTGTCACCGATATAGAGAACACGTTGTACCTGTTTATCGCCGGCATAAACGTATTGTCCGGCTTTTTGCAGATCTTCCTGAGTAAGATGGGTTATGCCGCCACGAAACTGGAAGCCTTTTTCCAAATCAAGGTTGTAGACGTACGCGCCTTGGAAAGCAAACTTGCCGTATGTGCTAGCAGGCACCTTCGGATTGTTTGTCGTCTGATTCGGGTCGATTTTCATTACGTTAACTGGGAAAGAAAGTAGATTTTTTTCCTTGTTAAAGAGCAAGGCACGGTGATTGTGCAGCAGCTCGGAATCCGTACCTCGGTCCCCGATTAGTTCCTTAAATTTCTCCTTCGGATTATTCACATCGGTTACATCGAACAGCGCCACCTTCATGCCTTGGTAATAGGCAATAGACTGCGGTCCATTCGGATTTTTGTTGTCGACCTCGATCGTATCTTTCCCGAAGCCAATAATGTGGTTTTCGTCATAAGGATGCAGATAATCGCTGTAGCCAGGAATCTTCAATGCACCTAACAATTTCGGCTCAGCGGGATCCTTTAAATCCATGACGAATAGCGGATCGGTGTTTTTAAAAGTAACCATGTAAGCTCGGTCGCCCATGAAGCGGGTGGAATAAATCCGCTCTCCTGGCGCGATGTTTTCGATCTTGCCTTTCTCTTTCAGGTTCGTGTCAAGTATGAAAACATGGTTCTTCGAAGTCCCCTCATCTGTCCGTCCTACTTCGCCTGTTGTTGTAGCAAGACGGAAGTAGCCGTTATGCTCATCCATGGAAAATTGATTGAGTAAGCGTCCTGGCACCTTACCTGTATTCTTGTACTCTGCTTTACCTGCGTTTAGCCCGAATTGATAAATGATCGTTTCCTGCTTAGGAAGCTCATAAGGCTGGCTGGCATCGTTTGGCTCACCGACTCTTATGCCTTGTGCAGAATCACCAGCAGGCATCCTGATTGGTTGAATCCGCATCTGCTCATAATTCGTCACGGCCATATACAAGTTCTCTTCGGATGCGTACACGTTCTGGCCTGAGCCGAGGTAAGAAGTGACATTCATCGTCTGCTTCAATTCATTCAGGTTGATGCCTCCGATGAGAACATAGTTAGGATCCAGGGCTTTCGGCAAGTAATAGACCTGATCAAGCGGAATAGAGGTAAAGGAATCGCCTACCGCCGAATCTCGATAAGCAGGAGCTAGCCCTGTCTTCGATTCTTCTTTATCCGCCATTTCCCGGTATTGGTAGTAATTCACGTACTTATTGGAGATAAAATAGAGCGACGATCCGATTTTGCGGGAAGAAACGTAGTTTCCTTCAAGCTCAGCTTCCTTCAGAAGCTTCAGGCTGCTCCGGTCAGTGAGGTCGTAAACCATGACCTTTGCGTTACCCTGGGATCTCATAGGCATAGGGAGGATCATTTTCTTCTCTGTGACGCTACCTGACCCATTATATGGGATCGGTTTATAGCTCTGATAAGAATTACCAAGTACGATCAGATGAATGTCGTCCACATAGATTTCACTTGGCTGGAACTGAGTGTCTTGATTTCCCGGGAAATCAAGAATGCTCAGCACTTTCATCTGGTCGGCGGGATAAGCTTGAGTGACTACGATACGCTGCTTGTTTACTGTATAAATGTACGTTCCATCTGTCTTGACGACATCGGATTCATCCACGCCTTGTACTTGCACGTTCGTGCCGGAGTAGTCGGGTGCTGCTGCCCTGGCCGAATCTTGGACCACAACAGAAACACTGTCGCTTGTTGGAACCATAGCGTTACCTGAGGTGGTTTCAGATTTCATTTGTTTGGTTGTTAGACTAACTCTGGCGTACCCATTATTTTCATTCTGCGTTAAAAGTGTGACCAAGTGGTCATAGGTACCGACTACCGGCAAGCTGTCAGCTTGCTTCGTGACGTTCACTGAGCTAGTTGCCGAATCCCAGCGAACAACATGATTTGCGCTTTCCATAAAGAAGCGTAGCGGAACGTACATAGAACCATCTACCATTTGCGTGCTGCCGTAAATGGTGTTTGCTTTACCGTTCACGTAGGCATAATCCGAATTCAATGGCAGCTTCAGCTCGAACCCGTTACCAGTAACAACCGCAAGCCGTTCTGCCTCATTCCATGTCACTTCCATGCTTAAAACCTTTGCTAGATCCCGAACAGACGCCATTAAAATACCGTCTATTAATTTAGGCTGCAGCGAGAATGCGATCGGCTGGCCCTCAAACCGGACCACTGGTGCCTGATCGGCGTTAGTGGTAACGGGGACAAAGGCGGACGTTAAGATCGTAGCGGAAAGCAAGAGGCCGGCGACCAAACCTTTTTTCTTCATCTTCTTCATCTTCTTCATCCTTTTCTTTTCATAAGTTTTGGGGATTTCCATTATTTTCATCTATATCCTCTTAACGGATGAGCTTTCAGATTTGTTTCAGCGATTCAAAAATATTTTTATTTGTTATCCAAACCAGCAATTTACAAGGAATGATGGAAATGGCATTTACAATTAATCTATTTGTATTTAATACCGTGTAAATAAAAAAAAATTAAACTAATCATAGGAATCAGTCACGAAGGGAGAAAACTTATGGATATCAACATGTATGCTTTGGAAAAAATGATGGCTCAAAGAAAAGCGGAAATAGAACAATCCGTGCCGATGGAATGGGATTTAGCGAAAGTAAAAAAAGAAAACGAAACAAGTTGGTTGATGAAATTGCAACCTCCTTTTATCAATAGAGTTGGCTTAGTCCGGTAATATTCAAGATTTACTTATAAATTCCAGGTAACCATAGTCATGGAGCACGCTTTCGCAGTTGCTCCTTTTTTAATTCTTCCGCCTGAGTTCGCTGGCTAAAAATGAAGTAATTATGAAGCCAGAGGATTATAGCTATTTGCAACGAATACTTTCAAAAAATCCCTGAATTGGAGAAAGGATGAAATAATGATTATGAAGTCGCCTATCATGAAACTGGCAGCATTGGCATTTTCCATTTCGCTCACTCTAAGCACTGTAACACCCGCTATTGCCAATGGGGAGGAATCCGCGATCATTGGAAAGGTCTCCATTTCGGAACAAAGTTACTTTGAATTAAAGCAAATTCATTTGACGACATCTCAGAACAGTAAGCTGGCTGTCATCCAAATATCGATTCACAATGGAGGCAGCAGCGCATTAAAAGTGATCGATTATTGGATCCGCTTAAAAAACAAATCAGGCAGCCAATTCTCCGCACGTTCACTTCCTTCTGATAAAGACAAGACTTACGTTGCTCCAGGCTCGAGTGTGGACATGACTTATTATGCAAACGTGAATGAAAACACGCAGCTTCAAGATTTGGTTGTAGAGTTTATGAATTGGGATTTAAACCGGACAAAATTCGAAAGAGTGCTCGGTGAAGTCTCCGTACCCGATACTTACACGGATGTGACCCCATCCCAAGAGGGATCGATCCTTCGAGTCGGAGAAACGGACATAAAAGCTTCGATCAAGAAGCTCGTCAGCAACAAAAACGAAAAATATCATGTGCCTACCGTTTATTTAACACTAGAGAATGTCGGTTCAAACGCGATTACAATTCCGGCCTACCTATTTTCGATTCGCACAGCGGAAGGACTTCTGTATCCTTTGGAAACGAAAGGACTCAAAGATTTAGCTATCAAACCGAAAGAAAGCAAAGAAATCCAGTTATCCGGAACGATTCCGATTGCCGTTTCTTCGGATCATTGGGAGCTTGTCATAACGGAGACTGCCACCGATTTGAAAATCAACCTGCCTGTGGCCGCATTTCAGCTTCCTGCCGCAACCTTGAATCAAGGCGGTTCCATCGGCAAAGCCTACTCTTTCACAAGCAAATCCGGCGTTTATACGGCTGAAATGAATGCTTTATACCGGCTCCCATGGGAAGATCAGGATCTAGTGAGCGCAGATATTACCTTAAGCAATAAAGGTCCGGATACGCTGTCCATACCGAATTTGACCGGATACTTTCTTCTAGACGATGCGGTTAAAATCGAAGCCAATGTCGTGCAAACGGCGAGTGCAGTCGGTATAGCATCCGATTCGTCATTAAATTTACAAATGGTAGGTAAAATTCCTTATACATCTAAATATTCGCGAATGAAGTTGGTGCTTCAGGAGAAAGAAAGCGACACGGTCACAACGGATGTGGTTGAGTTTACCAGTCAATCCGAGCTGCTGGCGATTCCCTTCCACAGTTTGGATCAGCCGTATACCCTTGACGATGCGGGTAGAAAAACCAACTTTAAGATCCGCAGCCTTAATCGCTATACAAGCCAGACAAGCTCATTGGTTATCGCACAAGTAGAAGCGACAAATATGGAAAAAAGATATACGGCGCCCACAAAGCTAGTCGCTCATTTCAGGGCAGCTGACGGAACGGTGCTTCCAGCTTCGGTTGCCGAAGTCAAAAATAAAGTAAGTCCGAATGGCACTGCACTGCTGAACGTATCGGCTTCGCTCCCTAAAGGGTTTTCGACGGAAAACATGCACTTAATTATTGGTGAGTCCGTAACGGAAGGAAAGCTGACTGAAAGCGGCGGCAAACCCGATTCTTACGTGAAACCCGTGGCGTTCATGCTTCCTGAAGTAAAGGCTGATGTGAAGGACTCACTGAAGAACGTTATCGTATACCCTTATCAGATTTCACTCTATCAATTTGGATCAATGGTCGAAAACAGCACGTTTACCCTTAAATTCAATTATGAAATCAGCCGCGAAGGCTATCTAGAAACGAATGTAGACGGACACAAGCTGGTACTTGTGTTTGAAGATGGTGGTGGAGAAAAGTCGTTTGAGAAGTCGTTCGAGATGAAGGATTTCGATCCAGTCGAAGGTGAAACGCCCAAAACAGTGGGGACGAAGCTGAAAATCGGCAAACATGAAAACTTTAAAATACAAGTAACAGATGCCGATTTGATATTCAAATCTTCTTTCTTGAAGCAGTATAAGCTTAGTTTATATGATGAATTTCAAGGGCAAAGAAAACTATTGGCAACCCAAAAGGCGGACTGGTTCATTACAACGGATTAAAGTGGGGAGCATTTGATCGGAGCGTCAGGACTTCGCATTTATCTCAATAAAACCTTTATTTGGAAATAACACACAGAAAACATAACAAGGTTAATATAATCATGATTCATCCTTCTAGTCATCCATCTGTGATTGTTCCACTCCTTCAAGAAGGGTTTCAACTATTCATCTCATGCTTTTGTGTCAAGAAACTTTAGTGCTTTTTGGCACAAAAGCATACATTTAGATACCTAAAGAATGGGGAGAGAATGATCGTGTTGAGAAAAGTGCTTTGGGGAGTATTGGTTGTCGTCCTAGTGGTTGTTGCCGTACTAGTTACAGGTGTTTTAACCTCAAAAGGAAGTACGGCGGTTGCCGTAAAAGTCTCCACAACGAAAGAAGGGAATATAACGAAAGAAGTATTCGCGAACGGTAAGATTGAGTCAAAAGTCATCAAGGAACAATTTGTAACCTCCGGTGGTATCATTGAGAAAATTCACGTCAAAAAAGGCGATCCTGTCAAAAAAGGTCAGGAGCTGCTTACGTTATCCACGACGGATTTGAATGCGAAGCTGAAACAAGAGAGGCATCAACTTCAATTGAATCTCGCTGAGAAGGAGAAGTTTCTGAAAGATCAGGAAAAAGTGAGAAAGCAAACGTTGGAAACGGTGAAAAAAGAAATGAGCGAAACTGGCTCAGCTGTGAGTTTGGAATCCTTTGACGACAATAGTGCTGTTGATGCGAAATTGTACGATCTAAAAATTCAAGACGCAGAGTCCAATATCGATGACATCCAGAAAAAGCTTGAAAAGAATCAATTACTTGCTGATATCGACGGTATCGTGACTGGGATTTCCATCAAAGAAGGACAAGAGATCACGTTGGGAACATCATCATTTATGATTACAAACGTGTCTCAATTACAGATCAAAGCGAACTTGGCGGAAAACGATGCCAACTTAGCTAAAGTAGGGATGAAGGTTAAGGTATCGGGCGACGCATTCACGAATACCTATGCAGGAAGCATTTCCTATATATCACCGGTTGCCGTCACATCCGAGCTGGATGCCAAGGAGTCAGTCGTTGAGTTCAGGGTCGATCTCGAACAGTCGGATGTAGAGCTTCGTCCCGGATATAAAGCGACCGTTCAAATAACCATCGAGAACGCTGCTCACCATATCGTGCCTCTTAGCGCTGTAAAGCGGGATGGTCAACAGTCTTACGTATTTAAGGTTGTTGATAATAAAGCTGTTCGAACGAACGTTAAGCTTGGGGAAGAAAACGACGAATTTATCGAAGTTCTCGAAGGACTGCAATCGGGTGATCAGATTATTGAAGGACCTTCCGCTGACGTGAAAGAAGGCGTGCAGGTGGTAATCAAATGATCGCATTGGAGGGAATTCATAAAGTTTATCGCAACGGCGCCTTGGAAGTTCAAGCCCTTAAACCGACGAATCTGACGATCGAGAAAGGGGATTACGTAGCGATCATCGGACCTTCGGGATCTGGCAAATCGACGCTTATGAACATTTTGGGTTGCTTGGATATTCCAAGTGGGGGTACCTATAAGTTGGATAGTCAAGAAGTCCAATCGTTGACGGAAAAAGAATTAGCCAAGGTTCGGAATAAGAAGATTGGGTTCGTGTTCCAAAATTTCAACCTGCTCGCCAGGCAAACGGTTCAGAGCAATGTGGAGCTCCCGATGCTGTACGGAGGCATTGCATCTTCGGTTCGTACGGAACGGGCAAGCAGCTTGCTGGAGAAAGTCGGTTTGGGAGGGCGCGTTCATCACCGCCCGAGCGAATTGTCCGGCGGACAAAAGCAGCGTGTCGCGATAGCGAGAGCGTTGACGATGAATCCAGCCATACTACTGGCCGATGAGCCGACAGGTAACTTGGATCAAAAGTCGTCTCATGAGATTATGGCGCTATTCACTCAGCTGAACGATGAAGGATCTACGGTGATTGTCATTACCCATGAAATGGACATTGCCGAGCATGCCAAACGCATACTCCGCTTCGGAGATGGGGAAATCATCGAAGATCGCCGAAAGGGAAGTGAGCGATAGTGAGTATATGGAAAAATCTATTGATTTCCTTGGACAGCTTGAGAGTGAACAAACTCCGTTCTTTGCTTACGATGATCGGCATTATCGTCGGTGTTGCATCTGTCGTCTTGGTTGTATCCATCGGCCAAATTGGCAAAGGCTCCGTCGTATCCGAGCTCGCCAAATATTCTCCAGGCGTTTTCTTCGTAACGCCGTCCACTACCGCGACCAAAGCCGATAAGATCCAAATAACGATGACGGATTTAAAGCAGGTGAGCAGGCTAGAAGGCGTTCAAGCTGCTTCAGGCTCATTAGCCATGACCATGTCTTCCAAATCGGGGGACACGGTGATCAATTTTAACGTGACAGGCACGTTTGCGGACATCGTCAAATTTATGAACTTGAAAACGGAATCGGGCCGATTTTTTACCGTAAGCGAACAAAAGTCGCGCCAAAAGGTGATCGTCGTAGAATCGGACTATGCAATCAAACAGTTTGGATCCGCAGAACAGGCTGTAAACCGAAAGATCACGTTGGATGGAAATAAATACGAGATCGTTGGAGTGTACAAGTCCGATAAATCGATTTTATCAGGGCTGGATGGTAATAATTATTCGGCTTATATGCCTTATGATTCCTTGCCTTTGCTCAAAGAGGGCACTAACAATGAACTGGATTCACTGATGGTGATTGCAAACACCGCGGATCCCATGCAAAAGGATAAGGCCGGAAAAGTGATAACGAGCCATTTAGCCAAAGCACATAACGCAGAGAGCGGTGATTATGAAGTTCAGAAGGTAGAGGATTTCCAGCGAAACCTTGATGTTGTATTTAATGTCATGCAGATTCTGATAGGTTCTATTGCAGGCATTTCCTTGTTAGTCGGCGGTGTCGGCGTCATGAATATTATGCTAGTGTCCGTTACGGAGCGCACGAGGGAAATCGGTACCCGCAAAGCAATTGGAGCTACGCCAGGGCTGATCTTGCAGCAGTTTATGATGGAGGCAATCATTCTTTGCTTTCTTGGCGGGGTTGTTGGTATTTCAATCGGCGTACTAGGTTCGTTTGCCTTTTCGCTGATCACCAAATGGCAATTCATTTTGTCAGGGTGGACGATCGCGATCGCTTTTGGCTTTTCTACGGCTGTAGGTCTGTTCTTTGGCTGGTATCCCGCTAAAAAGGCGGCCAACATGCAGCCTATTGAATCATTAAGATACGAATAAGCGAAGTAGGAGGGTGTGTATCTGCTCACGATGCAGGTTTTTGCTGTGCATCTATCGGAAGAACTGGATAGACAGAAGTTTGACCGGATGTTTCATCAATTATCGCTGGAGAAACAAAGCAAGGTCCGGCGGATGTTGAAATATGATGATGCTGTTCGTTCGTTGGTGGGGGAGTTGTTGGTCAAGTATGCGATTGGCACGATGACGAAGCTGCCTCGGCATAAGATTCGTTTTGGCATGAATGCCTATGGTAAACCCCACCTTGACGGCACAGATTCCGTCTACTTCAATGCTTCACATGCTGGAGACTGGGTCGTCTGCGCCATTGATTCAGATGCTGTGGGAATCGATGTTGAGAAGATTCACTCGATTGATATGCAAATCGCCCGTCAATATTTTTCCGCTTCGGAGTACGAGCAATTGATGACTTTGCCCTCCTCGCATCGTTTGGCCTATTTTTTTGACATCTGGACGTTAAAGGAAAGCTTAATCAAAGCAGATGGGAGAGGGCTTAGCCTCTCTCTGGATTCGTTCAGCATCAACAAGCAAGGTTCGGATATTCAGCTGATCGCCGGAGACGAAATAACGAAATATCATTTTAAACAATATGAGATTGATCCGGCCTATAAACTATCCCTATGTGCGATATCCGGGCATTTTCCTGTTAAAGTCATTCAAATTGACGTCGACTTGCTCGAGACATAAATTACCAATCCTATCCGAATTCTTATATCATGTGCGTATTTGGAACATAATGGTAAAGATGACTGGAAGGGAGGGCTCCATGCGAATATTCGAGATCATGATGCTTGTAGGCAATGTAATGCTATGGATCGTTGATAGATGGTTTTGGCGAAAAGCGGTTGGCGTAACAGGCTGCTTGGCTATTGGTATTGCCCTGTTTCATTTTATTTTCGAAGGCTACAGATGGCAAATGGTTCCGCTCTATGCTCTGACAGCAGGCTATTTACTGTATTTGTTTGTAAAGACTAGACGCCGTAAAGAGCGAAGTAAGCAGTCCCATTCAATTCGGAGCTTCCTGCTGCCGTTCTTATTGGCTGTTTCTGCAATACTGCCTATCCTACTTCCCGTATTAAAAATCGACTCTCCATCCGGTCCTTATTCGGTAGGGACAGTCACCTATCATTGGACCGATGCGTCAAGAGAGGAAATATTAACGGACACCCCCAATGATCGGCGAGAGCTTCTTGTTCAATTGTGGTATCCTGCTCAAATCGATCAAGCCTCATCTAAGGCACTTTATATACCTGAGTATCGTCAGTTTGGGCAAGCGATGCAGCAGGAATACAAAATCCCTGCATTCATTTTCCACTATTTGCGCTATGTAAAAACAAACTCTTATGTGATGCCACCTCTCGCTGTAAAACAATCCCAATATCCGCTCATTGTGTTCTCGCACGGACTGCCAGGTACGCGGTTTACGAGCACGTCTCAAATGGAGGAACTGGCAAGCAACGGTTATCTGGTTGCCGCCATTCAGCATCCCTACTATGCCATGACGACGGTGTTTCCTGATCAGCGCATCGCTCCCAAGACGAAAAAGCTTCCTGCCGTAATCGACATTGACGGCTGGGATCGAATGATCGAAGTCTGGGTGAAGGATGCTCAGTTTGTACTGGACCAATTCGAAAAGCTGAATCAACAAGATCCGCAGGGTCTGCTAACCGGAAAAATAAACGTGGATAAAATCGGCATGCTGGGCCATTCCTTTGGAGGGGCGGCAACGATCCAAACGCTCTATGCGGATCAACGGCTAAAAGCCGGCATCAACATGGATGGAACTCCTTTCGGCAAAACCATTGTAAACGGCCTAAAACAACCCTTCATGCAGATGAAGACGGAGGTTGTAGAGTCGAACAAGGATGTGGAACCGACCGAACAGCAATTGGCAAAGATCGGGGTTACCAAACAAGCATACGACAAATATAAGACGGAGATACCGATTCGAAATCGCGTCTTGTTCGGAAACGGTGGCGGATATGCGGTAACCATCCGTGGGATCAAGCATATGAGCTTTACGGACTATTATTTATGGTCCCCCGGGCTTCGCCTCATGGATGGCTTGAAATTGTCCCCCATGCAGGCACGGCATATCATTAATAGCTACGTGCTCGCATTTTTCGATAAATATTTGAATCAAAAGGCATCTACTATTTTGGATGAACCGATATCGCCCTTTATGGAAGTAACCGTAGAGAAAAAATGATTCGCAAACGTGAACGGTGACCCGAAAGATGGATACTTTGAAAAAAGTGACCTCTATCGGGTCTTTTTGCCACATACGCCAGAAAGTATAAGTTTCGAGGTAGAGCTTGAGGGTACCCCCCTTTCTATTTTTTGGGAAACGTAGCTGCTGGCTTTATTTCGGTGTATCGATTGGAATTATCTGTTCTACCCAGTACTACACGATGCTCGCGGAACGTAGAGACCTTATTTTGCTCAAAACCGCTTATTTCCCGTTTTCGCGGAACTAGGGACCGCTATTTCCAGTATTCGTGCTGTAAAAGCCGTGAAAACACCAAAATAACGCCGCTACGTTCCTCGTACCAGCCCCATATCGGCATTTTCGCCGAAATAGAGGCTCCTCGTTCCCAGTCAACCTAGATTAGCAGCTCATATCCACTATGCTCGCGAACGTAGATACCTTATTTTATAGAATCCACATTCTCGGTCGAATGATGTTGTATAAAGTGCAACAATTCTGCCTAAATCCCACCTCATATCCCTCCGATGTTGCAGAATGTACAACAATTTAGCCCCATACAGGCCATTTCGCGATAAATGGGTTCGAATTGTTGTACAA
>NZ_WHOC01000041.1:0-25766 GCF_013141785.1 Paenibacillus germinis
ATAACCTTGCAGCCGCCGTTCGGCGTTTGTTCGCATTGGTAACAAAACATGATACATCCTCCATTCGGTGATTTGCTATTTTCTCTTACACCGATTAGCTTATCAGAAACGGGAGGAAGCTTATGTGACGGAAGTCACAGCACTCAGTATTTGGGAAATCTTATGAGCAAAGTCGACAACATGAAGGGCATGAGGAAATAGAGGGGGAGATAGCTGTCCCAATTTATTCCATTTACTGCACGCATTCTCCACGCCGCCCCTGGAGGTTTTCGCTCCCATGTCGCAACGGGTCTTAAGCCCTCTCATTCGTCATACCTATCCAAGGGGTGGAGGCCGGTCTTTCTAACGGAATGGGTCAATGCCCTTTTGCTGCTAAACGGGCATTATACTGCCGTAAGTTGTTGTGCAACATTTTATTGACTGAATGTTCGTTCAATGATAAAGTATGGTTAAAACCATTATTTGGGGGAATATGAATGGACCTTTATTACGAAGTAACGGGTCATGGAAAACCTGTCGTGATGATTCATGGAGGTGGCTCCGATTCGAGGGACTGGACGTATCTAGTTCCGCTTATGGCAAGCCATTATCAGGTCATCACTTTCGACGGACGAGGGTGTGGGCAGTCTCCATCCCAAACCCAACCTGCTAATTACATTGCAGACGTTCTTAATCTTTTGAATCATTTGCGGATCGAAAAGGCTGCTGTCATTGGCCACTCGATTGGAGGCCAGATTGCAACGGAATTCGCTCTTTCCTATCCTGAACGCCTAGAAGAACTCATCTTAGTTGCTCCTGCTTTGTCGGGATTTGTTCACTCGCCAGACCTGCTCGCATCCTTTCAAAGTATTCAGGCTGCTGCACCGGATGTTTCCAAAATGACAGAGCTTGTTGTCACGTCACCATTTTGTTCCGTAATCAAGAACAGTCCCCATCGCGATTTGATGAGAATCATGACGGAGCATAACATTAATAGAATGTTCGAGTGGGCTGCAATTGGTGCGGTATGGCCTAAGCCTCCTGCCATTGATCGTTTAGATGAGTTAAGAACAAGGACATTGTTTATTCGTGGAACCCTAGATCACGATGACATTTTTACGATCGAAAATCATTTTCGATTGGTTCCGAATATTAAGTTCGTTCAAGTTGCAGGAGGAGACCATATGTTAAATCTTACTCATCCTGAAGATCTTTTCCACCATATAACTGAATTTTTGGAGGATTGACTCACCTGTGCCACGTACCCAAGAAGAGAATGAGCGGATTCGACAGGCTTCTAAAGATAAAATCGAAGCCGCAGCGATGACGATTTTTATAAAGAAAGGCTACCATACCACTTCAATCGATGATGTAGCCAAACAGGCCCAAATATCCAAGGGCTTGCTTTACAATTATTACAAAGGCAAAGAAGAGCTTCTCGCTGCTTTGGTTCAAGTAAGAATCGGAGAACTTGTGGAAGTGATGGAGACTGCCGCTGCGCTCAAGACTCCGGTAGACCAGCTTCGTTATATCGTGGAGGGCGCGTTAGATAATGTATACCGCCGCCCAGACGTATATCGATTTTACTTGAACTTGCAAACACAGCCAGAAGACGATCGTGTCCTTGCGGTCTATGGAGATCAACTTAACGAAGAGTCCCGCATACAGTTTGAACTGCAGTGCAAGATGTTCGAGAATCTTGGGGTGAGAGAACCAAGGTTGAGATCACTTCACTTCTCGGCAACTCTTCATGGTGCGATGCTGATGTTGACTACTTACCCTAATGGATTTCCGGTCAAAGAGATTAAAGAGCAGATCATTCAGGAATATTGCATCTACTCAGCAGAATAATAGTAATCGCAGATAACATTGAGTTAACGGATAACAATAGCACAATATCAACAGGCTGCCGGCTTACTCGGCAGCCTGTTGAACCTTCCTGTAGGGCCTAAAAAATGGTCTTTGTCAAAAAAGGAGCGCCTCGGTATGATGGGTTTGTCCACGGGTTTGAAACCCAACACCATCAAGGAGGCGCTCTTATTATGAAGTTTAAGCAATCAGACGAACAAAATCAACGAATAGAACGAATTACTCCATCTCACTTAGTAATTGGCATCGATATAGCGAAGGATGCACATGTCGCGCAAGCAACGAACTTTCGCGGAATTGTTCTTTCTAAACGACATCTTACGTTTACCAACAGCAAGGAAGGGTTTGAAAGGTTTGGACGTTGGATTAATGAGTTGCAGCAGAAACACCGTTTGAACAACATAATAATTGGAATGGAACCGACGGGGCACTATTGGTTTAATTTAGTGAATTGGCTGGTAGAACAGAGGTTAAGCGTTGTTCTGGTGAACCCTGTTACGACGAAAAGAAACAAGGAGAATAGAGATAATTCTCCTTCTAAAAATGATCCGAAGGACGCTCTAGTCATCGCGGATGTTGTTAGTCGGGGGTATTACTCTGAATACACAAAGCAATCGCATTATTTTGAAAGGATGCGCGTTATCATGAGTGATCGAGAGTTTTGGGTAGCGAATAGCATACGGCTTCAGAACCGAATCATTCGCTGGTTGGATATTCGTTTTCCCGAATATACGTTAGTGTTTTCAGATTGGACCTGCAAGCGATCCTTGGCGACGCTTTATGAATTCCCTGTTCCAGCAGACTTACATGGGGTGACTACAGCGGAAGTCATAGCAAGCTGGAGAAAGCACATGAAACGAGCTGGCGGAACTACAGGGCTAGAGAAGGCTGCACAGCTCATCGCTTCTGCAGCTAGAAGCATAGGAGAAATTGTAGCTACCCACGAAGCTAAACAGGATTTGCGCCGGCTACTCGATGAGTATTGCCGCATAGTCGAGATTCTAGAGATGATTGAGCAAGAAATCTTGGTGCTCCTGGACAAGATACCTTTGGCTCAACAACTTCGCTCCATTCAAGGTCTTGGACCCATCTTCATTGCGGCAATTCTTTCCGGTGCAGGTGATCTAAGCCTCTATTCCCATGGACGACAATTACTGAGAAGAGCAGGCCTGAACCTAGCTGAGAGTATGTCTGGGAAACGGAAGGGGCAGATCGTACTTTCTAAACGTGGAGATGCAACGCTGCGAAAGTATTTGTATTTAGCGACCTTACGTCTTATTGGGAACAATCAGTTATTTCGGAAGTGGCATGAACATAACGTACAGGTAAGGCACATGAAAAAGTACCGTTCAATGTTTAAATTAATTGGTAAGCTAGCACGTATTCTGGTTGGTCTAGCTCAACGAGGAGAGTCTTTTTCTACTGACAAAGCGGTTATACATGACAGTGTAGCTTAAAGTAAATCTATATACGTAGGTTGGTTCATTCGCAGGATTACAAAGAAAGCACGGAGTACCGATTACCCGTTACTTAAGGGCACAGACCCGCATATTGAACTTGATCGTCCTCCACCCCTTGGACAGGTGTAACGAAGGATGGTAAGGGCATAGACCCGTTGAGATCTGGGAGGGTGAACCCCCGAGGGCATTGTGGAGAAAGCGTGCAGTAATTGGAATAATGAGGAAGTTAAGACTTATCCTCTATTTAAGTATGCCTTCATGGCCGTTCGGTGATGTCACTACCACTACTATACCGTTATATCCTTTTTACCAAGAGGGTGTAATCCTGCGAATGAGCGAGTAAACGTGAGAAAATCCCTTAATACCGAGGGAAGTAACGGGCAGGTTTGCGTGGTGTGAATTTTGTTGATCTCAAGCAGTTTAATTGCGGAATTGACAAAAATCATAGAGGTATATAAAGTTATATGCAGTTATGGCCCTAGTTTAAAAGGATCCATTCAGAAAGGGGAAAAATTATCATGAGCTTCGGTACTTTGATAGCCTTTGCCTTCGTTTCGCTTGGTATGGTTTGTTCTCCTGGTCCTAACATGATTTACTTAATTTCTCGTTCTATTACGCAAGGGCGTATGGCGGGACTTATCTCTCTTCTTGGCGTCATGCTTGGTTTTCTTGTTTACATCATTGCAACAATGCTCGGACTCACGATACTTTTTACTGCGGTTCCATTTGTTTTCGAAACAGTCAAAATAGCAGGTGCTGCTTATCTACTCTGGCTTGCTTGGAATGCAGTCAAGCCTGGAGCTACAACTATATTGTCGACTCGAAATCTTCCAATTGACCCGCCAAAGAAGTTATTTCTAATGGGGTTCATGACTAACCTGCTCAATCCCAAGATAGCTATTCTATATGTGTCACTACTGCCTCAGTTTGAAAACCCTGAGCGGGGATCATTGTTTTTTCAAAGCGCGTCTCTAGGTCTAGTTCAAATAACCGTTAGTTTTACAGTCAACCTCTTGATTATACTTACTGCGAGTAGGGTTGCCACATGGTTCGGCACGCGCCCTACGTGGTTATCAGTACAGCGTTGGTTCATGGGGAGTGTCTTAACTGGTCTTGCTGTACGTCTTGTTTTTGAACGCCGGCAATAAGTTGTTTTAAACAAAGGCGATTATTGAAGCGTTGAACTAACGAAAAACGATAGCTCAATGAGGCAGTCTACAACTTTATTATTCGGATTTAACTTAAGCAACACTTCAATACGAAAATGAGTCTAACACTTTTATAAATATCATGCCATTAAAATGACTGGGATTCCTTGATAAATAAGGACTCCCGGTCTATTACTTTATTATCACTGAACAGTAGCGGAGAAATTTATAGCTTTTCACCCAACTCTAATCGAAATATTTAACAATGGAGGCATACATATTATTTATTAAATCCGAATGGTCAAAGTTAGATTTAAACATGAAAGTACACGAAAACAAGCTTACCCTAAGGATAAGCTTGTTTAAAAAAACTGATTTCTATTTTGCAGGCATCTTTCTGTCCTTCGGCGGAAAGTCCATTTGGTTTACCATCTTTCAGAGTTAGAAGACAACTCGGACATCTCTGTTACTGTGGTTGCTGACTATCGTATTGCTTTTTCTTCATTCTTGTGCCCAGTATGATGAGGGCGACATAGATCACGATGGCAATCGAATCTATAAGCGTATTCGTAAGCCCCGATACGTCAAGCAATGCCGTTACACCAAGAATAACCATCAGTCGGACGATCAGGATCGCCGCGATCAGCCATGCGGAAAACCGGATCTTTGATCGTTCGGTTTGGAATGACATGAAAATGAAAGCGATGCCGAAGACCAGATTTTCCGCCGTGATGATGTGCCAGACATACGTGAATACAGTCCGGGTACCCACGGATATCGCCTCAATGTTGAGCGTCGGCAGCACAGAGGATTGCCCGTTCCATGCGTGCGTGACGGCGAACAGCATCGCAAGGACGCCTGCAATCAGATAATAAAAATTCCTAACCTTGATGTTTACCACAACCTCCCTTGGAAATTCCTGGTTCCTCCTTTTGGATATCCTTGTAAATCTCGCGGACGATCTCTGCTAGATGTTGGTCACTTTTGTTATTAAAGTCCCTTAGCGTTTCGGCTGCGACGTCGAGCAGCAGACTGACCTTTTCCAGATGAGCAATCTTTTTGCGCGTTTCTGCGTTCTTGGCATCTAGGAACGCGGCAACCTCTTCGCAGTAAGCGGGGTCGATTTTCTCCATCTTGCGGAAACCAAACTTCCCCCTAATTTCGTCAAGAGAAAAGTCTGCATACTGCATAATCTGAATATTCATCAAGTCGATGAGGTCGTCCTTTGAATACCTGCGGTACCGATTGTCTTCACGGGACGGCGAGACGATCCCTATCCGGTCATAATACCGAAGAGTATCCTTCGGCATCCCAAGTATCCGCGAAACCTCTTGTATAGAATAACGTTTTTCCATGAAATCAGAATATCATTAGAGTTGACTCCAATGTCAAGTTATATTTCATTTTTTTCGCAATAAAAGTTTATGAAACAAATTCTAAGAAGATAGCCGTGAGTGCAAAGTCTGTTTGCACTCAACGTTGACAACCTGAAGCGCTATTTACAAACGGTGATCGTACATCTAAGGAACCAGAATAGAATCTTCGCTTTTGGAGAAGCACAATGAACAGGCCCGCGCACCTGTCCTCATTTAAAATCGCCGATATCCATAACTGCCCCAAACGTCTATTTTCGCGTTATTGTCTCGCTGGAGACTAGCTCATACGAAAGTTCCCATGAAAAAGATGATCGAGTAGAAATGGTGATAAAGGACATGAAGTCTCTAGTGCGGTAATATGAATCTGGAATTACTTCTTGTTATTACGCTAACGCAGAACGTTAGTGAAGGAGCTTGCCTCGGCAGCTCCTTTTTTTGTTCATTAAAGTAACGGATAGCGCAGCAAACGTTTTGAGATTATGATACGGTTCACCGTAATGTATCTAAACACAAAACACTCCTAACAATGGAGTGGATTCTTTGGATAGAAACTTTTAGTTTATTGGGAAATAAAATTGTATATAAATACGTTATAACGTATAATTATTCATTATATGTACGGAGGTATATGCTATGAAAGTATTTGTTGATGGCCAGTACGGGACGACGGGATTAAAAATACATGAAAGACTTAACCAACGAAACGATGTTGAACTTCTATCGATTTCGGAGGAGCATAAGAAGGATCCCGGGATCCGAATAAAGTTAATGAATGAAGCAGATATTGTATTCTTGTGTCTACCAGACCAGGCTGCCCGAGAAGCCCTAACACTCATTATGAATCCTAATACCCGGGTTATTGATAGCAGTACGGCTTTTCGTACCAAAGATGCGTGGACCTATGGCTTGCCAGAATTATCGGCTTTACAAAGGTGCGAGATAACCAACGCTGCTCGTGTGTCAGTGCCAGGTTGCCACGCTACTGCATTTGTGCTTGCGATTAATCCACTTGTCCAAAGGGAAATCCTTCCACGTGGTTATCCGGTTTGTTGCCACTCATTAACGGGTTATAGTGGTGGGGGCAAGGCATTAATTGAACAATACGAGACAGGTAGTTTTAGTGATGTAATCGACAGCCTAAGGCACACACAGCACTATAGTTTAAACTTGGATCATAAGCATTTACCTGAAATGAAGAAATTTACGGATCTTGAGTTCCAGCCTGTATTCCTTCCGACTGTTTGCAATTTTTATAATGGTATGGTTGTGACGGTTCCTTTGGTTACTCGTTTGCTTATTAATCAACCTAGCCTTCAGGAGATACATACTGCCCTCACAGACTATTATCAAGGAGAAACGTTTGTAAAAGTCATCCCGCTTGATGATACTAAGAGAAATTCCCAGTATGCTCTTGATCCGACACTATGCAACGGAACCAACTATTCTGAGATTTTTGTCCTAGGGAATGACGATCAAGTTCTTGTCGCATGCAGACTGGACAATCTCGGGAAGGGTTCATCGGGAGCAGCAATTCAATGTATGAACATAATGTTGGGACTTGATGAGGGATTGGGGCTTATCTTGTAAAACTTGCCGTTACAGACAGCACGGAGAACCGTAGCACAGAGGAAACTACGTCATTCCGCTAGCAAGGAACGAGAGTTCAATATAATTCACCATGGAGCTGCCCATGGAACGATGCCAGCAGCTCCATAGAGCTATTAAGCAGGTCAGTTACATGTGTATGCCGAAAAATGTGCTAAAATCGTGAGGTTTATTTCATGTAAAATGGATAAAGAGCTGGACGTGGCAGTTTTGGAAATTAAACAGAACAAATGGTAGATGAAGTTCATATAAAAGACGTATGTTAGCTGAAAGTACCCTAAGGTGGATGGAGAGAAGTTATGAAACCTAAGTTAATTGTATTGGATTTAGATGGTACTCTTCTAAATTCAAAAAAACAAATATCTAAAAGAAATTTATTTGCTTTACAGAAGGTGAAAGCTGAGGGTATTAATATAATTTTTGCAACAGCCCGTCCGCCAAGGGCCGTGAAATATGAAGATATAAATTTGTTTTCTTTTGGAACGGTGGTTTTTTATAATGGCGCATTATTTCAATGCAATGTTACAGATCGGGAAATTCACTATTCAATATCAAAAGGATTAGTTGGTTCTATTTTCGATTATTGCCTATCGGTAGACCCTGAAGCCAATATTAGTGTTGAAGTCAAGGATGAATGGTTCACTTATAAATTTTTAGATTATCGAGAAATGATGAAGATTACAACAAACCCAACAATTATTAGTAAAGAAATACTAAAAACCTATGATTGTACGAAAATCCTTATTACTGATTGTAATGATTCTGAACATATAATTAAAAAGTTTGGAGACCAGGTTAATATTTTGAGCACAGATGATGGAAAGTTGATTCAAATAATGTCTGTAAAATCGTCTAAAGAACTCGCTGTTAAATATTTGAGTGAATCGCTAGGTTATAAAATGAGTGATGTTATGTGTTTTGGAGATGACTTTAATGATTTAGGATTGTTTCAATCCTGTGGTATATCAATAGCCATGGGGAATGCAATTAAAGAATTAAAAGAGATTGCAACGGAAATAACAGAAACGAATGATAATGATGGAGTTGCTTTAATTTTAGAGAAAATCCCAGGTATTTCGCAGATGCAGGCTAACTTCGAGTTAATACCTATTCACTCTGCAGGTCATTCCGCTAACGGAAACGATAGTTAAAAAAAGAGAAGTTTCATCAAAGCACAATCCAAGCGGTTGTGCTTTTCTTATGTCCATGAGAGTGTGCAGATGGCTTGGATGCTTTGATAAATTAACATAAAAAAGGTGAGATACAAGGGGGGAAATTAAACAGATACTATAACCATTGATATTTTATAATGTAGTACTGATGCAAACAAATTTTATAAGTTTAAATCCTACTATGCAGGCTGCAATTGTGTCAGCTATCGTAGCACTAATTACAACCATTTTAGGAACGCTTTTTAGCATATCTTTGAAATCTTTCTTCGACAACAGATCTCTTTCCTATAAACTAAAGAAAGAGTATAGCTATGAGCAAAAGAAGAAATTACGTGAGTTAATCGGTAGTTATCAGGGAAGGGTTTTAGAAGCAGCAACTGAACTGCATTATCGTTTGTTAAATTTATATGAAAATGAAGAAAAGGGGTGGTTGGCTAATGAATCATACTATCATAAATCAACCATGTACCGCTTCCTTCGTGTATTAACAATCGTTCGAATGTTTGAAAATGAAGCTATATACATCGACTCACAGATCGGAAACAGAAAAGACATTGAGTTCTTAATGTTTCTAAAAGCCCTACATTGGATTTGCACGGATGTCAGATTATTTGACGGTGTTCCCTACAATAGTAAGTATGATCATTTTTATAGTGATCATTTACGTAGTATGTGTGATAGATTCGTAGATGATGGGAAAGTTATTACGTTGGAAGATTTTGATGCCAGGTTGAAAGATTTCTCTTCCCTTTCTGAATTTTTCAATGGTATGAATCGACTTGAAGACAGATTGCGTTGGGATCGTATTGTGGTACTTCATTTGATTTTAATAGCATTTATCAACACTATAGGGTATGACTTTCAGAAATGTGGATCGGGGAAGGTATTAGAAGTAATTCAAAATGTACGTCATTTTGGAATTTTAGAAAACATACCCGAAGTGATCAAAACATTAGTGAAACAGAAAGAAGCCAAGAATGTCATCCGTTTAACTGTAAAATTTTTAAAGAAAAACTCTATACAACTACCACCCAAGCCCTAAGCTAATGGATAACATTACTTGAAATACGGCAAGAAGCTGAGGCAGCCTGCTTTTTTTCATAGAACTAAAAGGCAGTTTAACGTGGTGGCTTGTCTGAGATGGAAACTATATACTTTTTCAAAATCCAATGTTTAATGAACTAAAATCGATGAATCAAAAGTGAGCAAGGGCGTAAGTACAAATGTGCTTACGCCCTTGCTCGTGTTTCAACTTGCATCTCAAGTTAGGAGAAAAGTAGATGAATTCAAAATTAGGTTTCAAAGAATCAGATCGTATATTGAAATCGCATTGGATCTGTGTCACGAGTATCAACTTCCCTTTAATTTACCTAGAAGGATACTGCAGCCATTTTTTAATAAAGAACAAAAGGAAAGGTTTTCGAAAAGAATCTCCTCGGCCGAAAGGCGCGGTATTTTATTAATTGATGATATGATTTCTCTTCCGTATTGCTTTAACACGCATGTAGAGTATGAGACAGTGAAGGCGCAGTTTATGAATATGATAGAAAACTTGAAGCCTGGTATCACTCAGTTGACAGTACATCCCGCTATAATAACTGAAGAATTAAAACGATTAACAAACTGTTATTTTGAGAGGGAGATGGAATTCCGCTTACTCTGTGATTTAGATATTATGCAGTTTTTAAACAAGGAAAACATCAAACTCATTTCATGGAAGGACATCCGTGACAAACAACGTTAGACGAAGAACGTTACACGCAGCGCATCTATTCCTCATGAAAGATCGCCAAAGCTGTCCTTGAAAACATTCTGTTTAAGTGGATTGCGGCAGCATCCGGCATTTCGGCTTGGCGAGCAGGGGAGGATTCCTATAACTGTTTTGTACATCCACTTTGATTGGAGTGATTGGAGAGTGATAATATAAACACCGACTGTGGTTATGAGCCATCTACGGCAATGATCCACCCCATATGGTTCATTCGGTATTGTCATTGGTATAAGCAGTAAAAACATTGTCTACTGAACAAAGCAAAAAAACGCATTGTCTGCGGTCTGCGACAGAGCGTTTTTTTGCTTTTGTATTTCTATTTTATTGTTATTATAGCTGCTCATTGAAGCTAGCCCTATCAATCGTTCATTTCTGCTATGTCGAGCTGGCGAAGACGAGTTTGTTCGGCTATCATGTCGATCTCGGTGATTTTCCCATCCACAATCTTGAGTTCGAGTACGAAAAGTAGTCGACCGCGAGGAGCCACGACTGCGCCCACAGATCCGTTCACGAGCACCGGCCGTGCACCTTGGGCACGACCAACAAATCCCATGGCCACATCATGCGCACCGTGAACAACTGGCCATGCGGCGACCGGTGGAAATGCAGGATCGTTTCGGAGCACGACATCGGGGTCTAATACCGCAAGAAGTTTCTCGAAATCTCCTGAGCGCGACGCAGCTAGGAAAGCATCTACAAGCTCCCGTTTTCGCTTGAAATCCTCTGAATCAGCGGTCGTTTTCGCCCCCTGAACCCGACGACGCGCACGACTCGCAAGTTGTCTTGCTGCAACTTCGTTACGCCCTATGATCGGGGCGATGTCCGAGAAAGACAAGGCGAAAATATCGTGCAATACGAACGCAATGCGTTCGGCGGGATTCAAATTTCCGAGGACCATAAGCATCGCAAGACCAACAGAGTCAGCCAGCAGTGCTTCGTGCTCGGGATCGCTTCCATCTTGGCGGCTAGCAACCGGCTCAGGTACACTCACTAGCGTAAGCTCCTCACGCCGCGATTTGCGAGATCGCAACATATCCAGACACACCCTGGAGACTATTGTTGTCAGCCATCCTCCCATATTCTCGACTCCACTAGTATCGGAGCGGCTAAGGCGTATCCATGACTCCTGTACAGCGTCATCCGCTTCGCTCAGAGATCCGAGCATCCGGTAAGACACCACTTGCAGATGATTCCGATGCGCCTCGAATTGTTCCACAAGCCAATGATGATCGTTCATACGTTACGTCCCTTCCTTCGTTTTCATTTTTACTTATATGTCGTATGAAACTCAACAGATGTGACAGAGATGTACGATATCTGCAGTTTTTTCTGAGTTACGCATCCAAAAAATTTTTTTCACCGAATCGGTCACGTTTCCTCACTGACTTCCGACATAATTAGTGACAAGGGAAATCGGCCACTACGAAATAAGAGGCCATACCGGGTGTCCTGGCAAAAAAACATATAAACTAAGGAGATGATTGTTGTGAGTACGAGTTTGATCCCTTTTCTTGAAATGAACGGCAGCGCTAATGAGGCTATTGATTTTTACGTGAAAGCGCTGGATGCCAAGGTTGTCTATACGTTGCGATTCGGCGATTTGCCGGGAAATCGGGAATCTCCGCTGCCTCCAGAAAAGAAAGATTTGATAAGCTACGCCATCTTGAAAATCGGCGAATCGGAGCTTCAGCTCACCGACAATGTTACCGGCAGCAGCTACCAGAAGGGAACGCAAGTGACCATCGTTGTTCAAACCAATGACAAAGACAAGGCTACCCAATATTTTGAAGCACTGAAGCAGAGAGGTCAAGTAAATGAGCCGCTGCAGGCAAGTTTTTTCAGTCCCGCTTACGGCAATGTAACGGATAAATTCGGCGTCACGTTCCGAATTCTCACAAGAGGACAGCAGTGATCAATCACTGTTACTTAAAATAAGGGGAGGAAATCCTAATGACTGTTCTTTTCATCGTTCTTCAAAGCTTGCTGGCCTTATACTATGTATTTTCAGGCACTGCAAAGACCATAGGGGCCAAGTATTGGGTCGATATTTTCAACAATCTTAGAATACCACAGTGGTTTCGTGTCGTCACAGGCGTCGTCCAGTTAGTCGGTGCCGCTATACTCATCATCGGCTACTGGTATTCAGATGCGGTCACGTGGGCTTGCATTTGGCTTGGAATTACGATGTTACTGGCGTGTCTCGCGCATTTCAGGGTCAAAGATCCGATCGGCAAAACGGCACCGGCCCTCATGTTTACTGCGTTAATCATCATTCTAACCATCGTTAATGCGGCGGTCTGATACTTCCCTTTTCTTAAGAAAGCATCATCTAAATTTATTAACTCTTAAACCAAGAGCTTGCCCTAAGTCGGGTAAGCCTTTTTGTTTTCTAAGTCGAGGGGGTTGAAACACGTCGTCGGCCAAATAGTTTTGTTGAGCTCTAACGGGAAGGATAGTTCAATCACCTCGCGAATATAAAAATATAAATATTTAGCGATGGTCAAAAACAGCCAAGGAGGATACGTAGTATGAACTTGACCAAATTAAGGAGGACCATTAGATGACTACAAAAAATCCCGAATGGCAAATCCCGAAGCCAAAGAAATCAGTAATAGAGTGGCTGCTTGGCGGGGACCCTGCGATCCGTTGGCAGGTGATGCGTGACCTAACCGAAGAGCCCGATGACTGTGTTGCCGCAGAGCGGTCGCGGATTGTCTCGGAAGGTTGGGGTGCCCGGGTCCTCGGCCTGCAATCTTCCGAGGGCAACTGGGGCGGTGACGCCGACGCACGGAACTGGTTGTGCACGAGCTACACCTTGCTGCTTTTGAAGGACCTAGGATTGGATCCGTCGGGTGAGGAAGCCCGCAGATCGATCGGCCTAGTGCGTGACAACATCACCTGGCCGCAGCAAATGGGCGGCCTGCCCTACTTCGACGGCGAGACCGAGCCCTGTGTCAATGGTTGGATCCTTGGAGTGGGTGCCTACTTCGGAGAGGCAAGCGGTCGGCTAGTCGATCGACTCCTCGGTGAGCAGCTTGAGGACGGAGGCTGGAATTGCAACGCCCCTCAAAGTCGACGTTCCTCGTTCCACAGTACCATATGAAGGACTATTAGAGTACGAGAAGGCTAAGGGTGAAACTGCTGCGGTGACCGAAGCCCGCGTCCGGGCACAAGAGTATCTTCTGGAGCGTCGCATGTTGAGGTCCTTGTCATCCGGCGAGGTGATCGATCCCAATTGGACGCGTTTCTCGTTCCCGACCACGTGGCATTACGACGTGCTGCGGGGTCTGGATTACTTACGCAGCGCCGGTGTCGAACCCGATGAACGGGTCACCGAGGCCGTCGGTCTAGTGGTGAAGAAACAAGACCAAAACGGGAAATGGCCGCTCGAGAACTCTCACCCCGATCGAGTTCACTTCGACATGGAAGGTGTGGAAGGCGAGCCTAGCCGCTGGAACACTCTCCGCGCCTTACGAGTGCTGGACTGGTATTCAACACGACACTAATGTATCCGATGGAAGAGGGCCTTAGACGGCTCTTTTTTTATTTATTGTACATACGAGCAGCATAGTTTAATCCCTTCGCGAATATTTCAATTATTGAGTACCAAATTTCCCGTTATTACCAATTAAAAATAACTATTAGAATTGAGTGATTTTGGGAGAAGGGGGAGAAAATCGTGAAGAAACAAGGTCTTATTTTTATTATGCTATTTTTAGTGCTCTCGTTGTCAGCCTGTTTGTCGTCAAAAGTCGCTTTAAACACGCCGAATCCATCGGAACCGCCATCAACGTCTGCACCAGAAATCACGCCCACGCCCACACCCATATCCGCGCCATCGCCCTCAGATTCACCGCTCGCGGTGTCGCCAACACCTGCAGCAAGTCAAGCACCTGCATTTGATCCCCCAGTACACTTCGATTATCCAGATGCAGTACGTGGAATTTATGTAACAGGTTGGTCAGCTGGGGGGAGCCGTATGTCTAAACTTCTGTCACTTGTTGATAACACAGACCTAAATGCAATGGTGATAGATATAAAAGATGATGATGGCTATATCACATTTAAACCTGAGGGCAAATTTGCAGAATTTGGCCAACCTTACATAAAAGATCCCCAAGCACTCATGAAAACTCTTGAACAGCTTAAAATTTATCCTATCGCACGTATTGTAGCCTTTAAAGATACGGTTTTGGCGAAAAAACGTCCAGACCTCTCTTATTTAGACGGCAACAGTGTTTGGCGTAATGGAAAAGGTGACGGGTTTATCAACCCATTCCTTCAAGAAACATGGCATTATAATGTTGATGTTGCAAAATTAGCTGCAGAAATTGGGTTTAAAGAGATCCAATTTGACTATGTTCGATTTCCGGAAGGCTTTGAAAGTAGGGATAAAGTTCTTAAATATTCATTGGGCGATTACAAGGATAAAAAACCAACTAAGTTTGTGCAAGAAGAAAAAGATTATACGGAAGCCTCTAAGAAATATCAAGACGATTTGACTTCTTTACAAATAAAGTTGACAGATGCTACGAATACCTACAATTCAGCAAAAACCGATGAAAATAAAAAAGCACTGGACGATACTCAAAAGAGCATGTCTGATCTAAAAAAACATGCACCCCAAGCACCGGATTTTAGCGATAAAGCACGTATGACACAGCTTCGTGTTGATGCTGTCAGCGACTTTGTCGCATATGCCGGAGAACAACTAAAACCGTATAAAGTAAAAGTGTCTGTTGATATCTTCGGATATACGGCTACATTGCCTGAAGCTCCAGGTATCGGTCAGAACTTTAACCGCATTTCTAGCTCAGTAGATGTAATTTCGTCTATGATTTATCCAAGTCATTGGTCTAATGGTTATTTCGGAATTCCAAAACCAGATAAAGACCCCTATAGACTTGTTGCCGAATATATGAAGGCTGAAAAAGAGAAGTTTGCACAGCTCCAGACTCCCCCCTTATCACGTCCTTGGATTCAAGATTTTACAGCAAGCTGGTTAGGTGCTGGCAATTATATTAAATATGGCAAGGCTGAAGTAGATGCACAAATTAAAGCCTTAAAAGATGCTGGTGTTAATGAATACCTAATCTGGAATGCTAACAATTCCTACACAGAAGGTGTAACCTATATACCTGCTGAATAACACAAAGACAAGGCTGCCTCGGAACCAACCGGGCAGCATCTGAATCTAAATATGTAGACGATTTTGAACTTCGAGCAGTCTATTCAGTTAAAGGGTAAAAATACAACTGAAGGAATTTCGGGAAATATGGGGAATTTTATCTTTATCCCATGTGGGAGATTATCGCAAAAGTGAGGGAGATACAATGAGTCAAACCGCAAATAAATTGGAAATAGAAGTAACAAAAAAAGTGCGGATGAAATACCTCTTACACTTGCCAGATTGTTATGAAAAAGAATCCTCAATTAAGTGGCCTTTAATCTTATTTCTTCACGGGTCAGGTGAGCGTGGAGATGATCTGGAGTTGGTAAAAGCTCATGGAATTCCTATGATAGCAGAACGGGATCCTTTTTTTCCATTCATTACAATTTCCCCTCAATGCCCGGAGGATTCTTTTTGGAATGCTGAACAAGACGGATTGATGGCCTTAGTGGATGAGATTATCGCAAACTACAACGTAGATCCAGATCGGTTATACTTGACGGGGCTAAGCATGGGTGGTTATGGGACGTGGCACTTAGCAGCAGAGTATCCAGGAAGGTTCGCGGCTATCGCTCCAATATGTGGTGGAGGTAACCCCAACCGGATAAATGAACTAACAGGAACGCCCACCTGGGCATTCCATGGCGCGAAGGATGATGTAGTTCCTATTGCTGAATCGGAAAAAATGGTAGACGTACTTCGCGCAAATGGTGGAAATGTCACTTTCACCATTTATCCTGAGATGAATCATAACTCATGGACAGAAACATACGATAATCCGGAATTATATACCTGGTTTCTAGGTCATTCTTTAACGTTAAGGAAATGAAGTTGTTTTTACATTAACGAGAAACGATAGTAAAGGAGCTTGCTCGCAGCAGCTCCTTTTTTTGCTTAAATGAAATAACGGGGGGAGTTTAACACTATACTTGAAGCGGTATCTTTTGATCATTTTTCCAGCCAAATTTGTTTGAAGTCAATCCAGCCGTTAGAGTTGAATGAAGCGCCTCTAACCGAAGGATGCATATAAGTATTCAGCTGCCGATGGTGCAGGAAAATGATATGGCACTCTTCCCTAAGCCGTGTCTCAATATCGCGCATGTGGCTTCTACGGGCTTGAACGCTGTCAGAGCCAAGAGCCAAGTCAATCTTGGCAAGAATCCAGCATTTGAGTGAAGGAGTCAGATAAGTACTGGAGATGCATTCCTCATGTTCATACATGTCGATCTCGCAGACGTCATCTTCGGCTAGAATGATTCCCGAAATAGTGAAATCGGCGCTAGATATGATTTTAGGATCTAAAATTTGCGTCCAATTCGCCAAAAACAGCTCGACAGCAATGCCAAAGTTAGTCATGCGCGTTGCGATCCATCGTCCGTCTCGTTCATACTTTTCGTGTACGACAAGTCGAAGCTCGGTCCCGTCGTAGCCGGATTGGGACAGTGCATGATAGATTTCCGGATCGGTTGCAGTTTTGCGCTCATATTGCAAGCTGTCTTCAGGGCGTAAAGAATAAGCAGGCAGCACGCGTTCTCCGCCTAGTTCGGCTTGCATAGCCACGGGATCGAGCAAGAGACTTACGGCTTTGCGGAAATTCTCGTTCTGTGTCCACCCCTCTTTATTCCCGTTCCATGTCATCATCGTACAGCCGTTGCATAACCGGACGAGAGATTGCCATTTTTCTTCTGGATTCTCTTCCTGCTCCGATTTATCCCCATCTTGAGTTTGCATCACGGAAGGCAAGCCAATTGTAGACACCTGTTGGCAATCTTCCGGCATGATGATGATATCGACGTCATCCAGGTAGGGTCTTCCCGCATAATAGGAAGTATTGGCAGCCAACTCGATGCGATGTGGAGAAAAGGAGATCAGTTGGAAAGGTCCAGTGCCCGTCGGCAGTCGCCAATAGTCATCTTCACTGTGTCCGTTCAAATCCAGAGGTAAGATGGAAGAAGCAGCTGCACATAAAAAACGGTCAAAAATCCGATTCGGTTGCGAGAGTACAAAACGCACAGTACGCGGTCCGAGAGCTTCCACAACCGAAAGGCTTCTCATCATCCAGCGGTTTGGCATGTTTTGAGAGCGAAGCCGTTCGAAGGTATAGACTACATCCTGAGAGGTCAGTTCACGACCTGAATGGAACAAGACACCTTTGCGCAAATAGAAAGTCCATTCCATTGCCTGCGAATCTGTGTTCCACGCATGAGCAATTCCGGGAACTATCCGATCTACTGTCTCGTCATACGTGACGAGACGATCGAAGATTTGCCGGATGATGTGTGAGTCGAAGGCATAATTCACTATAGCAGGATCGAGTGTTTGGACGCTGCGGTAGACGGGAAAACGAAGCGTATCGCATTCAGTAAGACCTCTCACCGTTTCCTTCTGATAGCCGAATCTCCCCCTCAGCCATTCGATGAACTTGATCTTGGCTTCTGTTCCTTCACCGTAACTGCTGAGCACTTCGAACGATGTGCGGTAATCGCCTTGATCTGCTTTGGACGTAGCCAGGTTGAGCAAGAAGTTTTCTTTATGCACCTTGAAAATTATGTGTGATCGATTACCGCGACCGCGGCCCGGCAGCCAATTTATGAGACACTCTTCCTCTAATTTCTTCAGCACAAGTTTCACGTTCCTTGACGTGCAGAATAGCGCATTTGCCAACTCTTCTAGAGTTGCCTCCACAGGTTCGCCATTCGAGTTTCCACCGCCAAAACGGTCGTATAAAGTCAGATAGCGTTCAGCTATCAGCATGCCGATCACCCCTTTGGTCGCTAAAAATACAGAGAATCGTAGTAGATTATTGAAGTATAACATTTTAGGATATCTGAGACTACGGCCCAATTTCGGCAGATATAAATTAAAAGGTATAGAGCATTTCTTGGTAATGAGGAATGCTTTTTATCTTTGTCTAAAATTTAAGGGATATGTATATAACAACAATAATATAATTATAATCGGTAATTATATATTGTAAAACGATAAATCATGTATTAAAATCAAATTGACAATAACTAAGTGAGGTGCATTTTATGAAACGAGAAACACTCTTTTTAAAGGTAGTTGTTTTTCTTATTGGAATTCCGATTCTTGCTTTGTGTATATTTTTGGTGCCAGAGATAGCGAATTTTGCAGCAGAATTGTATCCAGATCATACTTATATGAAATATCTCGTTTTAATCGATTTGTATGCAACGGCGATACCTTTTTACTTTGCTTTGTATCAAGCTTTTAAACTTTTAAGCTATATTGACAAGAACAAAGCTTTCTCGGAATTATCTGTACAAGTTTTAAAGAATATAAAATACTGTGCAATCACAATCAGTATCCTATATGTGGTAGGCATGCCACTCTTCTATCTTATAGCAGAGAAAGACGATGCCCCAGGTATCATAGTAATCGGAATGGTCATTATTTTTGCCTCCATGGTGATTGCAGTCTTTGCTGCTGTTCTTCAAAAGCTTTTAAAAAATGCCATAGATATAAAATCAGAAAATGACTTAACGGTCTGAGGTGAATAACATGGCGATTATCATCAATATTGATGTGATGTTGGCTAAACGGAAAATGAGCGTAACAGAACTTTCGGAGAGGGTTGGAATCACGATGGCTAATCTCTCTATATTGAAAAATGGCAAGGCAAAAGCGATTCGATTATCCACTTTAGAGGCGATTTGTAAGGCTTTAGATTGTCAGCCTGGGGATGTTTTAGAATACAGAAGCGATGAAGGGGAGGTATAACCATGGGCATTAACAATCTGATTATTGAAAATATAGCTAATCCCCAAGAGCTGGAGAGAATGTTTAGAAAAGAACCCGAAGCTTTTACAAAGTCATTCTCCTACGCCTGGGAACAAAACCCTGATTCGCAGGTTCTTGCTGTTTGGTATGAAAGATTGCATTTCAAGGAGACTGTACATACAGAAAAAGCTTCCTTGTTTCAGAAAGATTTCTTATCCATGGGGATTTTAGCAATTCTGGCCGGGATTAGCACAAGGATCATTTTTCATTTTGTCGAACAGCAAGCTATAGCCCCTATTAACCTTGTATTTGGTATTCTTCCCTTAATTGCCATCTATTTTGTTTTCAATAATTTCCCTAAAAAAAATGTTCTGTACACCCTAGTATCGTCATTCCTAATCTCCGGGTTTTATCTGAATATGCTGCCACTAGAGCAAAAAGACAGTATTATCCTGGCGTATATACACCTTCCCATATTCTTGTGGGTAGTATTAGGGCTTGCATTTACAGGAAATGAATATGGCAGAGGCAGCATAAGATTAGCCTATCTTAAATTTAATGGGGAACTTTGCATACTCTACGCCAGCATGGCAATTAGCGGAATGCTGCTAACAGGATTAACTATGCAGTTATTTAGATTTGTCGGCATGGATATATCTGAATTCTATTTTAAAAATATCGTTTTATTTGGTGCTGCCGCGCTCGCTCTTGTGGCTACATACCTCGTATCTAGGAACCTTAAACTTGCTAAAAATATAGCACCCTATATAGCCAAAATTTTTAGTCCTCTTGTACTGGCAACATTGTTGGTCTATCTTATAACGGTTATTTGGGTCGGGAAAAATCCATTCTTGGACCGCAATTTCCTCATATCTTTCAACGGAATACTCCTTAGTGTATTGGCCGTCACCATATTCTCCATTACCGAAAGCGGCACAGACGAGAAAAAGAACATTTCTGATTATATAAATTTTGCCCTAATTGTTCTTGCTCTTATCATTGACAGTGTGGCTTTATCAGCCATAGTGTTCAGGCTTTCTTCTTATGGGATTACGCCCAACAGACTTGCTGTTTTAGGCGTAAACATACTGATCTGGGCCAATCTAATTTGGATTATGCTCTCCTATATGCGTTTTCTACAAAACAAAACCGGACCGTTGGCCATCCAAGATGCCGTTACTAAGTATTTGCCGGTCTACGGACTTTGGGCAGCTTTCGTTACATTTACTTTTCCTTTAATTTTTTATTAGAAAGGCTCTGTTAATGTAATTTCGAACCTAACTTAGTAAGCCTATTTCCTTGCAGCGGCTCCTTTTTTGTTCATTCAAGGGACGGGCAGATTAGCGCAACAATATATCATTCAAATCAAGCCAATTTGTAGTAAAATAAGATGATTAATTCTGTAAAGAAGAGGACTCGAATTATGCCTGATGTAACCTTTTACCGCGATGATGCGCTGCCTTTCTTGGAAGCAAAGAGATGTCTGAAGAGCGATTTTGCCTATCAAAAGCATTTCCATGAGGAATATTCGATTGGGTTAATTGATGAAGGTGAAACGAATGCTTGGTGTGACGGAACAATGCATTATGTTGAAAGGGGACGGCTGATCAGCTTTCCGCCAATGATGCTGCATGCATGTTACCCCGATACGGGCGTAGAATGGAAATACAAGATGCTGTTCATTCATCCAAATTGGTTCCAGGGACTCAAGCAACGGGAGCTTGATCAGCTTCATATCCCGTTCTTATTGGGAGAGGGTAAAAATAAAGCCTGCCGTGTACACATCAACCGTACGATGGAGGCACTTACCAGAACCTCCTCTCCGATTGAGATCGAAACTGCTTTAATCGACCTGGTACAAGCACTCGTTAGTCAGAACACCTCCGATCTTGAACATGAAACACACCAAGGAAAGCAAGACCAGAAATACGTTAAACTTATAAAGGAATACATACATGCACATTTTTCCGAACAGATAACGTTGGAGAATTTGGAGAACGAAGCTGGAATCAGCAGATTTCATCTCATTCGTATTTATAAGAGGTGGAGTCATCTGCCCCCGCATGCTTATCAAAACTTACTGCGAATTAATCATGCGAAGTCGGAATTGATGAAGAAACGATCGATAGCCGAAATTGCAGTAGAAGTGGGCTTCTATGACCAGAGTCACTTCGCGAAAACATTTGACAAGATAGTCGGGACTACACCGCATAAATACGCCTTATCAATTTAAAAAAAGAGCAATTATTTACAATACCAGCCTCCTTCATCCTAGTATACTGGGTGTAACTTGAAAGAGGGAGAGTTGACATCATGTACCAAGTATCAGATTTGGAAAAACAATTTACAGCTGCACTAAAATCTATCGCGCGCCGTTCAGACCTAAAATCTTATGTGGAGCAGACACCACAAGTGAATCGGCTGTTACGTCTTACGGCTGATAGATATGTAACGGGTGAACATCGCAAAGACGGACTCAATGTGGGACGCAAGTTATTGGCTAAAGGTTACGCAGTATCCATCGAGTATATTGGTGAAAATACAACTGTTGCCACTGAATGTGAAGCAGCCGCATTGGAGATGATGGCCCTGATCCATGACTTAAGCCAAGGCGGGGTCCCAGCTCGTGTATCATTCGATCTATCACATATCGGGCTTTCCTTGGATAAGGAGTTTGCTTTTTCACATCTGATGAATCTAGCTGAGCAAGCCCAGGAAGCTGGGGTTGAATTATTCATTAGTATGGAAGAGTCCAGCAAGACAGATGACATACTATCTGTTTATGAGCGAGCAGCCTCTTTTAATCCGAACATTGGCATTACTTTGCAGGCGCACTTGACACGAACGCCACAGGATTTGGCTGCTATAGTTGCCTCACCTAGTCGTATACGCATCGTCAAAGGCGCCTATCAAGAACCGGCTGACTGCTCGATCCCTCGATCTTCAACGCTTAGTGATCGTTATTTGGAACTTGTTGAAAGCACGATTCGCCAAGGACACCGTGTGTCTATCGCTACCCATGATGAACATATAATCGAAGAAGTGCTGGAGCGTGGCTGGTTATCCAACTCAGATGTAGAATTCGAAATGTTGTATGGAATTCGTCCGGATTTGAGCAGCAGTCTAAAAGCAGCTGGGCATCCAGTAAGGATCTATCTTACATATGGGCATCAATGGTTTTTGTACTTGTGTCATCGGATTGCCGAATACCCGCCGAATCTTTTTCAAGCTGTGATGGATATGGTAAGTAATGAGGAAGTTGAGGTTGAGGTTATTAAAGCGTATGGCTAAAAAGGATATTGTTGAAAGCAGGTACTTATCTTGACTAAGCGATTCGCAGGACTTTTTTCAATAATTTCTACTCTTCTCTTGATTTTGAAAGACGTTTTAATAGTCAAAGGTAAAATAGCCAAGATTAATGGTAATATTACTAGTCAATTCAGAAGGAATAATTATTCAGTGGGAATGAGCAAGGCATTAATTAACATGGAAAAAGAACATTACGCTATAAGCAAGCAACGAAAAAGCAGCCGATCATGGCTGCTTTTTCTTTTTCAAGTAAACTTACCACGGAATCGAAAATCTATGGCGCGTACTTTTCCAATTCAACGTACCCGTCAATATGAGTGCGGCGAAATAGAGAAACAAGGAAGAGACGATTGAAGTGATTACGCACCATAACTGTGGCATACCGTGGCTGGCAACATAGTTATAGGTCCAGTGTCCGCATATCACCATCAGCATCATGCAGATCCCAACCTTGACATAAGGACGAATACTCCAATAAAATCCGATCGAGCTTGAGATGGAAAAGAAGTTTAGCAGTGTTTGCATCACAATACCGATACCGATGCCGAATGCAACGCCAATAATACCAAATTGGCTGCCAAACACGAAGATAGAGACACCCTTGAATACGGTGGCTATTACGTAATTCCACAACGTAGCTTTCGCGCGGCCGAGCCCGAGCAGAATCGCATGAAGCGGAGCGTCGAAATAATGCAGGAAAAACATCGGCGCCAGTATTTTCAGAAGCAATCCTGCTTCCGGCGCATTATAGACAAGTGTCGTTAGTGGAGTTGCCCACTCGTACAGGATAACGGTCGCCGGCGCGCCGATCAGGAGTCCCAAGATCATAGCCTGATTCATCCGCTCATGAATGAGCAGACTGTTCTTGTTCGCCGCTGCCTCGCCAATCGCAGGAATAAGAGCGGTGGACAAGGACTGTGTGATAAAGCTTGGCATGAACAGCAGCGGAAACGCATAGCCGGCCAGCTGGCCGAATTGCTTCGTGGCTAACGCCGTGCCGATGCCGGCCAGCCCCAGGCTGGTTGTAATAAGAAGCGGCTGGAAGGTGCTGTATAACGAATGAATGACACCGTGCCCGGTCGTCGGCAGTCCGATCTGCAGCAGCTCGCCGAGTGTGCTTCTTCCTTCTTTCAGGTGGCTTGCCCAAGTCTCGCCCGGCAACTTCGATTCACCGTATAGCTTGTAGCTTGTCACCAGGAATAGGAGGCTGACCGCTTCGCTGACAACAGAGGCAGCCATTGCTCCGGCAGCCGCATAAGCGACGCCGTAAGGCAGCAATAGGTGAACCAGCGCAAGTACACAGGCGATTTGCACCGTATGCTCCAGCACATCGGAAGCTGCAATGGTCTTCATCTGCTGCATGCCGCGGAAATATCCCTTTAATACGGCGGAGACAGCGACGATCGGCGCGATCGGCGTAATCGCCAGCATCGCGTAATAAGCGCGTTGGTCGCTTAGCAGAATGGATGCGATCCACTCAGATCCAAGTAACGATATGGTCGTGAGCGCTACGCTCAAAACGCCCGTAACAGCGAGGGATACATGCAGGATGCGCCTTACTTTCACCCGTTCGCCGCGAGCGTTGGCCTCTGCGACCAACTTTGAAATTGCCACCGGCAATCCAAGCTCCGTAATCGTAATGACGAGCGGGACGAGCGGATGCGCCATCATCAAGATGCCGATTCCCTCTGCGCCCAGTACGCGAGCGATATACATGCCGCTGATAAAACCGAGAATACGGTTGATGAAAGCAGCGACAGACAAGACCAGCGTACCTCTCATGAACGATTGCCCATGTTGTGACATGACTTGTGTCCTCCTGTTTATCGAATACTTAAATGTATTCAAAAATTGGAAAAGCATGCGAACAAGCCGGTGTAAGTGTTGTCACACATTGCTAACAAACGTTTTCATGCGGAGTTTAAAAATGCTGTTGACAGGACACTAAATGGTGTCCTATAATCAAAGTGTCACTAAATGGTGTCTAATTAGCAATAAGTCAAGTGGAAGGTTTGTAACCTGAATAAGTTTTACTTGAATCAACAATTATGAGGAGGAAACAAAATGAGTACGATCATTGGTATGGAAACAACCGCGAAAGTAGAAACCCAGCCCCGAGGAAAAATGATTGCTTATTGGACAGTCACATTACTACTCGCAGCATCTATTACGTTAAGTGGTATTGGGCAACTGATGCGATATGGGGGAAATGTCGAGTTAGTGACTAATATTGGTTTCCCATTATACGTCACGAACATTCTCGGGAGTTGGAAATTACTTGGAGTCATTGCTATCGTCGTGCCAGGTTTTCCTCGGCTTAAAGAATGGGCTCATGCTGGTCTCTTCTTTTTAATGACTGGTGCGGCATTATCTCATGCGTTTGCTAACGATTATGGTGATTACGGGTTTCATATTATCCTTCCGCTTTCATATGCGGCACTAAATATCGCCTCGTGGGCGCTACGTCCAAAGAGCCGCAAACTTTAAGGAGGTGGTGAAATCAACGGCTGTCCCTTCGTACCACTAATAGATTTCTACTACAGAAAATAATATTTAGGCGGGGGTGCTATGAGCGAGAATAACCAGTTGCGAGATGTGTTTGACGCGATTGCAGATCCAACTAGGCGCAGACTGATTCGTTTGTTAGCAGAGGCAGAGGAGATACCGCTTCATGAATTAACGGCACAGTTTCCAATGGGCCGTACAGCGGTATCCAAGCATTTGACAATCCTTAAAGAGGCCGGACTGGTACTTGATCGAAAAGTCGGCAGAGAAACACGATTTAGGTTAAACGCCGCTCCACTCAGAGAAATTCAAGATTGGGTGGCTTTCTACAGCAATTTTTGGCGTACGAATATGTTGCGCTTGAACCAACTATTAGAGGAGGAAGAAGAATGAGTTTAACATTAACCTTGGATTTTCAGTACAAGACATCGATTGAGAAGCTTTGGTCCGCCTTAACCGATTCAAGCAAGCTTGCCAAGTGGGTGGTCAACATCCACAACGGTCAGGCGATGGATAATGATTTTGAGCCCGTCGTAGGACACCGTTTTCAGTTTCGCACTCAGCCGTCTGAATATTGGGATGGCATTATTAACGGAGAAGTGCTTATCGTGGACGCACCAAACCGGGTGTCCTATACTTGGGCCAGCGGAGGGGAGAAGCA
>NZ_WHOC01000042.1:0-637 GCF_013141785.1 Paenibacillus germinis
ATACATCGGTTTCCTGGGAAAATCGAAACGTCGATGGTCATTCTGAAAAAACGATTGGAAGAGAGAAACATTTATTCTTTCGCAGAGATTGTCAAACGAATTTGGTTGGAATGCAATTAATCGTTGATCCGTATCCCTGGGAATCCTCCTGAGAAAAAGCGAAGTAGCTGCTTCTTCTCAGGGGGATTTTCGCTATTAGCATAAGGTTTTTCGATAGTAATAATTAGATAATTCGATTTTTCCACTTAAAAAGGCTGTGTTACACTTGCGATAATACGGGAGATAAGGAAGAGGTGCGGCAGATGATTACAGCAAAGAACAACAACATCGCGATTATAGGTGTCCCGCTGCAGTATGGTGCAGATCGCAAAGGTGTAGACATGGGGCCGGATGCAATAAGAGGCTCTAACATTCATCATAGGCTTGAATCTCTTGGCTATCAAATTCAAGACATAGGGGATATTCATGTAAATAAATCAATAGGAGATCACTCTTTCCAAGCTGGAGAAAAGCTTAAGCATCTAAACGAAATTAAAAATGTGAACAGCGAGTTATGCCAAGTTGTTGCGACAGAAATGAACAAAGGAAAATTCCCGCTTGTTCTTGGCGGCGATCATAGTATTGCGATAGGCACGAT
>NZ_WHOC01000043.1:0-4420 GCF_013141785.1 Paenibacillus germinis
ATCCAAGTCCCACGGGCAGAAACGTTCGATCCCCGGCTACCGCTATAATAAGACCACACAAATATGAGGTCTACCAGAAAGATCTGGTGACCTCATAATACGAACGGGCAGGATACTTCGAATGGGGCAAGAATTAGTAATCATGAACGTTTTTGAGAAAGTAGGTTGTTAATACGTAGCGTTTGCACATCTCATTGTGGAGCTACACTGTCTTTACGGAATAGGTGACCAAGATGAAGGTAAACCTCCTGTTCCACCTTTTTGTAAATATGGAGTTCGTAAACCGGGCTACCATTGTTTAGAGGGGAATTGTGAGTTCTCTGGGCATGCACCAGCGCCCCTTGAAATAGCCTATTCAGATGGAAAAGGTGAGGTAGCCTCTGATGCGTGGATAGGATTTGGAGGCGATATGGACCCAAATCCATATAACGACAAGATGGTATCTGAACTAAAACAATCATGGGAAAATCATTGTAAAAGGAAAGTGAATGAAGCATATGAAGATTATATGAAGCAGCACAAACTACGTAAAGGTGAAGAATGAAAATCACCTATCGAATAACTATAACTCAATAAACACAACTAATGAGGCTGCTGGCATAATCGGCAGCTTCCATTACGTTAACAGGCAGTTTACGCTAATGAAGGAATTGAAAGAGCATCTCCCGAATTATGAAATATCCCTTGTAGTTGCAGGCATCGGTAGCTTTAATTAGAAAGGTGAATTTTTATGAAATGGAATCAAATAAATAACATTAAAAGATTCACTCCACTTGTTCAACTAAGCTTTCCAAAGTTGCACTTAACAGATAGACCACTATACTATCTTGGTAGTGGTTTCATGTTATCGTACACAAACAGACAATTCAAAATTGAAGGCTATGAAAGAGTTGAATTTGGAGAAAAAGGGGAATATGCACTAGGCATGTACTATTTCAAATACCGTAAGGAACTTGAGCAATATATGAATTTAACACTCCCTTTTCAGGACGAGGTGTTCGGGGGAGTTTTTGAAATAGTTAAAGGTATTGCAGTAGGTGACACTTACCTGAAAGTTAAAAACAAGCTGTCTTGCGGCTATCAAATTGACGAGACTCGGAGACTTAAAGACGGGGACCTCATCTTTCAAAATGCGAATATTTCATGGAAGGATTTTAGATTCTTCTTCTTTGAGCGATCAAATAAATCAGAACTAACTGGTTTTCAGCTTACATTTTAATAGTGATACGAATGATACTTTGTTTATTACGCTAACGTTCAATAGCGGTTGCTTCGGCAGCCGTTTTTTGTTGCTCCGCTAACTGGAGTGCGGCGAACCTTATTACAGAAAAAGGAAATCTCTTTTTCCTGACGAATAAAATACTTGGATGTTAGCTAGGTATTTACTTTGTAATTTATTTGATTATTTATCATAGGAGGAAGTATTGTGGCTCAGGTTAATAAAATAACTGCAAAATTTTTTATTGTTTCTTTGTCCGTTATTATTTTTGCAAGTTGCTTACTAACAGATATAACTTATGCAGAAACAGAAAAAGGAGATATACGCCAAATATCCTCGGGCTATTGTTATAATCTAGCGTTACTTACGGATGGAACGGTTTGGGCTTGGGGTGATAATACTTATGGTCAGTTAGCAGATGGCACAACAGGTGACGGTGAATTTTCAAAAAATTACCGAGCAAAACCACAGAGGATATCAGAATTAACAGATGTCAATTCTATCTCGGCAGGGACTGAATTTGCAATTGTTGTAAAAAAGGATGGAACCGTGTGGTCATGGGGACATGGTCATACAGGACAATTGGGCAATCAAGAAAACATGGAATTATCTCCAATAGACCTACAAGAAAGATGGTTAAAATATGATGAAACCAAACCGGTACAAGTGAAAAATGTAAAAGATGTTGCCGCTGTTTCCGCTGGAGCATCTCATGTTCTCGCCTTGAAAAAGGATGGAACGGTATGGGCATGGGGGAGTAATATGGTTGGACAGATTGGAAGTGGGGATTCTCGTACAATCCATTCGACCGCAGTTCAGGTAAGTGGTCTAAGTGATATCATTCAAGTTGCAGCCGGTATAAATCACAGTTTAGCACTTAAAAAAGATGGGACGGTTTGGGCATGGGGGCTGAATGAAGATGGTTCCCTTGGGACAGGTGTATTAGATAAAGGAAGTTATATTCCTGTACAAGTTAAAATAACGAGTACTGTTAAAGAAATCATGACTCTTGGAAGAGGTTCGAGCGCTGCTATAACAGAGGATGGCTCTGTATATCAGTGGGGGCCTGATATCTTTAAATTGAAGGGGCAGAATCAATCCTTTATTCATTCTATTCCGGAACTAGTACCCACGCTTTCCGACGTAAAGACGATACTGCTTTCCTCTCAGATGAATTATGCGGATCATTCTATGATTATTTTAAAGAAAGATGGATCCATTTTGGGGCTTGGCAAGAATAATCTAGGTCAAATCGGAAATGGTAGTTACAAGGATGTGTCGGAATTAACCCCTAATTCTAATATAAATTCGATAATTCAAATCAGTGGAAACCGTTATTATTATGACGGCACACAAACGGTTGCGTTAGATAATAATGGTACCGCTTGGGCTTGGGGGTTTAATCAGGTGGGGCAAGTAGGCCCAGGGGGATGGAGCTTTGATGAACCCGTAAAAGTGGGCATACCCTCAATTATTAAAGTGAGATTAAATGGGGAAATATTATCATTTCAGCAATATCCAGACATAATTAATGGAACAACAATGGTACCTCTTCGAAAAATATTTGAGTCGCTTGGAGCAACCATCCAATGGGAGAGCACTACACAGACTATTTCAGCTACAAGAGGAAATGTAACGGTGAAGCTTTCAGTAAATTCAGAAACGGCATTTATCAACGATGAAAAAGTGCACCTAGACCAAGCTTCATTTATTAAGAATGAATTAACGCTTGTACCATTGCGTTTCATCACTGAATCCTTCGGTGGAGAAGTTATATGGGATGAGAATAACAAACTTATTGATTTGAAGATACGTTGATTGGTGGTAAAGGTGATGGTAGCCTCATTAAGCTATTCCAGCTAATAGCTTGTCAATATTTAATTATTAATGGCGGATTCATGAGGTGGTATACTTAAAAAAGTGCATGGGAAAGAACCGTCCCATAAAGCACGGAAAGACATTCCATATATTTCTATTTCTTGCGCTTACTCTAAACGGAACGCTTCCTTAGTAGTTAAGATGGCAAAAATCCAGTGGATGAGTTTATTCACACAAGCAATTATCGCTACTTTGAACAGCTTTCCTTCAGCACGCTTCTTATCATAATAAGCTCTTAGTTTTTTATTTCTATTACTACGAATACCACATCGTACAGCTTGATATAGGGCAGTACGAAGCCTCCTAGAACCGTGCTTAGTTATTTTATTTATGGTTGCTGTAAACTTGCCTGAAGAAAAAACACTTGGATCTATACCAGCAAAGGCAACAAGTTTCTTAGCGTGATTGAACCGATCGATTTCCCCGATCTCAGCTAAAATTGTTGCAGCAATTTTAGTGCCAATCCCGGGTATCGATTGGATTAAATCATATTCAAGTAACGCTTCAGCTAGGGCCTCTATCGATTTATTTAGGTCTGCTAGATGGTCTTGGTATTGAAGAAGCAATTTGATGAGCAGCTGCATGGAGATCAGATGACTTGGAAAAGCCGTCTCCTTAAAGGGATTTCGCCTTGCTGCTGCTACTAAGATTTGAGCGCGCTCTAGACACCATAAAGCCGATTTGCCACGTCCTGTAAGGCGCCCGATTGTTGCTGCAATCTCCTTCTCATCCAGTTCCAGAACCTCTTTAGACGTTGGGTGTAAAGCCAGAAATCGAAGGGAAACCTTTGAATAAAGGTCACCAAACACGCCATGATATTCAGGAAAAACTTGATCCAGAATAGCCTGAAACTGTAGTTTAGCTTGGACATACATTCCCGTTAAAGATTCATGTTGGCGTGTTAGATAGCGTAAATTCATGAGATGCTGACCCCGCTTTTTGTAGGGTTCAAACTCTTCTTTATAGAACAACGCTCCCAAAAGATGGGCATCAGCGGCATCCGTCTTCAATCGTCGCAAATTGGTTTTCTTGGCGTTATGTGAGATTAAAGGATTAATGACGATATTCAGATACTGATGCTCGTCTAGAAACTGAACAACAGGGCTATGATAATGACCTGTTGCTTCCATCACAATGGAGGGACGCATTCCTGCAGCGGATTCCACCCCTCTCAAATAATTCAGAAAAGACGCTAATCCTTCAAGATCATGCTTAAACTTAAAGATCTTTCCATGAGGTACTCCACGATCTAAAAATGCTTGTGCATGGCTTTCTCCCTTGGATACATCCAAACCAATGACTGGATTCATGACATCACTCCCT
>NZ_WHOC01000009.1:0-45988 GCF_013141785.1 Paenibacillus germinis
AAAACGCGCTTATTCTGGAGCACACGAATAAAAAAGGAGTAAGCTTCGCTTACCCCAAACCCTAAACATATAAGTTCTGATATGACCAAAAAGGACCTCCCCCTATAAGCGGAAGTCCTTATGGATACGTGTAACCATCTTTAAGCTAGATACCCCTCAAGGTTTATAACCCTTTTGGGACTGCCCCTCTTTTTCTCGCCACAGCCGTATTCTAAAGCTCCAACAAATAGTTTTTCACAGCCTCTACAGCTTCTTTCCTATTTCCAGCCTTGATAACGACTCGGTCTTGTTCATATTGCTTCATCGCATGCTCATAGCGTGGATCATAGTAATGCATCAGAAGCAGCTTGACGGCTTTCTCATAGTGCTGTTCCTGAAGATTTGTCTCAATTTCTTTGGCTATTGGGGTATGGATGCGGTCTTTAATATGCTTAAACGCGTGTAAAATATCCGGTTGATGTTCGAAAGGTTTATAATCCTCAATAATATGCTGAACACGTTCTTCGATGGGCATTTCGATAAAAATCTGCGCGGCGGCTTCTTTTTTTTGAACGATAAACTCGGGAAGAACAACTTTACCAATTCGCTTACTTTCTCCCTCAATTAATACATAAGGCGCTGATTCAAGCTTCAATAGTTGTCCGACAAGTAAGGATTCAAACGTCTTTTGGTTATGTGATTTCAAGCCAATTTCTCCAAAAATGGAGCCTCTATGACCCGCCATCCCTTCAAAATCCAAGACAGGATAGCCTTCTTCCAAAAGACTGCGCAAAATAGCTGTTTTCCCGGTTCCCGTGTTTCCCAGAATAACGTGGGCAGGGGGCTTAAAATCTCCAAGCTGCTCTAGTCTACTTACAACCCACTTCCGATAAGCCCGAATACCTCCGGTCAAGCGGTAAACCCGAATACCCATCAGCGATAAAACAGTTGCCGTTGTTTTACTTCTCATCCCGCCGCGCCAGCAGAAAACGACCTTCGGTTCCTTGATTTGCTCGAAAGTCTTCACAAAAGCGGGCAGCTTCGCTGAAACGATCTCAAGCCCTCTATCCTTAGCTGCTTGCACGCTCACTTGCTTATAGAGGGTACCTATCTCGGCACGCTCTGCATCCTCAAATATGGGAATATTCAAGCTGCCGGGGAATGTGCCATCTTCAAATTCGGAAGAGGAACGAACGTCGATCGGAATGATCTCTTTTTTATTTTGCAGGGTTAGTAGTTCTTCGATGGTGATATCTTGAAACAATGGATTTTCGCTCCTTTAAAGTACAACAATACGTCCAGGATGTTCTGCGGTGATTTCACCAATCAAGCTCGCTTCTACACCTGCATCCTTCAGTTTGCGAAGCAATTCATCAGCCTGCTCTCCATCGACAGAGATGAGGAGGCCGCCTGAGGTGACCGCGTCGCATAAAATCCATTGGCCAATTTGATCCAACGATTCAGCAAATGTGATCGATTCCTGTACATGAGCGAAGTTGTTCTTTGTGCCCCCAGGAACGAATCCCTCTTCGGCAAGCTCTCGGACCCGCGGCAAAACAGGTACATCTTGCGCAGTTATGCGAATACCCACGCCGCTGCCTTTGGCCATTTCCAGAGAATGTCCCATTAAACCAAAGCCTGTCACATCTGTGCAGGCATGAACGTTATAAGGCTCCATCGTTTCCGCCGCCGTCTTATTCAGCGTTGCCATCACCTGCGTGACTCGCTGAATTTCTTCTTCACTTAGTCGATCCTTTTTGATCGAGGTTGTCAGAATACCCACACCAATCGGCTTCGTTAAAATCAATTTATCTCCGGGCTTAGCTCCTGCATTGGTACGAATTTTCCCTGGGTGAACTAATCCCGTGACGGCGAGTCCAAACTTCGGCTCGTTATCATCAATGGAATGACCACCTACAAGTGTAATTCCTGCTTCCTGCATTTTATCCCCAGCGCCACGCAAAATATCGGCAAGCACTTGCTTGGGAAGCGTTTTAATCGGAAAAGCAACAATGTTTAATGCCGTTAATGGCTTACCGCCCATCGCATAAATATCACTGATGGCATTCGCCGCAGCTACTTGTCCGAATGAATAGGGATCGTCAACGATCGGAGTGAAGAAATCTACGGTTTGAACGAGCGCAAGCTCTTCACTTAATTTATAAACACCAGCATCATCGCTAGTATCTATCCCAACCAGAAGATTGGGGTTGGCAACTGTAGGCGGCAAAGATTTTATCACTTGAGAAAGATCTCCCGGACCGATTTTGCATCCGCATCCACCTTTCGTGGAGTAAGAGGTTAGTTTGATTTTATCCCCTGTCGTCATCTGGCATCATCCCTTCATTTTCACACTATGTATGTATCAATGATAACCGATTGAACACAAAAATAAAAACGAACATCTCTTATCCGTGATCTGAATCACAGAGCAGAATGTTCGTATTCGGTCATCAACGTTTCGTATGCAGCGACTTCAAGTTTGCTTCAATGGACACACGCTGGTTCTCTAAGAATGGCGGGAGAGAAAGCGATTCACCTAGCGTCTCAAGGGGTTCATCCGTAGCAAAGCCAGGACCATCGGTGGCTAGTTCAAAGAGAATGCCATTCGGCTCGCGGAAGTACAAAGAACGGAAATAAAATCGTTCTACAAAGCCTGAGTTAGGTAATCCAGCTTGGTTAAGGATCTCAGCCCAAGCCAGCAGTTCTTCCTTGTCTTCAATACGGAAAGCAACGTGATGAACGCCGCCGCTGCCTTGACTTGTAACCGGCAGATCGCTGCGCGGCTCGATTTGCACTTCGGCCCCTGACCCACCTTCGCCTACTTGCATGACAATGATATCTTCTTGTCCTTTAGTAAGTGCGGGAATGCGTTCTTTCTCAGTGAAGCCTAGTATGCGAAGTGCTGCCAATGTGAATTCAGGCTTTCGTACGGTCAGCAGCACTGGGCCTAGTCCGGTAATACCGTATGAGACAGGAACCGGGCTTTTTTCCCACGGCTTTCCTGCCTTAACACCTGTATTATTTTCATCGGAAACGATGGTTAGCTGCTGACCTTCCGGGTCCTCGAAAAAAATGACTTTGCGTCCCGCAAAATCCTCCACTGGGGAGTACTTTACACCATGTTCCTTGAATCGCTCTACCCAATATGAAAGCGCATCGTCATTCGCTACACGAAGGGATGTACCTGAAATACTGCCTACTCCTAAGACATTAGGCCCAACTCCTGGAAAATCAAAGAAAGTGAGTTCTGTTCCCGGATTCCCCTTTTCATCCCCATAAAATAAATGATATGCCGTTGTATCATCTTGATTGACTGTTTTCTTGACAAGCCGCATGCCAAGCACCTCGGTGTAGAACTGGAAATTCGCCGCTGCATCCCCTGTCATCGCAGTTATATGATGAATACCTTTTACGTTCAAATCTATCCGTCCTCTCTACAAATGCTCAGACCTCTGATTAAACACAAGTAGTTTAACCTTAACCTATTCGTATTATGAACTACGAAGTGCCCAGTATCTTCTTACCGCGCGGCTGCGAACCATTCGGATCCGGTTCTAACGTTACGCCAAAGGAGTCAATTTGAAAATCCTTCACCTTCACAGGGATGCTGTATGTCAGCACGCCAGTACCCTTCTCATCTACACGGAGCGTCCCGCAATTGTATCGCTTCCCGCTTCGGTTATACCACACCTGGTAGGCCCAATCCCCTTGGGTTTCCTTGAGACCTTGCAAATTAATGACCACATTGTGGATATCGCCATTTTGCAGCACATACGCAGTGCCAGAGGCTGTTGGCATTGTACTTTCAACGGATTTCAATTGAAACGTATGCACGATTTCCGCTGGTTGACTTAAAGAAGGGTTGGCTGAAAAGTTTTTTGGTTGTTGATTGTTCCACCATACACCTACAACGAGGCCTAAGATAATGGCAGCAGCTCCGCCATATACCCATTTATACGAATGTTTCTTCTTTTTCTTGATTGCCTTCAGTTGGGTCGGGATAATAGACTGCATAACCTGTTGTTTCAAATCCGAAGGGACTTCTACTTCCTCCATCTCAAAAGGAAGTGCCTGCCAGACCTCCTGCAGCTCGCTTAATTCTTCCCGGCATGTGACACAAGTTCGCAGATGCCGTTCGAAAGCAGCGCGTTCCAACTCCGTGCAGTCGCCTGTCAAATAATTGACAAGATAACTGCATTCCACAGTCTCCTGTTCTTTCATTACGTCATCCCTCCCTCAGTGATGTCAGATGCTTCCGAAGTATTTTCAAACCTTGATGCAAACGGCTTTTTATCGTACCAAGCGGCTCATTCGTTTGAGTCGCAATTTCGCTTAGAGAATAGCCCTGCCAGTACATCATGTCGATCAATTGAATTTGGCTATCCGACAAATGCACATAAGCCTCTTGAATTTGCTCTCCAATCCACTTACGTGACATAACCGATTCTGGATCAGGATCGCTTGAAATGAGCGTATGTTCCCACTCTCTGGGCTCAAATTGGATCACTTGATCGAGTCTGCGCTTCTTGCGCAAGCAATCGATGGTGATATTACGGGTAACCGTGATCACCCAGTTGACGAATGCACCTTTGCTTGCGTCAAAGCCCTTTTCTGTGGTCCAAAGACGTGTGAAAACAAGCTGGACAATTTCTCTGGCCGCTTGCTCTTCCTTCATGGATTTCAGCGCAAATGAATACACCAGCTTCGCATAGCGATCGTAAAGCTCTTCTAAGGCAGGATGGTGCTTAGCCATCACCAGCTTCATGAGCTCACCATCTGTTCGATTTCGCATAATTCGGTACACCCCGAGTCGAAATGAAGTTTATTATCTTTCTACCTTATCGCCAGCTAGACTTCTTGGCAATAGCTTTATAGAAAAATAGCGCCCCAACGTCGCTGAATCTGCCAGCATGTTGGAGCGCAATAAACCTACAGGGTCGACTAGGAAGTTATCTTGCTGTGGTTTGAGCTGGATCGAGGACGAACCAGACCTTTCCTACATTTTGCCCAGTCGTATCGCCAGGGTTATGATCTTTGATCCAATAGTAAAGCGGCCAGCCTTTATACGTGCTTTGTTTCGTGCCATCGTTTCGAGTAAGAGTACCGAAATCGCTGCTAGTTAGATCCGTGGAAACCGTAAGGTTCGCATCATAGAAGATCGGCCAGTTAACCAAACATTGGCCTACACAAGAATTAGGGTCCGCTTTATCTTTTGTGAACAAGTACAAAGCCATACCATTTGAATCCACCAAATACGTGCCAAGAGCGTCGGATTTACTTGTTTTTACAGATGCATTCGCCGCATTAGTGCCACTGAATTTCGCAGGGTCAATCACGTACCAGACTTTACCAACATCCTGGCCTAACGTGTCGCCCATTTTCTTATCATCTACCCAATAGTACAGAGGGAAACCTTTGTACGTTGTTTGCATTTTGCCATCTGCACGAATGAGAGTGCCGAAATCTGCTGAACTAAATCCTGTTGGAGGTGCAATATTCGGTGTGTAGAATAATGGCCATTTCTCCAAGCATTTGCCTGAGCAATTGCTGACGCCCTTCGTATCTTTATCATAGTAGTAAAGTGCCATGCCGTTTGCATCTGTCAAATAATTGCCTAGATCGGTTTTGGTGCCTAGCGCCACCCCGCCGTTCGAGGGTTTAATAACGAACCAGACCTTACCAACGTTATCTCCTGTGGTATCTCCGGCTTTTTGATCTTTAACGAAGTAGTATAAAGGCCAGCCCTTATAGGTGAGTTGTTCTTTGCCGTCAGCACGCACGAACACTTTGAAATCCGCTGCGCTAAACTCTGCAGGAACCGTGAAATTATTGCCGTTAAAGATCGGCCAGTTGGTCAAACATTGCCCCACACAAGAATTAACATCTGCTGCATCCTTGGTAAAATAGTAAAGTGTCATGCCTTTGGAGTCCGTCAGATAACTACCCAACGTATCGCTTTGCTTCAAGCTGAGTTCTGCGTTCCCCAGCACTTCTAGCTTAGTCGCACTGATTTTACCTTTATCCGTCAAATCGGCGCCTAGCGTTTTCGCAGTTCCTTTGATAGGAACCTTCAGAGCTTCGATGGTTGCTGTTGCGATATGTAAGTTTTTGAACTGCTTCACATTAGCAATCTTCGATAAGCCATTTTTCCCGGCAAAAGTAAATACGTTCGCGTACTCGAAATCCGTGCCTTGTGTGTAGCCTAGCGATTCCAACAGAACCTTATAATACTGCTGCGCTGTAATCCCTGCGAGCGGTTCGAATTTATCATCGCCGGTTCCCTGCCAGCCTAAATCAGGATGCACTTTCAAATAACCTAGGATCGCTTGGTTCTCTTTGGAAACGCCGCTAGCATCCTTAAAGCTAGTGGTTCCGGTGAAAGCTAACGCTTCGGCTTCCAATCCTTTTAATCTTAGGGACATCACCGCGGCTTGCAGCCTTGTAGTTGGCTTGTTTAAGTATTCAACCGTCAGCCCATTGCCCTCTCCTTGGAGGATACCAATATCCCCTGCTATATCCGTTTCGGATTTGACCTTCAGAGGCTCAGCCGCGACAGCTGATAGAGCCGTCACTCCCGCCATAAGACCTAGTAACACTAGGGAAGATACCAATACTTTTTTAAAATTACCCATGCTCGATTACTCCTCCTTAAATTTTCTATCTAAGGTAACGATGTGGAGCTGCAAGCGGTTTTACCATTTGTGATAAAGTGGACAATTATTTTAAGCAAGAACGTTAACTTGAAATGTGCTGCTTGTGAAAGCTCGGTTTCCGAGCTTATCTTAGAAACTCCTCAGTGAAAGCTCGGTTTCCGCGCTTATTTACATTCGCAATAGTTCCACCTCAGCTGAAAGCTCGAAAATCGACTTCTCAACCTATCAAATACCTACCTCGTCACGGTTCTCGCTGCATTTAAGCGCGGTTTCGGAGCCTATTCAAGTCACTCCTCTGCGAAAGCTCCATTTCCGCGCTTATCCACTACGCCACACTTCCCACCTTTTTCTGAGAAGTCCGATAAGGACTTCTCGAAGCAAGAATGATGCTTGTTAAACACAAATGTATGCTGAGAGAGCCAAAATCGACTTCTCAACCTTCAAACCCAAACCTCGCAACGGTTCTCGCTGCGTTTAGGCTCTATTTCCGAGCCTATCTCAGTCACTCCTCGCGGAAAGCACGATTTCCGCGCTTTCGCACCTACACCTCACGAGTGCTTGGTTTCCAAGCTGCTAGGTTTTTCTTTATACGTACAAAAAGCCACCCCAACGTCAAAGGACGAATGGGATGACTTTTTTATAAGGACGAATTGACGGCTACCCTTACATTTCTTATTGGAAAAACTTCACGCGTTCTTCAAGCGGTTGAAACTCTTTATCGCCCGGTGTAAAGGTTGGTTTACCGAATGGCATTTGGGCAAGCAGCTTCCACTCGCTTGGAAGGTTCCACGTTTGTGTAACTTCCTCGTTGATCAAAGGATTGTAGTGCTGCAGCGATGCGCCAAGACCTTCTTGTTCCAGTGCCGTCCATACTACAAATTGCAGCATGCCTGAAGATTGGTTGGACCAGATCGGGAAATTGTCAGCATAAGCAGCAAATTGCTTTTGCAGATTCTCTACTGTCGTCTCATCTTCAAAGAACAATACAGTTCCATACCCGCTTTTGAAACTATCGATACGTTCCTCTGTTGGCGCGAAGCTGTCAGCAGGTACGATCTTTCTCAGGGTTTCCTTCGTAATGTTCCACAATTTATCGGATTGCTCGCCGAATAATACAACAACTCTTGCGCTTTGTGAGTTAAAAGAGGACGGTGTATGTTTCACAGCCTCGTTCACAATTTCTTGGATGCGTTCATTCGAGACGACCACTTCTTTACTCAGTCCATAGTACGTACGTCTTTCTTTTACTGCTGCTAAAAATGAGTTACTCATATTTATCTTTCCTCCGCTTCTATCCTCTGATAGAATTAAGTTTTATATACAAATAAGAATTACCTTCTACTTCATATGTTACTTACTAAATGTTATTTACTTTTATTATTATCATGCGAATTCACCTTTTTGTCAAGCATAATTTCATTGCCTTTCAACAAGCCTTAGAAGTTTGAGATCCCTCCCCACGGGGAATAATCGGATATAAATCCATATCAGGAGGGACGAATTTACATGGCGGTCACAACCAAAGGAACGCTGCTCGTCGAAGGGCATGAGATTACAATTACGAACCCTAACAAGCTTTTATGGCCTGAAGCGGGCATTACCAAGGCCGATTATCTCGCTAAATTAACCGAGTTGTCTCCTTTCCTGCTGCGCTATTGCCGTAATCGCCACTTAACAACCATTCGTTTCCCAAACGGGTATAATGAAAAGTCCTTTTATCAAAAAAATGCCCCCGATCCGGTACCTAGCTTCGTGAAGCTGGCGCCGCTGGATGGCATTAATTACATCAATCTAGACTCGTTACCCACCCTGATTTGGCTGGGAAATTTGGCTTGCTTGGAGTTTCATCCTTCCTTCCACCGCATTGGCGAGACGCTGCCAGCAGAATGGGTGATCGATATCGATCCTTCGCTTGAGGAAGAGCCGCGTATTATGGAGGCTGCCCACATCATTGGAGAAGTGTTGGATTCCCTGCATATTCAGTCGGTTCCCAAAACCTCAGGCGCAACAGGTGTTCAGATCTACATCCCTATTCAGCATGGCTACACATTTGAAGAGCTTCGCCGTGTCGGTCATTTTATTGGCGCCTTTGTCGTGAAAAAATATCCTAATCTTTTTACCATCGAAAGGTTCAAGAAAAATCGCGGCGATAAAATCTACGTAGACTACCTACAGCATTGGTATGGAAAAACATTATCTGCTCCTTATACACCACGCGCCAAAAAGGACGCCTCCGTGTCCACCCCCCTGTTATGGAAAGAGGTTGAGATGCGTCCTAATATTCGTGATTTCAACTTACATACGGTGATGAGCCGTTTGAGAACGTATGGCGACCTCATTGAGAAGGTTCCTCTACAAAATTTGAACGCCATCTTAGAGCGTCTTCAATAATTGTAGCAACCTCTCACAGATCTACTCTCTTAGAACAAAGGGGATAACAATCGGGCAATGACTTCCTTCCCCTTCTCCATCCGGGATCTCATCTCAAATTGGGCTAATTTCAATTCATCACTGTCCTTCAAATCCATTAAAAAGTCAGTCTCTAGACGCTCAATGACATTCTTATTAAACATCACGGCATTCAATTCAAAGTTGCTGAAAAAGCTGCGCATATCCACGTTCGCCGTACCTACTGTAGCCATTAAGTGGTCAATAATCATAACCTTGGCGTGCATGAAGCCTTTGCGATATAAATAGAACTGAACCCCCGCCTGCATCAGCTCCAGCAGATAGGACCGTGATGCATACTGAACGATTCGGGAATCTGATTTGTAAGGGAGAATAATACGGACATCGACACCGCTGATAACCGCTGTTTTGAGTGCCATTGTGATACTGGGATCCGGAATAAAGTATGGCGTTGTCATGTAAATTCGTTTCTTAGCTGCTATAATACCTGCGAAAAACATCTCCTGTATAGCATCCCAGTGGGCATCTGGACCGCTTGAAATAACCTGGACCAACGAAGCTTCTGGTTCGTTATGCTCAGGAAATAACGATTCTTCAGACAATCGCTCCCCGCTAACGAACATCCAGTCTGTCATAAAGGTCATCTGCAAATAATACACCGAATCCCCGTGCAGCATGAGATGGGTGTCTCGCCAGAAACCAAGTTTTCGATCTTTCCCTAAGTACTCATCGGCAATATTAATACCGCCAACGAACCCCACCAAGCCGTCAACGACAATAATTTTCCGATGATTGCGATAGTTCATTCGTTTATCGAAGAAGGCAATGAGCGGCCGCAAAAAAGGATGCACGTCAACCCCAGCTTGCTTAAACTTATTTATGTAAGCCGTAGAAAGCGTATAGCTACCCACCCCGTCATAAATAACTCTGACCTTGACACCCTCCTTCGCCTTACGGATCAAAATTTCTTGAAATTTCACACCGGTTTCATCATGTCTGATGGTATAAAACTCAAAATGTATATGACTTTTCGCCTGTTCAATCGCCTTTATCATGGCCTCGTAAGTGACTTCCCCATTGGTCAACACTTCAACTCGATTCTTTGGAGTAATGGGTGAGCCCGGAATGTTATGAAGCAGTCCACCAAGACGCGGCTCATCGAACAGCTGATAATTCCCCGCATTGCTTGCAATCGCAGCCGATTCCTTATACATCCATTGATGTTTAATTTCATCCATTTTACGGCGTCCTTTGCGCCGAACCATTTTCCTTTGGGTATATTCCTTAGCTATGAAATAGTACATGATAAATCCGATAATTGGAAAAATAAACAAAACGAGCAGCCAGGCTACCGTTTTAGCTGGTCGTTTATATTCGCCGATCAGAATCGTTGCGGTCTGAAAGATGAATAGCAGCAGAAGTATCACAACCCACAACAAAAAGCTCCGCCTCCTCTACCAATTTCCCCGCAATTTCTTGTCCTGATAGCTTTTGCCAAGGACTTCTCATCTATACCCATCCTACAGTCTGGACTCGACTGAATAAAATTTTCCAACTTTCGTAATAAAATCCTTTCATTTCGAGAAAAATATGAAACGCATTCCTTTAATCTTCATCCAGATCGCGGCAGGAGGGCCATCGCATGGTTAAAGCATCCAAACAATTGATGAAAAGTATCCTGCGTAAACGCCCATCAGATAGGCCGGGTGAGAATGATGAACAATCTGAGCTTAGTGATTCGTTAGACTATCACTTCATCGAAGAGCTTAAGCAAACTAAAATATCACTTCTTCTACATGAAAATCATGAATTTATTAAAGCCATGTTTCAGGACTGCTCTGATGTTGTCGTCCGTGAATTCGAGATCGAGCCGAACATTCCAGCAATGCTTCTCTTCGTTGATGGACTCACCAACACCCAACTGCTCAACGAAACCATGAAATCATTAATGATTCTGGGTGGCGGCCAAACAGCGATCGACCGCATCGCAGGTACGATACTGCCGGTGTCTCAGACACAAATCTCCGATAATTACGGAGACCTGCTCGTTTCTGTTTTGGGCGGAGACACCGCCCTGCTCGTGGAAGGCAACGCGAAAGCCATCCTGCTCGGCATCCGCGGAACAGATAAGCGCTCCGTCGGCGAGCCGGAGACGGAAACTGTCGTGCGCGGACCGAAAGAAGGGTTCGTGGAGAGCATTCGCACGAACACCTCTATGATCCGCCGCAAATTAAAGACGCCTAGATTGAAGATGAAATCCATGAGCGTCGGTAAAGAGAGCAATACCGCTCTCGTCGTCTGCTATCTCGACGACTTGGCAATGCCCTCTCTTGTTGAGGAAGTGGTCAAGCGGATTGAGCAAATCAAGATCGATGCCATTTTGGAATCAGGCATGCTCGAAGAACTCATCCAAGATGAATGGTATTCGCCATTTCCACAGATCCAATACACAGAACGGCCAGACGTTGTTGCCAGTGCTCTCCTGCAAGGACGAGTGGCCATCCTCGTTGATGGCACACCCTTTGCGCTAGTTGTTCCTTTCGTATTCATACAGGTTATGCAAGCGAGCGAGGATTATTATGAACGATACCAAATCGGTACACTATTACGCTTGCTGCGTTACATCTTCTTGTTTCTGTCGCTCACGGCACCTGCTCTGTATGTAGCTATAACGACGTACCACCATGAACTACTACCGACAACACTGATGTTAAGTGTCGCTGCCGCCCGCGAAGCGATTCCGTTCCCTGCCGTTGTTGAGGCGTTAATCATGGAAATTACATTCGAAGCCTTACGAGAAGCAGGTATTCGATTGCCCAAGGCGGTCGGCTCCGCTGTCTCCATCTTGGGTGCGCTCGTTGTTGGACAAGCCGCTGTCCAAGCTGGCATCGTATCCGCACCGATTGTCATCGTCGTATCCATTACTGGGATTGCTTCATTCACCATCCCGCGTTATAACGGCGCTATCGCCATTCGGATGCTGCGTTTTCCTTTTCTAATCGTTGCCTCCGTATTCGGTTTCTACGGAATTATCTTTTGCTTGATGATTTTATTTGGACATATGGCGAATTTACGTTCCTTCGGAGTACCTTATTTATCCCCATTAGGACCGTTATCCGCTGGAGACTTACAGGATTCGCTGATTCGCTCTCCTTTGTGGGCGATGGAGAAACGTCCTGCATTTATGGCGATTCAAGACACACAGCGCATGGATCACAAGCTGCCTCAGCAAATCAAGGAGGACGGAGGCGTAGACGGAAGCAGAATTCAGCATGAGCATAAAGCGAGTGAGGAGGGCAAATCAAATGACTCATCGTAGGCGTCTTTTTGTGTTTGGGATGATGAGCACCCTCGTGCTGACATTCCTGACAGGCTGTTGGGATCGTACCGAAACCAACGATATCGCCTTTGTGCTCACCTCCTCCATTGATCTGGAGGACGACGGCAAGTATCGCGTTACCTATATGTTACCCCTCCCCGGTTCCATGGGCGGCGCCAGCGGGGGTGGAGGCGGTACGAGCGGAGGCAAAAGTTACTATATAGATTCAGAAGTCGGAACAACGATACGCGAAGCAACAAGCAAGCTGCAAATGCGAATGTCGCGCAGACTGTTTCTATCACATCGGCGAACGATTGTCCTAGGCGAAAAGCTTGCCAAGGCAGGAATCGGCATCATGTTTGACGATGCGGCACGGACACCGGAGAGTCGGCTGACCTGCTTTCTCGTCGTGACGAAGGGCAAAGGCTACGACCTGCTGAATGCGGAGCCCAAGTTTGAACGTTTTCCCTCCGAAGTCATTCGCGAAATAACTAAATCGCGCCGCGCGATGGCGACATCCACGAAGGATATTGGCATTTCGCTTAGCTTTAACAGTGATCCTATTTTGAGTTACCTCGAAGCCAAGGAAACCCAAGGAGCTAAGAAGCCCTCTCAAGAAATTCAGCTAGTTGGCTATGGTCAGTTCAAAGGAGACAGAATGGTTGGTATTTACAAGAATCAGGAGGCGAATGGACTCATGTGGATGAGAAACCGTGTTAGAGAACATCTTCTCACCTTTCCGCTCGAATCAGGCAAAGATATCTCCATTCTCGTTAAGGAAGGACATACCGAAATCAAACCTATACTGCAAGGGGACAAGGTCATCTTTCAACTTACTCTAGAGGCTAAAGGGGTCATTGGTGAAGATTTATCCGAACAAGATCTCAACAAGCCGGAGGCCATACACAAGGTGGAGCGTAAATTCGCAGAGCAAGTGAAGAAATGCGTCCAAGCCGCCATTAAGCAAATGCAAAAGGAAGGGACCGATTCAGCTCAACTGGGTTTACTCGTTTGGCGGAGTCATCCAAATGTGTGGAACAACGATTTAAAGCCTCAATGGCGAGACGTGTTTAAAGAAGCTGAATTCCGCATCAAGGTTGAAGCCTCCATCACCGAAACCGGTCTTATCAATCAGAATGTGATCAAGGATGGGAGCTAGCGATGAACAGCATATTTATACTGAGCTTTCTATTCATTATGATTGCCAGTCTTTTGATAGACCGCAAGGCACTTAAGCATCAGAAAGGCAGCGTAAAGGCGACTTATGGGTTAATTACCTTTGTCACACTTGTACTATTCATTAGCAAATATTTACACGTACCCATTCCGATGCCTTCGCGTTTCTTTATCCACACGGTTTCCCCTTGGTTTAGTCATTTAATGGGCATTTGATTGCAAGTTAGCCTATCAAAAAATCAATAATTCAGTAATCAGCCCTTGAAGCAATTGAAACGGCGGTGGCTTTCATCGATAAAAAACAAGTAATCAACCAGAGACAGCTGGCGTGGCTGGCCTCATCCATCATCACAAGCGGAGGCATCTTTACGTTGCAAAATGTATTGATTCGAGTAAGTGAGATGGATGCGTGGTTCAGCTATATCCTATCTGTTTTCTATATATTTGTGATTGCAGCCTTTTTTGGATATTTAGTGAAGATGTTTCCAAAGATGAATATTTTCGAAATATCCATACATTTGCTAGGGCGCTGGGGCGGTACTGTCGTCAATCTGTTGATTTTGTTCCACTTCTGGCAAATTCTCGTGCAGGATTTGTCTTCCGCATCGAAATATAATTCCACGTTGTTGCTGCACAACACACCCGTGGAAATCTTAGTTCTGGTGCCCTGTTTGTATCTGATTTATTTTGGGAGAAGCAGCGTGGAAATCGTCGCTCGCGTCAACGATATGTTTTATCCTCTCTTCGTCATCGTAACTTTGTTGATGCCACTCTTGCTTTCGAACGAATTCAATCTCCGGCTCGCTATGCCTGTTTTCACAATGCCGTTCCAACAATTGGCCTTCAGCAACCTGCTTGCCATCGGAAGTGCGGGTGATATTTTCATTCTCGGCGCATTTCTGCACACGATGTACAACGCAAATCAAATCCGTTCCGCTATCCGACACGGATCCTTGCTCGGTATTTGCCTGTTCACGCTGATCATTTTTTTGGTACTTACCGTTTTGGGACCGAAAATGCCTGCGAATTTCATATATCCTGCTTACAATTTGGTGCAAGTGATTCATGTGACGGATTTCCTCGATCGGCTTGATATCGTTCTCCTGACCATCTGGTTACCCGTTCTAGCTTGCAAAATGATCGCAATATATTTAGCGATTCTCTTAGGCATTAGCTCGATCATCAAGGAGCGCAACTATCCCGTCATTAACAAGCAGGTCGCCCTCTTGGTGGCATTTACGACCATTCTATCGTTCAAGAGTATCACGGAGCTGCTCGCCTTCGCGAATTTCAGCATGCCGCTCATCGTACTAGGATATCAGCCTTTCGTCATGGGTATTCTATTCGCTGCCGCGAAGATCAAGCAGCGGAAGCAATCTCATCCAATGGCTTCACCCAGCGACAGTGGGAATTCTATTAAAACTCCTCCCGAGCAGATGACCAAGACCAGCGTACGATTCTCCTACAAGCAATGGTTATGGCTGGGCAATATCCTGATCGTCTTCTCCACTGTCTGCATCGTCATCGGACTTGCCTTCGGCAAGTATAAGCCCATCATGAGCACGGCCTGCGCAATGTGTTTTGCTTGTTGTTTATTCCTTACGGTCCTGACAACTTATATGGAGGTGAACCTTTCGAAGCAATCAGGAGCCGGTAAATGATTTAGGAACAACCGAATAATTAATTGCGAGTTATTAGTCGGTTGTTCCTTTGTGGCAAAAAAATGCATAAAAAAAAACGCACCCTCATAAACAGGTGCGTTACATGGCTAGACAGGAACTGATTGGCTTAACCGACTTTTGGCCACTTTCAAGTAGCCATACATATTTAGATATTCGCTTTCATTCGCGAATCGCAGTTTTAATGACCCTGCAGCTTCTTGGATGTAAGGTTTCAGCGCTGATGCGCCTCCACCAATCACATAGAAGCATTGAATATCGGGATATTTGCGCCAGCGCTTTTTGATCATCTCGATCATCCGTAAAGCCGCGCGACGGAAATGCTGGTCCACGATCGGCCGAATATCGACCTGTCCTTCGCCAAGGAGTTGAATCGTAAATTCACGATTCTTCACTCGCTGCACGAGCTTCGCACGGCTTGGAAACACATAGCCGTAAGCATCTTCGACATCGCGAATGACAGCATCGAGATAAGTAGCGATGCCAATTTGCTCACCATGACTGAAGTGATTATCAATAGCCATCCGTTTGATAACAGGGAAGTCCGTCGTCAGTGCGCCGATCTCGCAAACGCCGATGCAGCCGTTGTAAATCTCTTCATCCTTGACTTGCAAGCTGTCGTGCGTAGCCAAATGGAACATGGCTGCCGCCCCTTCAATGGAGACTGCAACCTTGCGAACCGATACTTTAATCTTGCGGTTTTGGAATTGTGGAGTGGATAGAAAAGTCACTTCATGCTCACCAAGCAGCCTCTGCTCGAATTGCTGATTGAACTTCGCAAACGCACGAACAGGCAAACCGGTTCCAAGCGTATATTCGACTTCGTCTACATTTCCGTACCCAGCATTAAAGGCTTGGTTGGTGAGACCTTGATAAGCTAATGCAGTAAGCGCAACAATAAGGGATTGATCCGATATCGCCTTATTATCCGTGTCTTCAAGCTCCAGATTATCTTCATGTTCCAAAGCAAGTTGTCCGACGAAATAACGTTGATTTCTTTGAGAAAGGGATGGACTGTAAATCATTACATCCAGCGCTTTCAATGGTGTGTCTTCTTCCTGCAAAATATGCCTTTCGTATCCCGGCGCAATGATATTCGGGATCACTAACGGTTCTCTAGAACCATCCAGCACCAGTTTAATACTATCGTTCCCTATATCGATACCTGCTAGCTTTATCATTAGTGGCTACACTCCATATCTACAACTTCCTGTATTTGTTAAGTACATTCGATTATATCCGACAAGATTCCTTCCTACTTTCGACTCATTTTATCTAGGACTAGTAGGTATTAGGAAGGTTTTTATCAGAATATGACGAATGAAGTACAGGAATATTGAACTTTACCAAATTCAACCACGACAGGAGACAATTAAGCCTTTATGAAGCTCAACTGGAAACCCAAAAAACTGACGCTAGTCATCATTCCAGATGCCAATCAATCGGTCGTCAGGTTTCGTATTCCCCATCTATTCGCTTATATCGCTGCAGCATGCTTATCCGTGCTGCTGCTAATTTCTATAATCACTTATGTGATGCATGCAAGCACCTTGAAAGAGGCTAGCGCTCTGCAGTCAAAGCTAACTGGAGCTAACCAACAGTGGAGTGCTGCATTAAATTCCAAAGACAAGGCCATCGAACAATTACAGAATGAAGTTATTCAACTATCTCAGCAAGCCGAACAAATGAAAACAAAAGTCGAAGAAATGAAGAAATTCGAAAGTGATCTCAAATCGATTGCCGGGATCGACGCAAACACAACCGGGACAGCTGTTGCCAGCACGTCACCCAGCAAACTGGATAAACCTGCGGATGCAGATGGAAAGCTCCCTACCCTAGACAGCGGCATTGGCGGAAGTCCTAATCCAGCTTCTCAGGAAGACATCATAAAGCTTGGTGAGCAGACGTTAGCTTCCTTCACGGCACTTAACAGCGAAGTGAAAGAGCTGCAAACCAACTTAACCGCAACGAAGCAAAAGGTTGCCGATAAGCAGCAATTGCTTCGCATTACCCCTACCTTGTGGCCGACTACCACCAAGGTCGTCACATCGACGTTTGGTTACCGTACAGACCCTTTTACGCATCGTCCAAGCTTTCATTCCGGCATTGATTTCGGTGCTCGTGAGAATGATCCTGTCTATGCAACCGCAGACGGCAAAGTCGTCAGCACCGGGAGTGATATGTTCCACGGCAACAATATCGTCATCGAGCATTCAAAGGGATTGCGCACTTGGTACATGCATTTAAATAAAATTTTAGTGAATAAGGGAGATTCCGTGGAAAAAGGTAGTTCTATAGGCCTAGTCGGATCCACGGGACGCAGTACTGGACCTCATCTGCACTATGAAGTACTCAAAAATGGGGAAAGCATCGATCCCAAACCTTATCTCAAAGCGAATCGAAAGGATGAATAACCACCATGTTTAAGAAAAAGAAAGACTTCATGAATCCAAATACAACAGATACTTTGATTGGAGAAGGTACAACCTTTGAAGGCCGCATCAAATCAGAAGCGAGCATTCGCATTGAAGGCGGCATTACAGGTGATATCGAATGCGCTGGGGATGTTATTATAGGGGAAAATGGCGTAGTAAAATCCAATATTTCTGCAAGGGACGTTGTACTGGCAGGAAGCGTACAGGGTAACATCATCACCAAGGGCAAGCTGACGATTACTTCTACAGGTTCCCTTCAAGGCAATATCAGCGCGGCTTCCTTTATCATTGAAGAAGGTGGACTATTCCAAGGAAACAGTAAAATGGACTCGAAAACATCAACAACTGCTCCTATCCAAAACGGGGAGCAAGACAATGGGAATAAACCTGCCTCATCCGCTAATGGGGCATTTAAGGGGAATACGGTGGCTATGTAAGGGTCTCGCCTAGGACTTAGGCTAGGCGCATGATATAATAGTTGGAAATTCATTTCTAACTGATGCAGGAGACAGGGCCTATGAGAGAACAGACGATACTTTTTGATCTTGATGATACGTTGGTGCATTGTAATAAATATTTTGACTTCGTGATTGACCAGTTTATCGATCTTATGCTTACTTGGTATTCTGGGCACGGACTTAACGCGCAGGACATCAAGCAGAAGCAGCTCCAAATCGATCTCGCTGGCATCCACATTCATGGCTTTATGCCGGATCGTTTTCCCAAATCATTTGTTGAGACGTACCAATGGTTCGCCACACAGTATAACCGTCCAACTAATGTAAAAGAAGAATCATGGTTGTTGCAATTAGGCCACACGGTTTATGAATATACAGCAGAGCCTTATCCGCTTATGAACGAAACACTTGATCATCTCCAGCAAGCTGGACACCGACTGTTTCTATACACAGGTGGCGATGCAACTATCCAAATGAAAAAAGTGAAGGATTTGAGCTTAGACACCTATTTTGATGATCGCATCTTTGTTACGGTGCATAAGACGAGAGAATACATGGAAACGATCATGAACGAACAGCGTTTTGATCGCAACCACACATGGATGATCGGCAACTCGATCAAGACGGATGTACTGCCTGCGCTGCATGCAGGTATTCACTCGATTCATATTCCTGTACAGCAGGACTGGGAGTACAACACAGGGACCATCGACATCACTCCTAAAGGGGCGTTCTACCAGTTGAACTCCTTGCAGGAAGTTCCTGATACCATCCACGCGTATATTCAAAAATGAGAAAGGACGATTCCAAAGGTTTCATAACCTAGGAGTCGTCCTTTTTTTGTATCTGTTAGCCTCTGGACCACACGATTATCAGGCGGCTACATCGCGTCTGCGGAATATTTCCCAAGAGAGCACAATAAACAATAAGAAGTAGAAAAGCAGCACGGTTATAGAGAAACCAAGCGTCATCCCTTCTGCCAGCGGCTGCCCCTCTAAGTACGGAGTGAGATCCGTGTTGGCGAATAAAAAATATTTGCCCCAGCTGTATCTCATCAGCAATAGCGTAATAATTTGCCCTGCAAACATGATGAAAATGCTAAGGCCAATAGCCAATGAGGAGCTGCGAAATACGGTTGAGATCATAAAGGCCATCGTCACGATCATAACGAGTTCGATCAACTTTAGTCCATAGGTTGCAAACACGTACACCAGCATACTCCCTTCCTGAACTTGTCCTGCTGCATTTACAGTCAAGTGTGGAAGATTTAGACTCTGAAATCCGTAGAGGAACCCATTCACAATCAGTGAAGTAATAAACATCACAATCAGCAAAGTAGCTGCAAACAGCAGCGTTGTTAGATACTTAGACAATAGAATTTTCGCTCGGCTGGCAGGACGAATGAGCAGCAGCTTAATGGTCCCCCATGTAAACTCACCAGCGACCATATCTCCGGCAATGATTACGGTAAATAACGTAACCATGATGATTAATCCCGCTGCGCTTAGGGTGCCACCCCATAAGGTGTTATCTGTCGGAGGGTAATTATGATCCAACATGTACTGCTGGAGTGCTATGCCCTCCTTCATCTGCTGTTTGAATTTGGCCGGCACATCCGGATTTTCCAGCTCTTTCTGATTGTGCTCAATCGATTCCGCTGCTCTGGTCTTCCAGTCTTCATTTGACTGATAGCCCGAATGTGAGAACAGTCCAGCTAATACGACAATGGCAATCAATAATCCACCTAGAATCCAAGTTCGCAGCCTACGATAAATTTTCATATGTTCATTTCGAATGAGATTAAGCAATCGGATCACTTCCCGTCATCTCTAAAAATTGATCTTCCAGGGATTTGGTTGCCGCTCGGATGCCGTAGACCGCAATCCCTGCCTCTACGAACCTTTTGTTCCACGCTGCTGTCTCTTGCTTATCGAGATTCATGATGATCTCATCCCCTGATACATTCACTTGTGCTCCGTGTTCTGCTGCTAATGTCAAGACTCGATCCATCGACGTCACCTCAAAAGCCACCTGCTGTTTGCCATCCGCCTGACCAAATTCTTTAATCAGTCTGACGTCTACCAGCTTCCCGTTCTGAATAATGGCGACACGGTCGCACATCAACTCCATCTCCGCAAGCAAATGACTGGACACGATAACTGAGATTCCATCCTCCCGGGTGAGCTTTCGTAAATGATCACGCAGCTCCCGAATACCTGCTGGATCCAGCCCATTAGTAGGCTCGTCCAAGATTAGCACAGACGGCTTATGCAGCAGAGCTTGAGCGATCCCAAGCCTTTGGCGCATACCGAGGGAGTACGTTTTGACCTTGTCATGGATTCTATTTTCCATACCAACAAGATCAATGACCTCTTGAATTCGGTCTTCCTCAACGCCCGGGAACATTCTCGCGTAATGAACCAAATTATGATAACCACTCAGAAACTTGTACATTTCCGGATTTTCCACAATTGCGCCAACATGACGAATCGCTTGCTCAAAATGGGTACGAATGGAATACCCGCCAATCCGTATATCCCCTTCCGTGATCGACATGAGTCCGACCATCATCCGGATGGTTGTCGTTTTGCCCGCTCCGTTCGGACCGAGAAATCCAAACACCTCGCCCCGCGGCACCTCAAAGCTTAATTTATCGATAATCGTTTTAGAACCGATGCGTTTTGTAATTTGATCGATTTTTACTATCGGTGTAATGGCATCTATTGTTGCTGTCATCTTTAACACTCCCCCTAACTTTTAACCAATATAACCCAATGCTACCCTACCTGAGCTGCTTTGCCTAGTTAACTTTCTAAGAATAGTCATAGAGAAAGGTCACAAATCATCACAAAACCATATGACTGCGCTCACTATAGCTTTTTCCTTATTTTATGTACAATGATCTTATAAGATCTTGTGTAAAGGAGTCCTTTTATGATTCAAAGAAGACCTTGGCACGGTGTAGAGTGGTCCCTTTTTATCGTTTTGACCGGTTCTACACTGCTTGGCTTGCTTTACGCGCTTTTGCACATGCATGAGCATGAACTAACGACCAACATACAAGCAATATTGGCCATCCTCTTGTCCTATGGCGTTCCATTTCTATTCTGGAGACCGGACTACATCAACTCAACTTTCTATCCGATTGCCGTTCTGCTGACAGGTATTCCTCTACAACTCTATCTTTCATGGATGCAGCAGGATGCGTACCTTACTATTAATTGCCCATTAATGGTCATTGGATTCCTCACCGACCGAAAAAATGCTTGGTGGACCGCTCCCATATTTATGGTGGCGATGCCTGTTGAGTATTTTTTCATCCTTCATAGTGAGATGGGGGTTGGCCAATTATTTAGCATTATCTTAAATGCTGTGCTATTCTTTGCCATTGGCCTTAGCTTACAACGGGTTGTGACTTCGAATGAGAAGACCGAAAAGCTTTTAGCCGAGAACCAACGTCAGTATCATTTAATCCATGAGCAAAATAACGCATTAGAGCAGTATGCCAACCAAATCGAACAGCTTACGCTGCTTGAGGAGCGCAATCGGATGGCACGTGAATTGCACGATACAGTGGGGCATACGTTTACTTCCGTCATCATGGGGATGGACGCTGTGTCCTACCTGATCGAAACAGTGCCAGAAAAAGCCAAAGAAAAGTTGGACGTCCTGCGTAGTGTAACCCGCAATGGACTTGAAGAAGTACGCCGCAGCATTCATCAGATGGTTCCCGAAGGCGATATGCTGCTCTCCCAACAATTGACGAGACTGGCTAACGAATTTGCCCTTCATACCGGGACCCAAATCCGATTCACCACCGTAGGTGACGAATTCGACATTCCGAAACAAACCAAACTTTCGCTCATTCGCTGTCTGCAGGAATCGCTAACCAATGCCAAACGGCATGGCCGGGCTTCCACCGTAGAAGTTACACTCACTTACTCCGATGATTTAGTCGACATTCGCATTGAGGACGATGGCGTCGGTACCGAGCAGCTGAAAGTTGGCTTTGGTATCAACGCCATGCAGGAACGCATATTTGCGCTGCAGGGTACACTTCAGGTGAGTTCCACAATAGGTCAAGGTACTGTCGTTCATTGTTCCATTCCCGCCAAACGTTTGCCGTCATTCTAAATCTTTCCCGTTGGAAGCACTGGGTGGTACAATGTGGATACAAACTTAAGCTGCGCTTACGATGCCAGTTTTTCTGGCGAAAAACTCAAGTAACGCTTTCGAAGCCAGTTTTTCTGGCGAAAAACTCAAGTAGCGCTTTCGAAGCCAGTTTTTCTGGCGAAAAACTCTAAGGAGGATCAAGCATGAACACAACCCCGCTTAAACTTCTCCTGGTCGATGATCAGGATTTAATAAGAGAAAGCCTGCACATCGTACTTGATATGGATCCGGATATTCATGTTGTCGGTTTGGCTGAGAATGGTCACATAGCTCTAAAGCAGTGCGAAGAACAGCAGCCTGACGTTGTACTCATGGACATTCATATGCCAGTCATGGACGGCGTCGAAGCGACTCGCCAAATCAAAGCCACATGGCCTCAGATTCGCGTTATCATCCTGACTACCTTCCAGGAAATCAGCTATGTCGTTGATGCCCTAGGAGCGGGTGCCGAAGGCTATTTGCTCAAAGCCATTCATCCGAAGGATCTGGCGGCCGGTATCAAATGGGTGCACCAAGGCGGTACACTCATCCCGCAAGATATCGCCAGAATGCTCGTCCAGCAAGCGAGAGGCGCTGCAGATAACACATCGCAAGGTGCCGGAGTCAAAGCTCTGGAAGAGCAGGTTCGGGCCGATACTTATGGACTCAGTGAGCGCGAAGTGCAAGTACTGCACTGTATCGCCGATGGCCTCAATAACCGAGAAATTGCCGAAAAACTGTTCTTGTCCGAAGGCACCGTGAAGAACTATATTTCCAGCATTTACTCGAAAATGGACGTCCGAGACCGCGTGCAAGCATCCAAGAAGGCTCATGAGGAAGGGATGCTATAGATTTCCAGCTGCACTAAGACACAGAAAGACCGCTCTTCGACTAGGAAGATGCGGTCTTTTGTCCTTTCAACTATCCGAAAAGCCTCTCCAGTAACGACTTTTTTCGTTTCCGAATCTTTTTGTAGCTTTTCACCCTGGAATAGGTCGGCTCCTCATCAACCGGTTCAGGCAGTTCAGCTGAATAGAGCGTCAATTGTTGGGATTCCTTATGCAAAACTTCGGCATCCATGTCTGTTGGCTGCTGCAGTACCACGATCCCATTTGCCAACTGCTCATGGAGCTTATGTTCAATTTGATATTTAAATTGCCGCAGCAATTGTTCTTGCTGTTTGTTTTGGAGTTCAAAATGCACATGAAGCTGCGTTTGAAGATCCGCTACCTGCTGGGAGAGGAGCACAACTGCTTTTTGCAGAGAATGAAGATGCTGTGTACCGATGGGTTCGTCCATTTCAAACTCCTGAAAGTCCTCTCCATTCTCAGCTAACAGTGCATGCAGTTCCGCAGCCGTAATAAGATCATCTTTCTTCATGTGCTCCCCTCCAATCCGTACATACTAGGCTCCCGCATCATCGCAAGCTTACCTGCTCCTTCTATTGTACATGATGTGTATGAATTGTTCACCTTTTGATTCTGAGAGTTAGGAGTAAATCAAACATGCAAATAGAATCCCATCTTAAAAAGAAACAGCGAGTACTAGATAATTTCCTGATACCTTTCGTCAAATCACGTTCCTTTCCTTATTTGTGGCTTAGCCAACTCATATCCATGCTCGGCGGTTCTGTTACTACCGTTATTTTACCCATGGTTGTTTATTCCCTAACAGGTTCAACCACGATGATGGGCATCGTTATGGCAGCTTATATGCTCCCTTACGTAATCATGCTCCCCTTTTCCGGCTGGATCGTAGATCGCTATGATCGCGTTAAAATTATGATGCTCTCTGATATCGTTCGATTCATCACCATGTTAGCCATTGCGGTGCTTATTTTCACTGACACCTTATCCATCCATGTCTTATTCGGACTTGTAGGCATCTATGGCCTCATGGAAGGCCTTTTTCATCCTGCCTATTCAGCTGTACGTGCCACCGTATTCACACCCGAAATTCGTAATGCCGCTAACGCTCTAACACAAATGAGCAATCAAGCCGTCCGACTTATCGGACCTGTCCTAGGTGGACTGCTGATTTCTTCCTTATCCGCGAGTTACGGCTTCGGATTAGATGCGCTGACCTATCTCCTCTCCTTTCTATGCCTGCTCTTTATGGTGAAAAAATCGCTTTATACACCGACCATCAAACAAATTGCCGATCAACCCTCGACTTCGTGGAAGAGCGAATTTCTAGAAGGTATTACGGTCCTAAGAAGTCATCCCTGGCTTTGGATAACAATCCTTGCCTTTTCGTTCATTAATATTAGTTACAGTGGAATTAGTGTCATTCTGGTTCCTTGGTTATTCAAAGTACATCTACAACTGGATCCATTGATGTATGGTATCGGGATTACTTGCTCTGGACTTGGGGCCATCGTTGCGGCACTCATTTTTGGCTCTAAAACAAAATGGCCTCATCGAGGTCTACTCGCTTACGGCTCTGTACTCCTCAGCGGTGTGGCATTGCTGCTCCTCCCCTTCACCTCTTCAGCGGTCATTCTAGCTGTCCTAATGGCAGTAGAAGGCTTTGGACTTATGATCTTCGGTCTTATCTGGGAAACTAGCTTACAGGAGCTTGTACCAGCAGAAGCCTTCGGCCGTGTGGTCAGTCTGGATCTATTAGGTTCTTTCGCCCTGCTGCCTGTGAGTTATTTCCTTATCGGCTTAATTGCTGATGGAATTGGCGGGATTACGACCATTACGTTATTCGCTTCGATTGGCATCGCTATTGTTGCTAGTGTGCTGTGCGTGCCGGCTATTCGTCGTTTCCAGTGATGGGTTAGGGCATTGAGAGCATATGTTGAATAGATGAGATACTCCCATTGATACTGTTCGACGACAACTACATCAGGGTCAAAAAAAGGGGATGTCCCATAAGGCGTTCATCTTTAGGCTGCCTCTATTTTCACTGTTGCACTACACGGAAAACCTACCGTTAATTTGCGTATTTTTTCATAAAAATCTAGTTTACATGGAAAATCTCCCGTTATTTCTGATGTTTTCTCGCGGAATAGCGATTCCCCCAAAAATTAGAGGGAGGTTTTCCAGTTAGATGAACGTTTGGATCAATTAACGCCAAATAACTGGAGGAATTCCTGTTAGATTTCGCTCCGTATCGAAACAAATAGAGGCTGCTCGCTAGGTTTTTAACCTTTTGAGTCAGCCTCTTTTCCACATCTTTATGGTAAATTCGATGATCCCATCAAATACCGATCAACTTCACGAGCCGCTGCGCGACCTTCGTTGATCGCCCAAACCACAAGGCTTTGCCCACGACGCATGTCACCGGCAGCGAAGACACCGTCCACGCTCGTCGCAAACTTACCGTAGTCCGCTTTCGCGTTGGAGCGCTCGTCTTTGACGACGCCAAGTTGATCCAGCACCGTGTTCTCCGGTCCTGTGAAGCCCATCGCGATCAGTACCAGCTGAGCTGGGTAAACTTTCTCGCTGCCCGGAACTTCCACAGGGACGAATTGGCCTTTATCGTTCTTCTGCCACTCGATGAGCACCGTGTGCAGTTCCTTCAAGTTGCCATTCTCATCCCCCACGAATTTCTTCGTGTTGATTAAGTATTGGCGCGGATCGTCACCCTGCAGAGCAGCCGCTTCTTGTTGACCGTAGTCCACTTTGTGGACTTTTGGCCATTCCGGCCAAGGATTGTTCGCAGGACGTGTGTCCGGTGACTTCGGCATAATCTCAAATTGCGTAACACTCTTCGCTTTGTGACGCAAAGATGTGCCCACGCAGTCCGTACCCGTGTCGCCGCCGCCGATGACGATAACATCCTTACCTTCGGCGGAAATGAACGCGCCGTCAGCGTGCTCGGAATCTAGCAAACTCTTCGTGTTCTTGCTCAGGAATTCCATGGCTAAGTGCACGCCACCTAGCTCACGACCCTCGATCGGAAGATCGCGGCCTTTCGTTGCCCCGCCGCACAGAACGATGGCATCGAACTCCTCTTGAAGCTTCTCGATCGGATAGTTCACACCGACATGAGCACCGGTAACGAACGTGATGCCCTCGGCTTCGAGCAGGTCCACACGACGCTGGACATACTTCTTATCCAGTTTCATGTTCGGAATACCGTACATGAGTAGTCCGCCCACGCGGTCTGCACGCTCGAACACGGTTACCCAGTGTCCAGCTTTGTTCAACTGCGCTGCTGCAGCGAGTCCGGATGGACCCGAGCCTACGACCGCCACCTTCTTACCTGTGCGCACTTCCGGAGGCTCAGGTGTAATCCAGCCCTCATCGAAACCTTTATCAATAATGGCTTTTTCGATGCTTTTGATCGTAACTGGCGTATCCTTCAGACCTACCGTACACGAACCTTCACATGGTGCCGGGCAAACGCGTCCCGTGAATTCAGGGAAGTTGTTCGTTTTATGCAGACGGTCCAGAGCCTCTCTCCATTGACCGCGATACACCAGATCATTCCATTCCGGAATGAGGTTATTAACCGGGCAACCAGCGGCCATGCCGCTGATCAACGCCCCTGTGTGACAGAAAGGAATCCCACAATCCATGCATCTTGAACCTTGTGTTTGCAATTTATCTTCAGTCAGCGGCGTCGCAAACTCTTTCCAATGTCCAATTCGGACTAGGGGAGCAGCTTCAGATGCCACTTCTCGACGATGTTCTATAAAACCAGTTGGTTTACCCATTTACGTTTAATCCCTCCCAAGAGTTTTCACTAGAAAACTTACTTCGTAAGCATGTGCTGAGTTTTTCGCCAATAAAACTGGCATCGAAAGCATCACATGTTTTGCTTAAGCAAAACTTACTTCGTCAGCATCTGATCTGATTCGTTAGTTTCCACCGACACGTGAAACGTCCCTCATATTCGCCTCGAAAGCAACCATGACGGCTTCTTGTTGGCTTAGTCCGGAGCGTTTCACCTTTTCGATAGCATCAAACATCCGTTTGTAGTCCTTCGGTATAACCTTCACGAACTTCCAAACGTACTCATCCCAGTGCTGAATAACTTGGTGGGCAACGCTGCTATCCGTAAATGTGGCATGATGCTGAATCATCGTTTTCAGTTCGTTCATTTCATACGTTTCTTCCAGCTGCTCTAGGTAAACCATTTCTTTGTTCACCTTACTTGAGAAGTCCCCCTTCTCATCCAGCACATAGGCGATACCGCCTGACATACCTGCTGCGAAGTTGCGTCCCGTAGAACCGAGAACAACAACACGGCCGCCAGTCATGTATTCACAACCATGGTCGCCTACACCTTCGACAACCGCTCGCACGCCGCTGTTTCTTACGCAGAAACGCTCGCCTGCAATTCCACGGATGTAAGCATCCCCGTCGGTTGCGCCATAGAACGCGGTATTTCCAATAATCACGTTATCTTCGGGAACAAAGTGCGATTGACTGGAAGGGAAAATAGCCAGTTTACCACCGGATAATCCTTTACCAACGTAGTCATTCGCATCGCCTTCCAACGAAAGCGTGATCCCTTTCGGTACGAAAGCACCGAAGCTTTGCCCAGCAGAACCATTAAAGTGGAGGCGGATGGTATCGTGAGGTAAGCCGTCCACGCCGTGACGACGTGTCACTTCACTACCTACTATCGTTCCGACAACACGGTTGACGTTCGCAATTGGCAGGATGGCGTGCACATGCTCTTTGCGCTCAATCGCAGGCTCACAAATAGCGAGCAGCTTCGTTACGTCCAATGAGCGATCCAAACCATGATCCTGCGCCATTTGGCAGAAACGGCCTACATCCTCGCCCATCTCTGGTTGGTGCAGAAGCGGCGATAAGTCGACGCCCTTAGCTTTCCAATGCTCGACAGCTTGCTTAGACTCAAGCACATCTGTGCGACCGACCATCTCTTCAATGGTGCGGAAGCCAAGTTCAGCCATCATCTCACGCACATCCTGCGCGATGAAGGTCATGAAATTGACCACATGCTGGGGGTCCCCGGCAAATTTCTTGCGAAGCTCCGGATTTTGCGTAGCAACCCCAACCGGACAGGTATCCAGATGGCACACGCGCATCATCACGCAGCCAATTGTAATGAGCGGAGTTGTAGCGAAGCCGAACTCCTCAGCCCCGAGCAGGGCAGCTACGACAACGTCGCGCCCCGTCATCAGCTTGCCGTCTGTCTCGACGACGATACGGCTGCGCAGGTTGTTGAGCACGAGCGTCTGATGCGTCTCCGCCAGACCAAGCTCCCACGGCAGTCCCGCATGACGAATACTCGTCTGCGGCGACGCGCCTGTTCCTCCGTCGTAGCCGGAGATCAGGACAACGTCCGCTTTTCCTTTGGCTACGCCGGCAGCGATGGTGCCAACACCGACTTCGGATACCAGCTTCACACTGATCCGTGCCCGAGGGTTGGCATTCTTGAGATCGTGGATCAGCTCAGCTAGATCCTCGATCGAATAAATATCGTGATGCGGCGGCGGCGAGATTAAGCCTACGCCTGGCGTAACGCCGCGAACCTCGGCAACCCAAGGGTACACCTTGGTTCCCGGGAGCTGACCGCCCTCGCCGGGCTTCGCGCCCTGCGCCATCTTGATCTGAATCTCGTCAGCATTGACGAGATAGTGGCTTGTGACGCCGAAGCGGCCGGACGCCACCTGCTTGATTGCGCTTCGGCGAAGGTCGCCGTTCGCATCCGGCGTGAAACGCTCAGGGTGCTCGCCGCCCTCGCCGGTGTTGCTCTTGCCGCCGATGCGGTTCATCGCAATCGCAATCGTCTCGTGCGCTTCTTTACTGATGGAGCCATAGGACATGGCTCCCGTCTTGAAGCGCTTAAAGATCGACTCGATCGGCTCCACTTCTTCGATCGGAATCGGTTGTCGGCCTTCCTTGAAGCTCAGAAGCCCGCGTAAAGCCATATATTTCTCATCCTCACGTTTGATGAGCTTCGAGAAATTCTTATACATCGCGTAGTTGTTCGTACGAACGGCTGATTGTAAGGCATGCACCGTTTCCGGTGTATAGAGATGATCTTCTCCATCTCTGCGCCATTGCAAATCACCCCCGGTATCCAGCACCTTATCGCGTCCCTCTTGCTCGGAGAAAGCACGGTTGTGACGGATCAAAGCTTCCTTAGCCACAATATCGATACCAATCCCGCCAACAGGCGTGTGGGTCCATGTGAAATACGAATCGATGAGCTCTTGGCTAAGTCCAATCGCTTCGAAAATTTGTGCTCCACGATAACTCTGGATCGTGGAGATACCCATTTTCGCCAGGACTTTAACAACGCCCTTCGTTACGGCTTTAATGTAGTTATACGTCGCTTTCTCAATATCAACGCCAACTAGCTGCTTGCGCGCTATCATGTCATCTAACGTTTCCAACGCAAGATACGGGTTAATTGCCCCTGCGCCATAACCGAGCAGCAAAGCAAAATGGTGCACTTCACGCGGTTCGCCCGACTCTACAAGCAAGCTGACTTTGGTCCGTGTGCCTTGACGAATCAAATGGTGATGGAGACCCGAAGTCGCAAGCAGCGCCGGAATCGGGGCCTTACGGCTATCCACACCACGATCTGAAAGAATGAATAGCGAAGCGCCTTCCGCAATGGCTTGATCAGCCGCAGCATAAAGGGCTTGCATCGCATTTTCTAGACCTACTGTGCCTTCGGAAGCTTCGAACAGCGTAGGCAAGGTAACCGTTTTGAAGCCATCGCGTTTAATATGACGCAGCTTCGCCAACTCTTTATTAGAAAGAAATGGCGATTGCAAACGAATTTGTCGACAGCTCTCCGGTTCAGGGTTAATCAGGTTGCGCTCAGGACCGATTGTAGTGCCTTGAGCTGTAATAATTTCTTCGAAATTCGCATCAATCGGCGGGTTGGTAACCTGCGCAAACAGTTGCTTAAAATAGTTATATAGGAGCTGCGGTCGATCGGAAAGCACGGCAAGCGGTGCATCCGTACCCATTGAACCAATGGGGTCTACACCCGTTTTGGCCATTGGCTCTAGAGTCTTACGCAGTTGTTCGAAGGTATAGCCAAATGCATGCTGACGCTGAAGTACCGTGTCATGGTCGGAACCGAGCACGATTGGCGCATCTTCCAAATCTTCAAGGGAAACAAGGTGCTCGTTCAGCCAATCACGGTAAGGCTGTTCGCCAGCGATGCGGCTTTTGATTTCCTCATCGGTCACGATGCGGCCTTCTATCGTATCAACAAGCAGCATACGACCCGGTCTGAGACGATCTTTGTACAAAATACGCTCTGGCTCAATATCCAAGACACCTACTTCAGAAGCCAAAACAATGAAATCATCGGTAGTCACATAGTAACGCGATGGACGCAAGCCATTACGGTCAAGAATTGCTCCAATTTGACTGCCATCTGTGAAAGCAATGGCTGCTGGACCATCCCACGGCTCCATCAGTGTACTGTGGTACTCGTAGAAAGCCTTCTTCTCATCATCCATCGTTTCGTGTTTGGACCAAGGTTCTGGCACCATCATCATCGCTGCATGCGGCAGCGAACGTCCAGAAAGCATGAGGAATTCTAATGTATTATCAAACATTTGTGAATCGGAGCCATCGGTATCAATAACAGGAAGAATGCGTTTGAAGTCTTCGCCGAATAATTCGGTTTCGCACATAGCCTGACGGGCATGCATCCAATTCACATTGCCGCGCAGGGTATTAATTTCACCATTATGAATCAAATATCGGTACGGATGCGCACGTTCCCAGCTCGGGAATGTGTTCGTACTAAAGCGGGAGTGAACGAGTGCGAGTGCGGAGTCTACTTTCTCATCTTGCAATTCAATGTAATAAGCGTCTACTTGCTCAGGCGTTAACATTCCTTTATATACAATCGTTCTGCTAGACAAACTAGAATAGTAAAATTGCGATTCACGATGAGATAATTTGATAGCGTTTTCAGATAGCTTACGTATCATATATAGCTTGCGCTCAAAATCCAAGTTGCTCGTAATATCTTCACTTTGACCGATAAAGACTTGACGTACAAACGGCTCCGCTGACTTCGCGGAATCTCCCAAAGAACTGTTATCCGTTGGAACGGTTCTCCATCCGAGGAATTGCTGCCCTTCTTGTTTGACAATTCGCTCAATTATACTCTCACATGCTTGGCGTGCCTCCAAATCCTGAGGTAAATAAACCATACCTACACCATAGCTGCCAGCAGCAGGGAGCTTTATATTTTCCTTCTCACAAGCGGACTGAAGATACGTATCCGGGATTTGCATCAATAAGCCTGCCCCGTCTCCCGTATTCGGGTCACTGCCTTGACCACCGCGATGATCTAAATTACAAAGGACACGAAGCGCCTGTTTGACGATTTCATGTGATTTGACACCTTTGATATTGGCAACAAAGCCAATACCGCACGCATCATGCTCAAACCCCGGATCGTACAATCCCTGTTTGGGAGGTAATCCAATTTTAGTCATGTTGTGCAACCTTTCTTCCCTCGTTTTTGGTTGTACTCTTCGTCCTTGCCCGGACGATGGAGTCGTTTACCCTTGGACGCACGCGTTAAAGCGCTAAAAAGTGATGACACGCGAATGCCTATTCCACCTAAACCAAGCTAATTAATTAGATGAAATATTCTCAATATTTTTTATATTATATTAACACTTGATATCTTATAGTTCAATTTAAAAATAATTAATATGAAAAGGTTTTCATTTTAATAGATTCCAGCGTGAAAATCGCAATGCCTGCACACTCCCTTAGCGTATAGTACGTCAATGAAAGCGGACGAATCTGAACAGGCTCGACCGTCGATGTAATTCCCAGGCTTCTCGCCATCAGAGATGCCCGATAAGCATGGAAACCATGCGTTACAATCACCGCTGTCTTATATCCCTTTTCCATCATAATCGCCTGACTGTTCTGTAAATTCTCCATGGTGCTTCGTGACCTCTCCTCTAAAAGGATGGCCCGCTCCGGTACCCCTTTCTCCATTAAATAACGTTTCATCGTTTCAGCTTCAGAGGGTTCACTGCCGCCTATCCCCCCACTGGCAATAATATTCGGTGCTAATCCGCTGCTGTAAGCCTCCACCGCAATATCCAATCGTTCACGTAAAGCCGGACTCGGCTTGCCATCCCATACCGCAGCGCCTAGAATAATGATACAATCACTAGGAGTTCCATGGGAATGTTTCCAAGTATAGTTAACTTTCCAACTCATGAAAGAAAAGTAAAACAGGATGATTAGGAACAAAGCGACGAGTATCCAAAGCCAAGTTTTGAGTTTCTTTTTCATAGGCCCATGATAGCAAACTTTCTATGTTTCATGCTATGATAGCTTATACCGCTGCAATGAACATACATCCAGATTCCACAGCCTAGGAGGAACTCTGTTTTGAGTATACAGCATACTTTTTCAACCGGAACGATCTGGGAGCCTCTTTATCAATGGCAAATGAAGGCCCATCCGATTGAAGTTGAGCTTTTCCGGTCGCAGCCGGTTCGCCGTCTGAAGTTTCTGCATCACTTCGGGGCATCTGCGCTTTTTTCACCGATGACACATTCCCGCTTTGAACATACCGTAGGCGTCTGGTCATTGATGGCTCACTTTTGCCCAGATGATCCTCATCTGCGTATTGCTGCGCTTTTACATGATATTGGACACTTGCCTTTCTCCCATGCGGTTGAGAGAACACTTGGGTACGATCATCATCAGCAGACTGAGCAATTAATTAGGCGCGGCGTCGTTGCTGATATTCTCATCAAGCACGGCATTTCGCCACCGTCGATTGTGGATATTTTGAATCAAGACAGCCCTCTTACGAATAAAACAACGCTGCTCGGGCTCGATCATCTTGATAGCTTTCTAAGAGATACTTATTATGCCGGACAACAAGTACGACCACCCTCTGAGATTGTCAAAGGGCTTCGCTTACGCGGTCATTATGTGGAAGCTGACGAAGATACGGCTGCTGCGCTCGTTCATGCGGTTGTCGAGGACCACCGACTCTTTCTGAACCCACAGTTCCTTGCGATGGATGCTCTGCTGGCTAAGGCCGCTGCTCATCACTGCGAGTCGAATCCCGGCATGAAGGAACGTATTCCTTCCCTTATGGATCACGAATTGATCCAGGAGCTTTTGCAGAGCAATAATGCGACTTCCAGGGAAATCATCCATGTGCTGATGTACGAGCCCCAACGAATTCAAATCACTGGGGAGCCTGTTCCAGGCAGTATAGAAGTCAAAATTCGAAAACTATACAAGAAACAACCACTGATCGGCGATAAGCTCGCCTCAGAAGCAAGCTTTCAATCCGCCGTCAAACTGGCAGAGCTCGATAGTATGACAGCCACTTACTTTTTCACCATATAATACTTACATTTATTACATCCGCAGAGGGGAATGGCCCAGCTTGGCAAAATTGTATTTCCGTTATGGCACAATGAACAGTGGTAAATCAATCGAAGTTTTACGAGTCGCTCACAATTATGAAGAACAAGGAAAAAAAGTACTGCTCCTCACGTCCGTCGTAGATGATCGTTTTGGGGTTGGCAAAGTTGTCTCCAGAATCGGCATGCAAAAGGTCGCTACCGTGGTAGACAAGGACTTGGATATGATTGCACTCGCGAGCACAGAACGCCCAAACTGCATTTTGGTTGACGAAGCGCAGTTTTTGAATAAAGAGCAGGTTGCTCAATTAATTGAAATTGTAGACGAATTGGATATTCCCGTTATTGCTTATGGGCTCAGGGCTGATTTCATGGGGCAATTATTCGAAGGAAGCGATGCCTTATTAGCTGTAGCTGACACGATTGAGGAGATCAAAACCGTCTGCTGGTATTGCGACAAAAAAGCGATTATGAATATGCGCTGCAAAGACGGGGAGCCGATCTTCCACGGCGAACAGATTCAAATTGGCGGTAATGAAAGCTATGTACCTGTGTGTCGTAAATGTTATGCATCTAAGCGGAAATCTTCACAAATTTAAAGGCTATACCTATCTATAGGTCACAAAGATATGGTTTTATTAAGAAAGGTGAGTTCCTTGCGAAAAAAACGGATTTTGCTCTTATCCGAGGGCTTCGGGAAAGGTCATACGCAAGCGGCTCATGCGCTTTCAGTGGAGCTAAGACAAAGTTCATCTGAAATTATCACACGTGTGATCGAGCTTGGCGCTTTTTTGCATCCTACCTTAGCACCTTGGATCTTTTCGGCATACCGCCGCACGGTTACATCACAACCCAAACTCTATGGTATGCTTTACCGTAATCAATATGAAAAGTCGCCTAACCGCGTTGCAGCGCTTTTTCTGCATCGTATTTTCTACTCCCAAACGAAAGCAATCATCAAGCAGCTAAAGCCAGATATCATCGTTTGCACGCATCCTTTTCCGAGCATCATTGTCTCTCGTCTGAAAAGAGCTGGACTTGCTGTTCCACTCTTCACCGTCATCACCGATTATGATATTCATGGCACGTGGATTGATCCCGCAGTGGACAAATATTTGGTTTCAACACCATTGGTGAGAGAACGCTTGATAGGCCGCGGCGTGCCGGAAACGCATGTTGAAGTCACGGGGATTCCTGTGCATCCTAATTTCCGGTTGGAACATAGCAAAGAGCAGATTCGCCAAGAATTTGGTCTAAAAGCAATGCCCACTGTTATGGTCATGGGCGGCGGTTGGGGAGTATTTAAAAAGGAAGAAAAGGAAGAACTGCTGACGTACTTGGCAAGTTGGAGCAAGGATATCCAGCTTCTAATCTGCCTGGGGACGAATGAAAAGGCACGTCAACAACTACTCGAGGAAGACGTGTTCCGGCAGCCTAACGTACATTTAATCGGTTATACAAGCGAGATTAACAAGCTGATGGACATCTCCGATCTGCTCATTACGAAGCCGGGCGGAATGACTTGTACAGAAGCGATGGCCAAAGGCATTCCAATGCTGTTCTACAGCCCAATTCCAGGTCAAGAAGAGAAGAACTGCGACTATTTTCAAGAACAGGGTTATGGCCAGAAAATTATTTCGCTAGAAATGATAGACCACTGGTTCAAATTACTGCTTGAACAGTATCCCGAGCTTGTGAAACGTAGAACAGATATCCGCAACCATCAGAAATATACGGCGCAAGACTGCTCCACAGCCATCATGCAATACTTAAAGTTATCGGAGAAGCGCCCCTATATGCAGGCATCAACAACAACACCGCTCATACAATGGTATTAACCATGTATAGGGCGGTGTTTTATTTATGGATCCCCTTCATCGATTCGGCAAGCAGTTCATCTTCACTTATTTGCTTATCTGGTTCGTCGGCAGCCTCTGGATGATGGCTGTGCTGGGCAGCGGCTCAGTTCAGGGGAAACTACTCGGTATCGACCTGTATCTGTATCACGAGTATGTATGCTTTGGATTTGCGGGAGCTTTAGGCGGAGCGCTGTATGGACTGCGCATGTTTCATGAGCATTATCACGACCTCACCACACAGTGGGTGTACTGGTATTTGATGCGCCCGATACTTTGCTTCGGATCAGCGATTATTACCATCGTCTTATTCGAGAGCGGCATTCTGCTGCTGCAAGTCGGGGACTCGATGGCCGCTCGTATCAGTGTGGCATTTCTTACCGGTTATGGATACGGGAAATTCATGGAGAAGATTCGTGCATTGACGAATACGTTTTTTAATGGAAACGGGAATGGGAGCAGTAACGGAAGCGGTAGTAATGGCGGTGATCAGCCTAAGTCTTAATAAAATAGTAAAAAAGGTGATGTCCCAAAAGATGAACTTTTGGGACATCACCTTTTTTTGCTCAAAATCACCATAAGAGCTGAATCGATCCAAATTTATATTGAATTGGATTGGGTTAATTGGAGATTATAATCTTGTCACCTACTTGTATAAAGGAGAACACCATGAGAATATTCTTGATTTTGTGTATTTGTCTATTTTTGATGCAACCTACTGCTAGTGCAACCCCTAAGAAAGATCGAGCTTATTATGAGACACGCGGAGAAATCGTTTGGGAAGTAAATACCGATGAAAAAGTCATTGCACTAACGTTCGACGATGGTCCTCATCCTGAGTACACTGCTCAGATTCTGGAACTGCTAAGACAGTACGAAGCTAAAGCCACTTTTTTCGTTGTAGGTAATAAAGTAAAGCTTTATCCTGACGTTCTAAATCAAACCATACGCGAGGGCCATGAGATAGCTAATCATACATATAGCCACGCCTATTTAAGCAAAAAAAACAACATCAAAAAAGAAATTAATCAAACAGAGGAACTTATTTACGACACAACAGGAAAGCGGTGCCTATTGTTTCGCCCACCTGGAGGGTTTTATAACGAAAGGCTTGTAGCTACTGTCCGAGCAGAAGGGTATAAGATGATTATGTGGAGTTGGCAATTGGATACAAAGGATTGGAGTACACCAGGGGTCAACAAAATTGTAAAGAGCGTATTAAAGAATGCGAAAAACGGAAATATTGTGTTATTCCATGACTATATTGAAGGTCCTACACAGACCATAGCAGCCTTGAAAATCATTTTGCCGGAATTAAAAAGCAGGGGATATCAGCTAGTTACCGTTTCTCAACTTCTAAACTATAACAAGGCTCTCCCTGCAAAAATTCATTAGATATTGAAAGGTCCTAACTAAATAGAGATTTGAAATGGAGTGCTTTTCGATGGCAATTTTTAAGCTGCGTTATAGTTTGATACTTTGTGCGCTGCCTGTTTTGTTCGGATTCACAGCATCCGCTGGCGACTCCGTCATGACCGAGATTATGAACGAAGCTCCAAAAAAGCGAATCTTACCTATTTCCGCCAGGATAGATCGTGTTGAGGGTGCTATCCCTGGTTACAACGGTCTGGAAGTCGATATTCAAAAGACATACGAAATGAACAAGAACAACCTTGGCAGCAGATCTATTCATTATGTTTATAAGGAAATACCAGCGGAGATTAATCTTAACCAGTTGGGAGCAGCCCCCATTTATCGCGGCAATCCTCAAAAACCGATGGTTTCTTTCATGATCAATGTTGCATGGGGAAATGAATATCTCCCTGTTATTCTCGATACACTGGACAAGCATCATGTGAAAACAACTTTCTTTCTTGACGGTTCTTGGCTTAAAAAAAATGTGACCACGGCCAAACAAATCCTGAACCGCGGTCATGAATTATCCAATCATGCTTATTCTCATAAAAACATGAGCCAATTAAGCAATAGCCAAGCTTACCAAGAAATCTCGAAAACCGAGAAACTCCTCACTCGAGAACTACAAGTAAAAAACCGATGGTTTGCTCCCCCGTCGGGTGATTTCGATAAAGAGACTGTAGAAGTTGCTCAAAGTATGAAGCTGAATACGGTGTTGTGGACATTAGATACAGTTGATTGGAGAAATCCAAGCCCGCAATCCATTATTCATAAAATAAGTACAAAAGTGGACAAAGGTTTCTTAATACTCATGCATCCCACTCGATCAGCAAGTAAAGCCTTGGATGGCATGATTACTGCTGTAAAGAATAAAGGATTGCATGTAGGGACTGTAAGCGACGTATTGTCTACAAATCGGGTTCCAGTTGATGAACAATACTTTGGGACCGAATGACGTGGAAGGTTTTGGGGAGTTAAAGAACGCGCTTAGCTTGGACAAAGCGCTCTTTCCAAGAGCCATTCAATTCAGATATCGTGACTCCAATGCCCGGGCGGAAGGTATGCAGCATAAGGCCGTTACCTAAGTACACCGCAACATGTCCGATACGGTCGATGCCGCTTTTATTTTTTCTTTTGGGCGTGGTGAAAAACACGAGATCACCTTCACGTAGTTGATCGATAGACACCTCTGTACCAAGCCGACTCTGCTGCCTTGAATCTCGCGGCAGCGAAACCCCTTGACTGATAAAGATGTATCTCAAGAAGGAAGAACAGTCGAAAGAGTCGGTTTGGTCCGACTTCGCCCCGAATACGTAGGGGGTTCCAAGGAAGCCAAATCCTTTCACAATGAGATGGTCGGCTTTGCGTTTCCAACTTGGCTCCTTTTGATTCGAATGGGCAAGCTGTTCAAAATGCGCGACGACTTTAGCTGTTTCGGCAGCGGATATCTTTACATTCTTCGAATTTGGGACTGGATCATCTCCATCATGAGTATGATCCTGTGTGAGAGCGCTCTCATTCTCATTCACGGAAGGCGTGCTGCTATCAGGAGTTGTCAGTTGCTTATCGGTAGTGGTATCCTGTCCTGACAACTGTACAGGAGCATCTGCTACCCATTTATTAGAGTGAGTATTCGAGAATGCAGCCGATAATTCCATGTTTTCAGGATTTTTCATGGTAAAACCGATTAATACCAGAAAAGCAATGACTAGAGCGGCTATCGCATATTTTTTGGCAAGCATGTGTGGCCTCCTCTAGATAAGCAAGTTTACCTATACCATTCTACGGCAGATGACAAGGTCAGGGGGTATAGAGGATGGGATTTCATGGGTGATTAACAGCAAAGAAGCCTTTCCGTCAGCAGTGCTCTGCTTCCAGAAAGGCTTCTTCGTCATTTCAGTGCATCAAACGTATGCACCTTGTTCCAACTGACACCACCGCTAGCAGTGGTGTACATCACGCTAGGCTGCTCATTGTCATTCGTGATGAGCCAGCCTTGATTTATGTCTGCCATAGCCAACAGCAGCTCACCATAGCCTGTGAACGACTCCTTGCCGTTCACCCATGTCTTGCCGCCGTCCTTGGTCCATCCGACTGAGTTCGGCTTGTCGCAGCTCGGGCATTGCCCGCCCATATAAGCTACGTCTGGGCTCACGACGTAGAGAGGTCCGGGCTTGCTGCCCGTGTTCTTCGGCCCCGTGTTCTCACCCGCAGGGAAACCAGGGGCTGGTCCACCTCCCGCGGTGCTGTTTACCAGAACCGTCAGCCAGTTTTTCCCGCCGTCTTTGGTGTGAAACAACGAATACGAGGTTTGAGTCATCCCTGATTCCCCAATTAGCTCAACCCACGCATCGTTTACACCCGCCGAACGAATAACGACACCGGTTAGTGAGGCTGCTGTTTTACGCGACATAACTTTATTCCATGTTTTGCCACCATCCTGTGTTCTCTGGACTTCAATCGCATCCTTGACTTGTCTAACAGCCCATCCATTATTTTTATCATGGAAATAAGCGTCCCCCTTCGTGCCTTCAGGTACTGGCAAGGAAGTCCACTTCACGCCTCCATCCACAGTGTGTGCATTTCCGCTAAATGCTTCCGTCTTCGTTACAAAATGAAGGAACGCTTGATTCGGTATTTTACCAATGGATATCCAGTGTTCGCCTCCATCCTTCGTACTTAACAGTTTACCTTCATCCGAGGCAACGGCCCAAGCATCTTGATTATTCAGTGCAAACAGCTGCTGAATGTCCCCTGTCCCCTCGTATTGAACCTTCCATTTTACACCGCCATCATCTGTCCGTGCGATCCAACCTTTGCCGCCGATCCAGCCGGATTTGGCATCAGCCAGCCTTACCGCTGTTACTCCGTTCATCGATACCTTCGATGGTGTTTCATTACCTTTATTGGGAACAGCTGTCGAACCAGGGGCTGGCGTTTCAGCCACAGCTGTCGGTTGTGGCGTGATCGTTGCACTAGGTGTCGGTGAATTTGAAGCATTCACTGTCCCGCTTGTTGTGCCGGATGATTCACACCCTGTAAGTGCGAATAGCGTTATTGCCAAAAGCGTAATTGTTTTTCTCAACATGATGATAACTCCCTTCACTTCTAATCGTTCATCGATCTACCTTATAGACGTAACTTTCCTCAGAAAAGTTGAGCCCGTAGACACATAGCTTTTTGGCAGATTTAGTATGTCCCATAGCGTATTGTGCTTATGATCGGAGCAAGAATTACCGAAATCACCTTTTTAGCAAAATAATAAATTAGGCATGACTCATCCCATTGACGAATACAATCGAATCAAGGAGGGGGACATTGTTACGGAAAGGAAGAGGATCGGTTGAAATTCATCTGGGGTAAAAAAGAACTCACCTTAATGATCATTCCGGGCGCCAACCACCGAACCGTAAGATTCAAGCTTCCGCACAGCAGTCTGTATATAGTGCCGAGCTTGATCCTGCTCGTGTTGATTGGATTTTTTGTCACGATTTACTTAATGAATATCTACTCCCATCAAACGAGAACCAGCATGCAGCAAACGTTCGATGGACAAGAGCGCCAACTGGTTAATCAAATTACACTTAAAAATAGCGAACTGGAACAGCTTCAAACCAATTTGATTGACTTATCCCAGCAAGCGAATGAATTTAAGGTGAAGTTAGAAGAAATTAAGAAACTTGATCATGTCATTCAGTTAATGAGCCAGACAGAAGGAACAAACCGGACAAGCAAAAAGATTTCTATGGAGAGTACAGAGACTCCGAGTGGAGTACGCTCTGACATCGGTGGCAGCGAGGTCCCTGTTACTTCGCAAGAAGTATCTTCTTTGGTCAGCAGCACCAAACAAGGACTTTTTTCGCTAGTTGGGGATATTAATGCTCTTCTCGTGAATTTGAGCGAATCCGAAGCCAGGCTGGAAGAAGCCGAGCGTCTTCGCAGCATTACGCCGACACTGTGGCCAACGATGACCCACCTTATTACATCAGGTTTCGGCATACGAAGAGATCCTTTTACACTTAAACCAACCATGCATGCCGGACTTGACCTTGATGGTGAGATCAATGACCCCGTATATGCCACTGCAGCAGGTAAAGTAGTAGAAGCCAGCTTTGACAACGAACATGGGAATCATATTATTATCGATCATTCCCGAGGGATACAAACGGAGTACATGCATCTGAATAAAATCCTCGTTAAACGCGGAGAATCAGTAACGAAAGGTCAAAAGATCGGCCTACTCGGCTCCACAGGACGAAGTACGGGCTCCCATCTGCATTATGAAGTTCATAAGAACGGCGTCCAGATTGACCCCTCCCCTTATCTCATTACCAATAGAAAGGATGAACCCTAATGCTTGGAAGCTCTAAGTCGAAGCGAATTGATGCTAAAACAACCGATACATTGATCGGGGGCAGTACCATTTGTGAGGGTAAAATCATGTCCGAAGCCAGCCTTCGCATCGAAGGCCAGATCAACGGCGACATTGAGTGCGCAGGCGACATCACCATTGGTGAGAACGCTGTTGTGCAGTCCAACATCCAGGCACGCGATGTCATCGTTGCCGGCAAAGTGAAAGGCAATATTCACACCAAAGGCAAGCTCATCGTGACCAGCTCCGGCGTGCTGGTTGGCAATATCGATGTCCGTTCTTTCATTATTCAGGAGGGCGGCATTTTTCAAGGAAGCAGTGCGATGAATCTCGCAGCTGTGAATGAAAAAGGCAGCGGAAACGGCAAAGTCATCGATGCTAAAGCACATAAACAGCAGAAGAGTGAGCAGCAGGCTGCTTCTGGCGGGAATTAAGCATTGGAAGTAAGCAAAAATAGAGATTGCCTATCAGCTGGCCTTTTTGGCCAGGTTGTGGGCAGTCTCTATTTTGTTCTGTGCAATGCAATGGCACCAGACCTTCTCTCGCTCGTGAAAACGGTAAAAGTGGAGTCTGTGGAGCTCTTTGACTCCGCGAAGCCTCGAACCTCCCTAATTGAATTCCTAGTTAGAGCGAATTCAAGGCAGCTAACAAAGCCTGCGTAAGTGCAGTCTTTTCAATCGAGTCAGACTGTTTGGAAGAAATTCCTGCAAATATACAGTATTATTGCAGAATTTCTGCCTGAACTTGAGAAGAAGCCGCGGAAAAGTGTATTTTTGCAGGGATTATATTTATCGAGCTAAATATGAGGTAAATGGATGTATAATTGCATTTATTATACAAAAGCTGAACTGCGCTTCGTTGAAGTTCGTATCGCACGATATTTTTGCCTGCTGCCCCTGTGACAGCGGAAAACCATCTTTTCGTACAGAGCGACTGCAGCTTTCTAACGGCAGTTCGGTGATTGATGCCTAAATGAGTCAATGCATCAATAGGCCGTAGTGGACGAGCGAGTCTGCAGGCGAGACGAACGATTTCCCTCTCCTACACGCAGCTCGAGGCAGTCTTTTTTTGTCCTCTAAGTAATTATCTTCGTCAGGGAAATTGACGCAGCTAACAAAGCCTGCATAAGTGCAGTCTTTTCAATCGAGTTCGACTATTGGGAAGGAATTCCTGCAAATATATACAGTATTATTGCAGAATTTCTGCCTGAACTTGAGAAGAAGCCGCGAAAAAGTGTATTTTTGCAGGGATTATATTTACCAAGCTAAATATGAGTAAAAAGGATGTATAATTGCATTTATTCTACAAAAGCTGAACTGCGCTTCGTTGAAGTTCGTATCGCACGATGTTTTTGCCTGCTGCCCCTGTAACAGCGGAAAACCATCCTTTCGTACAGAGCGACTGCAGCGTTCGAACGGCAGTTCGGTGATTGATGCCTAAATGAGTCACTACATCAATAGGCCGTAGCGGACGAGCGAGTCTGCAGGCGAGACGAACGATTTCCCTCTCCGACACGCTGCTCGAGCTTGCGGGAGATGATTGCGACTGATAGCGACTAAGCAGCATCCGCAATAACGTTATGCATAGCTCTGGACGATGAGCGACGTCATCATATGCAAAAGATATGATCTGGTCCCATAGCAGATAGAAATGTTTCCCGGTTCAGTTCGTTGCAGTATTTTTGTCTGTCCATATCCCGAACATGCGAACCGAAACCTTTGATTTCGATGATCAGTTTTACAGCTTGCGTCAGCCAGGCGAAATCGCAGAAATAGGATAGACCGCGCCAATCGAGTACTTCGAATTCCGGATGTAAATCGTCGAAATTTCCTAGGAGAGGCCACCATATGTTCCTGCAAAATAATCTCTCGGCTTCCCGGTGTCCCCGCTCCAAGCGGCCTCTTCTTTCTCCCGTTCGCCTCTGTAAATGGTTCTGAATAAAATAAGAATGTGACTTCTCAAACGTCATCTTCAACCTCCCCTCACAAATGAAAAAAAGAACGGCCCAGCTCCATCTGTTGAGGAATGGAGCGGGACGTTCTTCGTCTCGTTGAGATTATTATAATGCGAATTCGTTCGGTTAACCAGTCCGAATATTGGGTAATTATTCCTAATTTATGAGCGGAGCAGGCTGCCAAGGAAGGAGAGCTTTCTGATGCTGGGAATTTCCTTGTTGCTTACCTGCGAATATTAATCACAAACGTGAGGATATAACGGCACTAAAGCAAACGGCTATCCCCTTGGGAAATCACGTTTTCATTGGACACCCGATTGCGCACAAACTGCGCGAGCAAACGTGCCCCGTAACCGGTCGCGCCTGCCGAATGCCAGCCTTGAGCAGATGATACATCTTTTAAAGACGCCATATCGATATGAGCCCAACGCAGCGATGGCTGGACGAACTTACGCAAAAATAAAGCTGCCGTCGTAGCCCCTGCTTCTCCTACCCTGCTGATGTTGCATATGTCCGCATAATCACTGTGCAGGTAAGCTTCATATTCATCGACAAGCGGGAGCTGCCACACTTTTTCGCTCACTTGCTTCCCCGCTTGCACGATCTCCGCTACCATCGTGTCCTCTCCCCAGATTCCAGCATACTTGGAACCTAGAGCGGCTCCGCAAGAATAGGTCAAGGTCGCAATATCAACGGCTTCCACAGCCCCAAGTCGCTGGGCATGAATCAAGGCGTCGGCTAGCACCAAGCGGCCTTCCGAATCCGTATTGCCCACCTGAACCGATACGCCGTTCGGGTATTGCAGCAGCTCGCCAGGCAGCAATGCCTCCCCGTCTGGCATATTTTCGGCGGCAGCAATCAGCACAACGACGTTCGCCTGCACGTCCCCAGCAGCAAGAATATCAAGAGCGCCTATCACGGCTGCCGCCCCTGCCATATCCATTCGCATATCGCTGATATCGAAGTCCTTCTTCAGACTGATACCGCCTGTATCAAAAGTAATGCCTTTGCCAATTAGGGCCGTAAGCGGCAATGCCTCATCCGTACAATAGCGCAGCTCCAGAAGCGCTGGAGGATACTTGCTGCCTTTGCCCACGGCGATCAAGCCGACCATACCTTGCTGCTCCAGACGCTCCCCTTCATAAACGACAGCCTCAACCTTCGTATGGGCAAAATGTCCCACCGTCTTCTCGATAAGAGTCTTCGGACGCAGCATATTGGGGGGCTCATTCGCGAGATTGCGGGCTAGAATCGCTCCCTCTGCATAAATGCGTCCCCATCGTACCGCTTCGTTCAACACTTCGAATCTTGCTTCCTCTTCCTTTACTACATCTGCTTCTGTTTCAGTGAGAAACTGCAAGCTTACTTCCGCTTGTTGGGTCTGTTTCGTTCGATACACTTCAAACGCATAAGTGCCGAGCTTCCAGCCCTCCACCCAAGCGGTTACTGCTTCCGCTTCGCTAACGGCAACCGAGTGCTCACAGCGCTCCAGCAGCTCGCCCAAGTTAATGCCTACTCGCTCTTTCTTGTGCTTGTTAATCGCACGCCCAGCATTGCCCGCGGCCTCGCGGATTCGTTCCGTATTCAGGCACGAGGCTTCTCCACAACCGACCAGCAGCGCGTCACGCTCTCCAATACGGCCATGCAGCCAAGTCAGCGCCCCTCGTTCTCCCATATGCGGCAGAAGTGAATAGGCTTGCAGCCATGAAGGAAGGCGTGTCGCGCCCATCTCTTCGATGTCGTCCGAGCAGATGGGAACAATGAGAGTCTGGGCATCATTTTCTCCACCAACCGTAAACGTCATCTTAAGATACCTCCATCTTCTAGCCGCTGCCATGTTTCAAAGGAATGCCTTCCTTCTTGAAGACGAATGACGCGGGCGCCCCGAGGTAAATCTCCATAGGTGCTGCAGCCTGTCACTCTGCCAAAACATAACCGAATATCATGCAGCGTACCACAGTAATCATTGTCATGATCATGACCGACAAAGGTTCCCATCACATCGCCCATTTCCACCATGGCAGCAAACAACCCGCTGTTGAGTTTGGGACAACATACCTCTTCGTGTTTGGTACCGCTCACTTTCCCCAGATTCCATACATCGTTGTATTCAGGAAGCGGGATATGGAAAAACGCGAGCCCAGGCAATATAGCCCCGCTCCGTTCGCGGAGAGCCAGCGACTGCTGCTTATACCAATGCACCTGATCCGAGGCAATCCAAGCGTAACCGCCTACTGATTCTGGTGCCATCACGCCGGAATCGAGAAAATAAAGAACAGCAGCCGGATTACCGGATTGCATGCTTTGAATCGTATGCATGTAATTGCCAACGCCGCTGAGATCTACTGGTCCTGCTTGCGAGTAGCAAGTCTTATGCTCCAGCGCGATCGCCATCAGTTCCTCACGTGTCACATCCGCCTCCGCATCGTGATTACCGAATACGTGCGTCCAGGGTAAGCCAGACTCAACAGCTGGAGCAATAGCTCTTCGAAAGGATGCTGAAGAGTCAGATACGCCATAGCTTGAAATCAGATCGCCCGTGTATACGATGAGATCCGGCTTCTCCGCCGCTAACAACGCTCTGACTAAAGCGAGCGTCCTCAAATCCTCTTCATTGTCCTTGTCGCCTCCTATATGCAAGTCCGTGAGCTGTACAATAGTAAATGTCCCGTCCTCCCGGAACCTCAGATCGTCCGCCATTCATCCATGCCACCTTTCTAATCGCAGTTAAAAATATTGAGTAAGTTACTAAGATTGAATTTATAACTCGTGAGGGCTGAAGGGCTACAGTGGTTACCAATGTTGTATTT
>NZ_WHOC01000044.1:0-1643 GCF_013141785.1 Paenibacillus germinis
ATCCAAGTCCCACGGGCAGATACGTTCGATCCCCGGCTACCGCTATCTTACGGCCTCAAAAAAATGAGGTCGACCAGAAATATCTGGTGACCTCATAATACGATTGGGCAGATTAGTTTAATCAATTCATACATTGAATTCATATTTCTTAATATTTAAAGTGTATGAGGACTTACTTGATCCGATTTAACTTACTATTGGATGACGTTTTTCAGGGAGGCTTTATTTTGAGTAAACATAAGGTAATTACCGCGATTTCGATTTTATTAAATCGCGGTCAAGATTTGAACACACTGATATTCAAGGATCGAAGCCATGATGAGATGGTTAAAGAACTTAGGGATTACTTAGAACTAAACAAGGAATATTTAGGAGGAAATATTCTTCTTAACTTTACACAGTCATTGAACGATCACGGTGTAGATCTCTTATTGGAAGTACCCGATTGTGTAAAGATCGGATTCCAGGTGAAATGCCATAGGGATGTTGAAGATGCCCAATTTGCTGCAAATGTAAAGCGGCAATTTGCAGAATCCTTTGCCCATGGTCTGGATAAGTGGTTTCTTATTCAAACCATAAGTGACGATAGATATCAATTGTCATTTAATTTAAAAAGAGACAATTACGCAGAATTTCAAAGAATAGTAAATCGTTTAAATCAACTATCTAAAAAAATTTGGAGCGATTATTCTGAAATAATAAAACTTGGAAGAAAGCAATATGGAATTGAGTGGGGAACGATAGCGTAATTATCAGGGAGGAGATCACCTCGCGGCAGCTGCTCCCTGGATCTATTGAAAAATCTACGCGACAACATAATGAGCCTGCTGGCAATCAAGATGTTTGGCATTACCATGTTTACCCTAGATATGTGAACGATCAACTTTATCTGACAAAGGGTTCTCAGTCCGATCCAGACGAACGCTCTTTCTATGCTGATAAGATGCGTTCTTGGATAAAGGAAAACACATAAAAAATATGGTTCTCTCATTAACCTAACGGAGAACGATAGTAAAGAGATTGTTACATGATTGAAATCTTATTTTCATCTGGCATTAATCATTCAAGAATATAATAAAAGTCGACCCCCTTTTAAATATAAACTTAGACCCTCAGCCCGTTGCTGAGGGTCTCTTTTTACTATTAAACTAAAGGGTAGCATATTTGAAGGGCGTCAAGTTAAGTCATGTCATTTAGCAGGTGGAAATCCTGTTTGGAAAGACTCTAGCCAAGTCACCAATAGCGAGTCTTGGAGCGGTAAGGGTAATCTTACGGTTTAAGCGTAGACAGTCAGCTAGTAAGCCGTGTAATTGAGCCTCGAAAGAACTGCAAAGATGGGAAGGTCGACAAATTTTCAACTTTGGAAGACCACAAGACAAACAGCGTAAATGGCGAGTTGTTTGCCTCTTCCCCGGGGGCAGAGCACAGGGCATGCTAGACAATGATGACAATGGTCGTCTTTTAGGGTATTAAAAAGCGGTAGTCTAAGACTTTATTTTCATTTAACATCATCTGAATACGTTTTGACCTTTTGACCTTTTGTTGCTATAAAAATACACCCCTTAGAATTCATCGGATTAACCAAGGGGTTTTTCCAATGTCTATTCTAAGGGGGGCACTTCACAGCACGCAGTTGCCAAAGC
>NZ_WHOC01000045.1:0-232929 GCF_013141785.1 Paenibacillus germinis
ATCCCGCGCGTTCGTTCTGAATAAGCGCGAAAAACGCGCTTATTCAGGAACGCCCGAGCCAATAAGCGCGTTTTCCGCGCTTACAGCGAGAGCTCTGCGAGCCGAAGCTCGTTGGCGGAGTCTGAGAAGCCGAAAACCGACTTCTCAGCAGACTATCCCGCGCGTTCGTTCTGAATAAGCGCGGAAAACGCGCTTATTCAGGAGCGCCGATCCTATAAGCGCACTAGCAAATAAGCGCGAAAAACGCGCTTAAGCTGGAGCGGTCAAATAAAAAAAGGGAAGCTTTCCATCGGTACAACAAAAGCAGCACGCCCTCTGACAAGGAACGCACTGCTTTTTAAATAGCAATCTTGTTCTATCTTCTTGAAGCACCACCCGTATTAAATCAATTAAAGAGATCAGTTAATATAAACACGTATATGCTGTATCGCATTATAGCCATAACCTTTTACGTTCCAATCTGCCATTTCACTCTGAATGTTACCTGCTGCATCCTTAGCCCTGACCTTAATGTCGTACGTTCCGGATTCAGTTACCGTCCATTTCCAACACCAACGCCTCCAAGAATACGCTTCTTGTTGTTCCAACCAAGTTGCAGCATGCCAGGTGTTTCCATTGTCCGTACTTATCTCTACCAGAACGACTGGATCACTACCAGATATTGCTGTCCCCAATACCCAATTCTCTCCTTTTGCCAATACCTCCTGGTCTGTTGGTCGAGCAATAGTCGAATTTAGGCGAATGGTAGTAACCGGTTCAGGGGAGGTTGGAGTTAATTCTTTTCGATCAAACACATAATCTACGACTTGGAAAGGTCCTTGAAAGTGTTCCTCTATCACGACGATACGGTGTAGCCATTTGACTGAAGCCATACCATACCATCCTGGAACAATCAATCTAGCTGGATAACCATGACGGAAGGGCAGCGGTTTGTCATTCATGTATAGGGCTACAATCGTATCGGGATGCAAAGCCTGTTCCAGAGATAAACTTCTTGTATAGGAAAACACGCCTGGCATATCCGTTCGAATTCCCTTATCCATGCCCTCGAACGTCACTTCACGTGCATTCCTTTGAACGTCGGTTACATGCAATAAATCTTGAAGACGAACCCCTGTCCAAACCGCATGACTAATTGCTCCTAGTCCCCACTGCTCGCCGCGAGTTTTCGGTTCAAAAAATGACCTCTTATCTCCAACACACTCAAGTGTTGCAGGTAGTGAAACTTGAGTCATTTTTAAGAGATCATAATACCGAAAATACCTTGGTTTGTTTACACATCCTTCGATAGAAAGTCCCCAAGTACGCATGTCCACATTCGGATAGGGAAAATGGTTTCGGATATAAAACAGATGTTCCGGTGTGATTCGACTGGATAGTGACAGCATGGGGAATTCTTGATTTTCTGGCATGATTCTTCGTGTAATCAAATGAGGTGAATACAACAATTTAACCATCCTTTCGTAAGAACAAGATCTTACTAAAAGATATGGATCACATGTTGAATTGAGACTCCGACAGGCTTTAATAAAAGTCCCACAATTTTAGGGAAAGATAGGAAATATGAAAGCCATTTTAATAAAATAATACCGACAATCTAAAATAGTAAGAATTGTCGGCATCCCCAATAAAGAAATTAGTTTACAACAAATTCGATTACAATTGGAGTCGCAGGATCGAGTGCGTCACCGTTTGGGATGGTAATAGCAGTAGTGGTAGCGGTGGAAGTATCGGCTGCTTGAATCTGGGCATTAATGTAAAGATTATAATACGCAGGTGCAGTTGGAAATGCTGTGGCAGCAACACCAGCGTCATTAGTGGTGGCTGTTGCAAGAATATTATATGCAGCACCGACTCCAGTTCCATCCCCTGCTGTAGCCGTAAATCTTCTGGCAGCCATAAAGGGTTTTGTAATTGGCATTTATATCACCTCGCTTCTCTCAACTAGATTATGCTAATAATAGTAAAAGGGAAGGGCTAAGTAATTGAGTATCATAGATCATTTCAAAGAATTATTTGAGCTGAGAATCTAACGATTTCAAGAATAACTGGTGTACCTGAGTATAAAGTTTGATTGTTGAGATTTATGGTCAAGGCACTTTCATTTAAGCTATATATACTGCTTTCTTGTAATATCCCATTGATGTAAAGATTACTATAGCTATTTTGCCCATAGTCTGTAAATTTGGTTATGAATGATCCCTCATCATTGGTAAATTCATTAACTGGAATAATTACAAGGGACTGAGTATCTGAGTTCATAATATAAAAATATCTTTGAGCAGTTGGCAAAATGATGATGTCAGGGATGATGACAAGTCCTGGAGGGCCTGGAGGGCCTGGAATCCCTTGAATCCCTTGCAATCCTGGAGGTCCTTTATTGCCTTGCGGACCCGGTGGTCCCTGCATTCCCTGTAAACCGGTAACCTTAGGTTTTCTTTTGAAAATAATAACCTTTTTATGTTTTTTTCTTCTTTTTTGAGGGCAAACAGTAAATGTTTTCTTTTTACAATGTTTTGTTCGGCCATTTTTCGAGCACCCCAATTTCAATCTGGTTGTTCTAAGTAATTTCTTTTTAAGTAGTTGTTTTCTTGGCACTGTATTCTTCACCTCCCAGTGAAACATTCTATAATATGATATGGTCTATTAGAGGTATGGACTATAAACCAATAACTATTAGACTGCAACCTATTTTTAATAAAAATAGGTATAAAACTACTCCCCCCTAATTCTTTTTTCTTCCCAAATCCAAGGCTTTCCTCATACATTTTAAAAATAGACTTTAATCTGTAAACTCCGTTACCCGCCATGACGTCTTATTAATAAGGGGGTTAGCAATGAAAATAAAATGGACTGCTGCGACTTTGATCTGTTTGCTTCTGCTATCGGGGTGCCGCTTTGGAACAGTAAGTCATTCCAGTATCGATTGGGTAGATTTTCTTAAGCTTAATGGCATCATTTATCAGGGAACTAGTAATGCTGTGCTAATCGATCCCAGCAAAATCGGCAAAGAGATCGGTAAAGTGCGTTTTAAAGTAGAAGGAAATGTCCTTGACAGTGGATACATTATCAAGGATAGAGATGCTGCTTTTTTAGAAAAAGGAACGGCGATTTTTGAATTGATTGGGTACCCGAATTGGGAAGTGGTCGCTGTCGTGGATCTGTTTGGGGTTAATGGATATCGTATTTTTGTAGAACAAAATAAACAGTTTAACTTTGGTCAACCGGCTGAGGAGAAAGTAAAGAAGGTCCAAATTGCAGAAGTAGACCAACAGGGCAAAGAAGGGAAAGTCATAGCCGATCTTAGCTGGGGGAGCGCGTCTTTTTTTATGTCGGTATTGAACCGAAGCGTCCAATCAGATTCTTTTATACCTAGCCGAGTTCTTGGGGATTCGAAGAGTTATCAGTTATTGCTCGATACAGGAGAAGTGATTGGATACAAAAGCTATATTTATTTTGATGGAGATCACTACTATATGCAGGAGGGCAATCCGGTGATGTTGCCGAACGAAATTGCGTATTATTTCACGGGTGAACGAGATATTATTTTCAGAACAAATGAGATGGAATTTACTGTGCCTGGCAATGCAGTGACTGTTGCAAGCGGAGAAAAGATTAAGCGAGACGGCTCTTCTGATAACATTACGTTGGTCTCAAAGGATGGCAGCGAGGAACGATCATTGCTCTCAATAGTAGAAATTGCTAACCTTTGGGAGCGAATTCGCAAGGAAAAACCAGGTTCCGGCGAAGCCAAAACACTCTTGTATGCGGCAAGCCGTCCTACACCGATAAACGATGGGCACCTAATTGCTTTTGAGTCGAATAAAAATACAATCATGGATACTAAAAATTACTTTGATGTACTACTCATCGATTTAGACGGTCAGGGTGAAAAAGTGTTGATTCCAGGATCCAAATATGGATATTCCATGATCCTTGATGCTTTTGGTGATCGGCTTATAGCTTCGACAGAGAAACGTTCTTTATTGGATGTGAATGTGCAATCGGGAGTGATTCGAGAATATTCGATTAATGCTTATTTAGTAGCGTTGTCCAATGACGGACGGTACGTTCTGTATCGGAACATGGAGAATGACGCTATGGTTGGGAATGAACTATGGGCCTTTGACCTGGAGAAGGTGCAGAAGATTCCGTTAGGCCAAGTTCCTCAAGATTTTATCTACAACAAGGGAATTAAATAGTGCTGCAACGCATTTTCTGTTTCGACAAGTATTGAAAAAGGCCATCCTTTGCAGGATGGCCTTTTTCACACCTTCGATATTACTACTTAAACAAGAATTTTAGTCCGAATATGTCCATACATTAGATTATGCCCTCACTTGAAAGGAGTCCTTCTATGTGCAATTATCCAGTTAATAAGTCGGCCTCTTTTTCCCATTATAAAAGCCCACATACAATAGAAGTCCTAGGTACGGGAACAGCGGCTGCAGCTCCCGACAGGGCGGTAGTGGTGCTGGGAGCCATAACCGAAGGTCCTGTCTTACCTGCTGTCCAAACCGAAAACGCAAAGATCGTAACCACGATCATTCAGTCCTTATTAAAACTAAACATCCCCCGGGAAAAGATACAAACGTACGATTTTGGAATTGAAATTCAGTATGATTATCAAGAAGGGAAGCAAATTTTTCGAGGCTATAAAGTAACCCATCTCTTACAAATCACTAACGATAGAGTAGAACTGACAGGAATTATCGTTGACACTGCCGTTTCCAGTGGTGCCAATAACATCACCGACATTAAGTTTACGACTTCACAACCAGGATTTTACGAAAATCAGGCATTATCGCTTGCCATTCGAAATGCCCATCAAAAGGCAGTGACCATTGCAAATACACTGGGAGTTACTCTTGTCACAGTCCCCAGTCAAATCCAAGAAATTACCGGAACCGCTGAACCTATCCCTTATGCAGCTACCATGCTTTCCAAAAGTACCGTTACCCCGATCCAACCGGGACAATTAACGATTTATGCCAAAGTACGCGTGTGGTATCAGTTCGCAGACCGATAAATTAATCTCAAGATTAACTTACTTGAACTTGTCACTTCGATCCATCTCGCTACAACTTCTGCAAGCTTCTCTCTCTTATCCTCCACATTGCTCATATGACCGGATGGTTTCACTGATTCCACAACCTATCAACAAGCTTTAATTCCTTTTCTTCAAATTCTAGTCTATAAATATCAGGTTTAGAGGTCTGTTTCCAAAATTCGAATCCGTAACTAGAATCAAAATATTTCAATATGATCGTCATGATATTTCCGTGCGTGCCAATAGCGATTTTCTTGCCTTTAAAGTCGGACAGTAATTTCATAATTAATGGAATAGCCCGTTCCTGCGCCTGTCTTGTTGTTTCTCCTTCAGGCAGGCAAAAATCAATATCGACAAAAGATTGTTCAATTCCAATTAATAATTCCTCTTCGGATACTGCGTAATTCAAGCTAGCGATTGGTCTCTCGATAAGCTCTATGTATGGAATAATTTCTTTCTTTATTAGCTCTGCCAATGGACTAACCGTTTCTAATGCTCGAAAATAAGAACTTGAAACAATAACATCAATGTCTTCGTTACTTAATAACTCTGCCACTCTCTTAGCGTCTAATACTCCTTGTTCAGAAAGACTAGTGCCTCCTGATCTTTCATGTTCAATTGAAAATGGGGCTATCCCATGCCGAATAAAATAAATATAGGTTTTCATTACTTCTCCTTTCACTTGCATCTTTTCCCCGTAAATCTAATATTTTAAATCATAAGGAGGTGCCTAACGAAGTGGATAAAAAGAGTACTTGTCGACTTATCCGTTCGTCTCGAACTTATCATGGAAAACAAGGGCTTGATTATGCCGAAGCCATATCAAAGGAAAGCGTTGATGCTCAAGGGATCTGCATGCATTTATTGACTATTCCACCAGGAATAAGAGCGAAGGCTCACCTTCATCAAGATCATGAGACAGCCATTTATATGCTTCAAGGAAAATCCGCAATGTGGTATGGTGAGCAGCTTGAACTGCATATGGAATTGGATACGGGGGACTTTCTTTACATCCCAGCAGGGATGCCCCATCTCCCATATAATCCGAGTGAAACTGAGTCCTGCACGGCTCTGATTGCCCGTACTGATCCTAATGAACAGGAGAGCGTCCTCCTTCTTCCCGAACTCGAAGCAGCATTACAAAAGAAAGGAAAGGATTATTAGCTGATTAGCGATAGAGGCAGCAGATTTGTTAATCTACAATAAATAATTTGGCTCCAGTTTTCGTATAAGATCTGTGTGGATTTGCTTCATCAGCCACTTGATAACTGACTCCTGGCGTGAGTTTAAATTCTCTTCCATCTGAAAGTTCGGTATACAATTCACCTTCTAGTACTAACAGAACGTGACCTCTACTACACCAATGGTCAGCTATATAACCAGGCGTATATTCTACCATTCGCACCCTTATGTTTCCCATTTCAAATGTACGCCAATAAGCATTACCTTCAATTCCAGGATGTTGAGTAGCGCTTATTTCACTCCAGTCAATTGTGCAAAATGGAACATCCGTTATTTTCATAAAATGGTCCCCCTATCCTATATTAAAAATAAGGTTGAACACGACTTGTGTCCAGCCTTATTTCCATTTTTTCCAATAAGCTTTTTAATCAATTACTGTGTAACGGTAATAACCATAGCGGTTAATCCCCTACTATTTATAGAAGCATCAGTTATACCGTTAGCTGAACCTGTAATTGTAAACGAGTAATTATAGGTTCCTGGACCCGGATTATCCACCCAAGTTAGAGAAGTCGTTACAGCTGCTTGCGGAAAAAAGGGCTGACCCTGATTTTGGATCATTACAGCATGATCCGTTGTAACGATGTCTCCTTGATTTCTGGAAATGGCGCTATCCACTGAATAATTTTGAACGATGATAAAATTAATATTCGCAAATGCATCTAATTTGACCATCTGATTAGTCAGCAATGTAATTGGGGGTAAAATTAACTCTGTCGTAGCGTCTCCCGACCCTTGGATAATGATAAATGGGACAGGTGTATTGCTTCCTGCAAATCGAACATCGACAATTCCAGAAGGTCCTGGCATCCCAGTAGGGCCTTCCTCTCCTTGTGGACCCGTTAACCCTTGGACTCCCGCTGGCCCTTGGAGCCCAATCGGTCCCTGGGGACCGGCAGCATCACCTGCTTGACTAGCAGCTGCTGCTACGTTTAATGCACTAGCACCAATCAATTGCACAATGTTCGATGTAATATTGTTGACGACGCTGGGAGCAAGTTTGTCTAGTGTGATGGCCCTCCTTGCTATCTTGGATCCATTAACAGATCTTTGAGCAAGTTCCCTACTCGTTACCGCCCTCCTTCCTAATCTGTCGGATGTTATGGGCTGTTCAAGCTTCTTAACATCTCTCCTCAAAGCTTGCATGTCATTATCTACGCTTGATAACGTCCGTCTTCGGGCCAATGCCATCATCCTTTCTCATATCCTTTAAGGTATAACAAACTACCCACATTATATGAGGAAGGCGATAAGACACGGCACGATGTTTGTCTTGGTTCATTCATCTAATGTTCAAGTCGTTAATTTAGCATATACCCCAAAGAACAGCATCACTTCTCCAATAATCATGTAATTGGGTAAAAGAAAAAACATATCCACCGTGAAAAAAATCCCAAGTAACCCTACCAATAACACTAAGTGATATATACCAAGTCTTTGATGTGCGTGTCGATATTTATGGAAAACCAACGTGGTTGAGAAAAAGTAAAGCAGTACAGATCCAAAAATAAAACTTAGCATAAATGAATAATTTAATTGTTTCAAAAACAACAATTGGATCGATGCTGCAATCATACACATGGATAAATAAATGAATAAATGGCCATAAATGATGGTTTGCCCGGCAGTTTCTAATGTCTTATTCACTTTCTTTTCAACATTATCAAAATACTGCCACCATATAGCAATAATTAATAAAAAAGTGATTGACGCAAATACAATAGATTGCCACGTCCAGTCACTAGACTGCAAGACTGCAAGTATACTGATTACGGATTCACCAAGAAGAATGAGTGTAAACAAAGAGAAGCGCTCTAATAGATGATGCGTATTTATAGGGCTTTTCACCAAGTAGTGCCGACCGATTAATGGGAGCAAAATGTCTACTGTAATTCCCGCATACAATACTGCATAACGAATCCATGAGTCGAAGAAAAGTGAGCAAGAAGATATCACCAATCCAATCCAAAAGCGACTCCCTAAATAACGGGCAGTGATCTTTCGATGTGATTCTTCTTTTTTATGTACGGAAAGATATTGGATCGCCGTCATCGCTCTTAAACCAATATAGCCTATTAAGAAGGGAACATAGTATTGGTCAAAATTAACCGATAGACTGGCCGTCATGATGAGTACAAAAAATAATTGTAGAATCAGAAATATTCGGTGAGATAAGATGTCTCGTCCAAATCGGTTCACAAAGAGGGATTGCCCAACCCAAGCCCACCAAATCGGAACAAATATGAGGACGAATTTGGCTAAATATTCAACTGGAATGGCTCCATTTTCGACATGTAATAAGACATGACTTGCCTTTGAAACTGCCGCTACAAAAAGCAGATCATAGAAAAGTTCCAGCCAGGTAACTTTCTTCTCAGCAAATGCTTTGATTTGTTTCATCATTCTGCTCCTTTGGTTTGGATGTGATTTAATAAAACGCTATCCACATTTTAGCATATAGGCTTATCAAATGATGAAACTTTCTGGTGTTTCAATGTATTTCACGTCATTAAGGTTCCCACAAATTGGAAAGCAACTAACACCCACGCAGATGCGTCTATATATTATCAAAGAAAACTTAGTAAGGGTGTATAAACATGAAAATTAGAACAAGTTTCCTTACAGGCACAGCTATTACGCTGCTGTCTATGATGTTACTCCAGACAACATCAGCACAAGCCGCGGTGAATCCGTCGCCTTCTGTATTTCTAGATGGGCATCCGATGTCATTCCAGACTCCTCCCGTTATCGAAAACGGCTATAGCCTCGTCCCAATGCGTGCCATTTTTGAGGCTGAGGGTGCAAAAATTTCTTGGGATGAGAACACTAGAACAGTTACTGCCAATAAAGATGGCATTCTCCTTACATACCGAATCGGAGAAACATCTGCATATAAAAACCAAGAACGGCTGGAGATACCCGTGCCAGGCAAAATTATAGACGGGTTTACTATGGTTCCGGTGCGATTTATTAGCGAAACGTTAGGCAATCTCGTGAAATGGCATGAATATTCCCGTTCGATTACGATTTCATCAGCTCATGACTATGAAACCACTATCGAATATGGCGTCAACCTACGTGACTCTCCAGGTAAAGATACGGATACCCGCGTCCTCCGTATGCTTCCGAAAAGCGAGAAAGTCCACGTAATCCGAGAAATCGACGGAAATTGGCTGGAGGTACAGACCAAAGACAATACAATTGGCTTCATCTCGGCCACACCGATGTATTCCGATTACACAAGCCCGGCGTTGGCCGAGAAGAAAGCGGATGAGTTGATCACTTTCGGGTCCAAATTTTTGGGAACCCCTTACGAGTTCGGTGCCGCTTCCGGCCAAACTAATACGTTCGATTGCTCTTCATTCGTCCGACATGTTTTTAACGAAGTTCTGTCCATCGATCTGCCACGAGTCTCTTACGACCAAGCCCAGAAAGGAAAAGAAATCGAAATCGACCAAATACGCAAAGGCGATCTGCTGTTCTTCAGCGCTCGTGGGCTCGATATCGGTCACGTAGGCATCTATGCGGGAGACGGGAAAATCCTTCAAACTTATTCGAAAGAGCTCGGCGTTCACATCACTAACTTCGATGAAAAATGGAAAAAGCGTTTTGTTACGGCCAGGAGATTATTCTAAATGAGGGTGAGTCAAGATTAGCTAAGATTGATGCGATTATCATGAACAGCAAAAGTCTTCACCTCATCTCAAAGTAATACCCTCATCCTTGATGGAGATAGTCCATTCATCGCGAGAAATTAGTTACGAAAATAAGCCTAGTTAGTTCAGCAAATTCTGAACTAATTAGGCTTATCTTTTTCACGAAATCATATCGGTGTTTTTATTATTTCGGTACTGAGAGAAGGTTTGGTTGCTTTTTCTTGGCAAAGATCGATTGGTAATCGGCCTGCATGCCCTCCATCGGTAGAACAGAAAAGTGTACAATGTCGAATACTTCACTTACTTTTCTCTGAATGTGCTCATCTTCGTAGAAGGCGAAAAAGCGCTGAGGTCTATACGTGTCATTCTCCCATATCCCTTCGCTTTCGTACCCGCCATACAGGCCCAAGTACAAGAAACCGTTTGGCTTCAGGACTCGCTCCATATTGGTTAGAACTTGCAGGAAACTATCCTTCGGTACATGAAGCAGAGCATTCATCGTCCATATAGCGTCAAACGACTCTGGCTCCACATCCAAGGTGTAGAAATCCATGGCAAAGGCTTCAAGTCCTTTTTGAAGGCAAATGTTCACCATCTCATCGGATAAATCAACGCAAGTGACTTGGCATCCATGATTTTTCAAATAAATCGCTTGATGGCCAGGACCACTTCCAAGATCCAAAATCCGTTGCCCACTTCCCTTAGCAACTGCCTGCAGCCTAGCCAAAAAACGATCCATCTCATCTACTTTCCACGACTGAACTGTATCCCCATCCCGCAATCGAGCCTGTTGATCATAGCTCATCTTGAGCGTTGCCTTTACCTCAGGATCCATCGGCGTTTTCTCCTATCCAAACGATCGATATGTAAGCTGAATGTTTTACATTACAATGGTTTTTTGAGCTGCATCCACGAGCATATCAAACCACTCGTCGTCTTCCAGCAAGTCTTCAACAGCTTCAATATCCTCTTCTTTTCCTGATTCCTGTAAAAAGTGAAGGGCGTAGCTCCAGTCATCTTTACCTCGTTTGCTTTGCAGGGTAATTTCGTACGGATGTTCATGGCCTTCCACCTTGAATTGAACTTGCCCAAGGTAGCCTTCTTCTTTGCTGTGTTCCATGCTCGCTTTAAGTATTTCAATCATGTTCATCATCCTTTTCTATTCGTTGTAACCAAGTCCAAATCGTATTCATCGTGGTCTGCAGGTTCGTTGCTTCATTCCATATATAGGGATTGTGATCTCTGAAATAATCGGCATGTCCACCTATTAACGGTAAAGTTTGTCGATGAGATGGAGCATGTTTCATGCCATTCCAACGGCGTAATCCCAAGCGTATTCTCATCCAGCCACCCCATGTGCCCAGTCTAGGAACTGGATCATTGGATTTATCCAACTGATTAGCAGCATCAAGATAAAGAACACGGCTCTTTAACGATGGAGGAATCGCACATTTCGGCGAGCCAATTTGGACCACACCGAGGATGGAAACCCCCTCTTTCATAAGGGCATCGGCCGCCAGAATAGAAGCCACAGCCCCTGCACTATGTCCGATTAGCAGCAATTGCTGTTTAGGGACCTGGTTGTCTTTGATCAACTTCAACAAGCTTTTGCCACCATAATGAGACCTTTTCCGATGTGCATTGTTCCATAGATCACTGGTAATTTCTCGGAGCTGCACTTGCTTTCGCCGCGTCCAATCGCCATACGGATAATGGATAACGACTTGGACACGTGAACCTGCTTGTTCAAAACGAGCAGCTAGTTCCGCGGCGAAAGCATCGAGGAAATAAGGCGCTGTGGCAAAACCAGCAGATACATAAATGACGAATTCCTCCGGTTCGGAGTGGATTGTCATGGCTTGCTCAGTTCCCTTCTCGTGCAAATTAGGTTAGGAACGCGGTTTAGCTCGATTTGTCGGCATCGCCGCCATCGGATCGTCCGGCCAATAATGCTTGGGGTACCGGCCTTTGAGATCTTTTTTGACTTCGAAATAAGCATCCCGCCAGAAGCTCGCCAAATCCTTCGTCACCTGAACAGGACGCTGAGCAGGCGATAATAAGTGTAAGGTCACAGGTACCCTACCCTTTGCGATCCGAGGGGTATCGGCTAAACCAAACATTTCTTGCAATCGAACCGATAAAGCAGGCGACTCACTGACGCTATAATCAACGGGAATTCGGGAACCGCTAGGTACCTGAATGTGCGTTGGCGCCCATTCTTCTAACCATCGACGCTGCTCCCATGTTAGCATTTCTTCTAATATACTTGTCAAGTTAAGACGCCCTAAAGCCCCCTTGCTTTTCAAACCGTAAAGATGGGGCCCCAGCCAGTCCTCTAAGGAAGCAAGCAAATTGGCATCCCCCATATCTGGCCATTCTACATCAAATCGATGTAAAAACATAACTCGCTGTTGAAGCTGCCTCGCACTACGAGTCCAAGGCAGCAGCTCCAAAGATTCTGCCTGAATTCCGGATATCAAAGCTTGCAGCACCAAGTCTGGGTTTGGATCCTGCAATGGGTTTTCTTTGAGGATAATCGCACCTAACCGAAGGCGCTCTCTTGCTTTAACGGAACCCGTTGCCTGTTCCCATATCACTTCTTGCTCTTTCAGCAAGCGGTCCTCAAAGGCTTCAAGCAGCTCGTCCTCCTGTATCGGAGCAGCCAAATAAATACGGCTCTCCGCTCCGTTATCGTCCAGCTCAGCGGCGACGAGATAACGCTCGTTCGAGAGCGACTGCAGCTCGGGCAGCACAGCACCGCGCCCGCTGCTGAGCAAGAACCGACCTGTCGACCGCCGCTGCGCGACGCGGTCGGGATAAGCGAATGCGAGCAGCAATCCGCTCGCATTCGCTTTATTCCCGCTCGGCCGGATCCCGAGCTGCTGCATGAGCACTTTGGCTTCCGCCGCGATGCGGCGGCATAAGCCAAAGTCAACGTCTGCGCGCTGCTCGCCCTGCGCAGCGCGCCAGAGCACTTCGATGCGGGTGCGAATATCCGCATCTCGACCCTCAGCAGCGCGCATGAAATCGCGCTCGCTCAGCATTACGGCGAGCTCGCACGCTAGCGCGCCGAGCTCAAGCGGTATGGCTTGCAGCACCATGTGCGCAAGCCGCGGGTGCAGCGGGAGCGACGCTAGGCGTTTGCCGTGCGCGCTCAAGCCCCCGTCCTCGTGCAGCGCGCCCAGCTGCACGAGCAGTTCCCGCGCCTGCTGATAAGCAGCAGCAGGCGGCGGGTCTAGCCAGACCAGCGAAGCTGGGTCTGGCACGCCCCAGGCAGCCAGCTCCAGCGCGAGCGGCGCCAGATCCGCTTCGCGGATCTCTGGCGTGCTGCTCAGCGGGAGCTGCCGCTGCTCGGTCTCGGTCCACAGGCGGTAACACACGCCTGGACCGAGCCGACCGGCACGGCCTCTGCGCTGATCCGCAGAGGCGACAGACACAGGCACCGTCGTCAGACGGGTCATGCCGGTGCGTGGCGAGAAGCGGGGCACTCGCATGAGCCCGCTGTCGATAACGACCGTGACGCCTTCGACGGTCAAGCTTGTCTCGGCAATTGAAGTGGCCAGCACAACCTTCCTGTGCCCTGGCGAACATACTGCCAGCGCTTGATCCTGCGCCTCTTGGGAGAGATTACCATAAAGAGGTGCGATCTCTATCTCTTTTCCTAATTTAAGCGCAGCAAGATTGTTAGCAACACGATGAATTTCAGCTGCTCCCGGGAGAAAAACAAGCAAGCTGCCTTCATTCATTTGCAAGGCCCGTTGGATGCTAGTTACTACCACCTGTTCTATTCTACTCGTCATTTTCGCATCCAGATAATGAGTGACAACAGGATACGTTCGTCCTTCACTTTGAATAATCGGTGCATGATCCAGCATGGCCGAAACCGAGTTCGCCTCAATCGTAGCCGACATAATCAGAATTCGCAGATCCTCACGCAAAAGGGTTTGTGATTGCCTGCTAAGCGCCAACCCCAAATCTGCATGTAAGCTGCGTTCATGAAACTCATCAAAAATAACAGCCCCCACCCCTTCCAAGGCAGGATCTGTTTGAAGCATGCGCGTAAGCACACCTTCCGTTATCACTTCAATTCGCGTGTTCGGTCCAACCCTCGAGTCATTTTTCACCCGATAACCAATGGTCTGCCCAACTTCTTCACCACGAAGCTTAGACATATATCGAGCAGCCGCACGAGCTGCAAGTCTTCTAGGCTCAAGCATGAGTATCTTTTGGTTTTGCAACCAAGTCTCTTGCAGAATAGCAAGCGGTACTTGCGTTGTTTTGCCCGCACCAGGCTGAGCGACCAATATTGTGCATGGATTTGTTCGTATGGCTTCTTTCAATTGAGGAAGCACGGTTTCAATCGGTAACGAGTTCATTAGTTTTCACTCCGAGGCTTCTGTCAGTCTTGTTATCGCTTGTTCCATGCGTTTCGTGCGGGTTTCCGTCATTTCAAGTCTGGACTCATTTAATTAACGACATTAATTATAAATGAGGTGAAGTTTATAATGTCGAATATTGTTCGGATTTCTCCTTGCAAAAACTGTTCCTCATCAATTCAATCGTGTATACTAGATTAGAAACTGGTCACTAAAGGAGAACTTTAAGATGAATGTACATGAAGCGATATCCAAACATTCGAATGCACAGCACCTACATCTCGTTAGGTTTGCAGAGCTAGATGCACAGCGTGAGCAAGCTATTGACGCTGCTGTTGATCTGTGCAGAAGCGGGCTCCCTTTTAACGTTGATGCGATCAACGCCGTAACAGCCCAAATCATCGCCCATGCCAAAGAAGGTATTTCTCCGCTCCGTTCTTATGTAACTGAAGATATGGTGCGTGATTACGTAAACAAAGGTTAAGGAGATAAGTATCCGATGGGTGTTCTAACTTTTATTTCAATGCTAATTATGGGATCGGCATTCAGTGCCGGATTCTTGCTTTTGTTTAAGCGAAAAATAGCTCTTGGTATTGTCTGTATCGGACTCTCCATTGTCTGTTATATCGCATATGCTTACATAGCGAACAAGTATTTCGTCTAAAAAATGATATGTACGCTAATAGAGAACCGATTGGGTCACCCGATACGGTTCTTTTTCATTCAGACCATCCATTTTCCCTTAGTGTACGAAACACAAGATCAAAATAAGCGACTGGATGCGGCACCAAATGATCTAGGGTCAGAAGCAGATTTGTTTGATCTAGCTCGCTTTCGATCCCCATTTTATAACCACTTGCCATTATTTCTTTTGTTTCTTGATGAACTAAGCGCTCAAGGTCAACGACACTTACTGCGAACAGACCGCTTACCTCATCTGGCTGAAGAATATAACGATTCAGTGGTTGGTCGCAGCGATATATAAACACATGACAAAACTCACGATCAATCAGTTGATCCGAAATCAGATCTTCTTCTGCAAATACCCCGCAAGGGATTAAATCACTGAAATCGACCTTCAGCCCAAGCTCCTCCTCAAGCTCCCTCACACCGTCTTCTGTGGTTTCTCCGGCTGCAAGATGTCCGGCGCTAGAAATGTCCAGCAAGTTCGGAAACAGATCCTTCTCTGGATGTCTTAACTGGAGTAAGAGACTAGGTTCTTTCCCTTCTAGGCTAACAATCCAACACTGAAAAGTGCGATGCCACAGCCCCTTCGCGTGCACTTCTGAGCGCGGAGCAACCCCAAGCTTATTCATCTTTTCATCATAGATATCAAACAGCTCTTCGGACTTGTTCAAATGACTCATGTTCTCCCCTCAGAACCTTCTATGTACCGCTACCTGCGTGTTATTTTTTTCGTCATTTTCATGGCATAGAGGTCTTCTTCCAATGAACTCATTCTTTCCATCAAGGTCTTGCCTGCATCTTCTATGGCCTGGTTATAAATAGGTGCAGCCAATTGTTGAAGCATATAATCGATTAATTGTTCCGTGGCCAAACGTCCTAATTCAATATTATGGTCCAACTCCAGATGGCCTTGCAAATCCTCAATCAACAATTCCTTCTCTTCTTTCGCTAATTTCAATGGTTTCATAAGAGCACCTCACTCAAAAATAGACAAATCGATTTCTTGAAACCGGCTTACTTCTTTTACCCAACGCTCCGCAACATAATGGGTATGCACCGGATGAACATTGTAAGCTTCATAAGCTGCTTTATCTGCAAATACCATTGAAAATCCGAAATCATAATCTGTCTTTGTGCTAACTTGACGAAACACTTCAAATTGCTCAACCCCAGGTATTGCCGCAAGTTCTTGAGCACTGCTTTTTAGAAATTGTTCGGCTTCCAGCGTATCTTTACCTGCGTGTAAATTAAATATCACCATATGTTTGATACTTGCCTGATTCATAGGTCTCTCTTCTCCTTTTTTCTCCATCTTTCTATCCATTATAGCGGATTTTGTATCAACGAACTATATAACCTCTTTGCTTCTTCCATGCTCGACTCCGACTTGCTTAAAGCTTGCTCTAACTCGTTACATAATCGATTCACTTCCATCGCTTTATCTTCTACTTGTTTTGAAGTTTCGTGAATCTTACCTTGAACCAACCAATCCGTTAATAATCCGTCAAAGAAGTAATCTGAGAATTTGAGAAATTCGCTAATATGGCTATCTATAGATAACGTCATATGGACATCCTTAAGTTCCTTCTCAAAACGGCTTAGTCTACTCTGAGCAGTGTGTACATGATCCATTGCTTCATCAATTTTTCCGTGTTTGATATGCGTTGACAGCATGCCGCCGCCGAGCATATCATAAGTGCCCCAATTGCGTGCAGAACGAAGTGATTCAGCTGCTAATTGCAAATATTTCAGGACTGAGTCTCCTGCGCTTAACGCTTCTTTAAGCTCTTTGATTTGTAATTGAAATTCCGCTATCCGTTCAGAGAGCTCCCGCAGCTGTCCGCTCTTCCCCGAGTCATTAGCATGAATATAGGATTCAATTCGGAGAGTCAGATCTTCCACTTCTAGGTCCCAAAATCGCACGGAATGGAGCTTGTTCCGAATCTCTTGTATCTCTTGCTCAAGATGATCCCTTCGACGAACAGCTTCATTATATCTAAATTTCAATTCCAGCAGTTCTTGTTCCTCAACAGCCAGCTTCTCTGCTTTCTTGTTCATTAAATCATACAGAAAGCTGGTAAAGCTGTGAGTTTTCAATTTTTCTACATCTCTTTTTTCTTTGATGAGCTGTTCTTCCCAAATGACAATATGATCTTTAGAGTTACTCCATTCTCTTTCTAAATCCGCTAAACGAACCGACCAAATGGCTTGCAACCGGCCATTTTCTTTGGCTGCTGCCAATCTTTGCACAAGCTCTCGAATCATATTCCACCATCCCTTACGCGATTCATCTACTCTAATAGACGACGTCCAGCTTTCATTGGTTTCATCAACTTTCCTTTTTATGGAGAATAAAAACAACCATAAGTGTACACGTTAAAGCTGAACGTTAAACTGCCCTTGAAAGGATGAACGACATGGAAAACGAGAAGCATAGAGGCAAATACAAAGGCACAACGAATATGAATGCGAAAAATCAAGATATGGCTTTCGTGAACGACACATTAGAAAATGCACCCAATACAACACCTGTCAACATAGCGGAAGACGACATCAGTGAAGGTAACGAAGAGCGGCAATTGAATCAGAAATAAGGAGACATTCTTCCATGTTGAGCAGTCTGCTATTCCTAAAGTTAGGGATAGCCGTCTGCTTTTTTTGCTTTGTGCAACTTGGCATCTCCCTCAGCTTACGATACTATGGAATGAGTATTTAGTCTTGGGGAGGTTGTTACATTGGAGGAAGTCATCATTATAGGTGCGGGTCCTTGCGGTTTGTCAGCCGCTATCGCCTTGCAGCGCGAAGGCCTTTCACCTTTACTTATAGAAAAAAGCTGCATCGTAAATGCCATTTATTTATATCCTACCTATTTACAGTTTTTCAGCACACCCGAGCTGTTGGAAATTGGCGGTTATCCGTTCACAACACCTCATGAAAAACCTTATCGCCAAGAAGCTTTGGTCTACTACAGAGAGGTTGCGCGCAGAGAACAGCTGCGAATTCGTTCTTATGAGGAAGTTGTTTCTATCGAACAATTAGAGACGGGATTTATGGTGCATACGGAGGATCAATTTGGGAAAAAGGCAGCCTATAACACTCGCAATGTCATCGTAGCTACCGGCTACTTTGATCATCCTAATTTGCTCGGTATTCCTGGTGAAGAACTGCCAAAGACAACGCATTATTATAAAGAAGCCCATCCTTATGCAGGGGCAAAAGTAGCCGTTATTGGCGGAAACAACTCCGCTGTCGATGCTGCCATGGATTTGCTCAGAGTTGGCGCTGAAGTTACGGTGGTTTACCGCGGCAAGGACTTCTCAGCCAACATTAAACCGTGGGTTCGTCCGATTTTTGAAAGTATGGTGAAAAAAGGTCGTATTCGCATGTGGTTCGATTCCCAAGTGGAACGTATTGATGAGCATACCATTGCCGTGCGAAAAGCAACCGAACACGTCACTTTAGACAATGACTTCGTTCTTGCCCTAACCGGATTTCGGCCGGATCGTGGACTTCTGACCTCCATCGGTGTACAATTCCACGAAGAAACCAACGCTCCTCTTGTTCAACCTGACACGATGGAAACGAACATCCCTGGTTTATATGTAGCTGGTGTTGTCGCTTCATCTAAATATGATGCGAACGAAATTTTCATTGAAACAGGCCGTATGCATGGTCTGGCAATCACGAAGCATATCGTTTCCAGAACGAACCTCCAATCCAATTGATTGGAGGTTTTTTTCTCCACATAAGAAAGTAATAGATTTCGGCATTCCGAAAGCAACTTTCTTATTGGCGAATAAACCTTCCTCTAAGCGCGGTCGCTCATCTTCGAATGACTACGATAAAGGTTTATCTCATATGAAAATATTTCCCACTTTTCATAGATTCCTCTTCCATTACGAACACTTGTTTGCTATAATGTAAATAAGAACAAATGTTCCAATTAGATGAGGAGGTAGTTAACATGATGAACACCAGTCACAATTTCCGTTTTATCGAGAGAGATTATTGGTACCACAAGGCATTGTGTGACACTGACCATCTTCTTCCCGGACAGATTGACGCCATGCTTGACGAAGCACACACCCACTACGCCGATTATACGTTCAAGTTTTATGACGATGGTTCGGTGACAATCATAGATAACGACACAAATAATCGCATTAAACCTCGCGAACTAACTGGAGCCGTATATGACTTCTACATTCGCAAGCGTATTTATTTAATTAAAACCAATCTAATGGAGAAGCAACTCCAATACGCCTGATTGAAGCACAAAAAGGCCATCTGATTTGGACAATCGTCCTATCAGATGGCCTTTTCTCTACACTTTATTTATATCGAAAGCAGGTTTGGTTGTGATCGTTCACCATGCCAACCGCTTGCATATAAGCATAACAAATCGTCGAACCTACAAACTTGAAACCACGCTTCTTTAAGTCTTTACTCATGGCATCGGAGATTTCTGATGTAGCAGGAACTTGACTCATATCCGTCCATTGATTGTTGATCGGCTTTCCACCAACGAACCCCCAGATATAGGAATCAAACGTGCCAAACTCTGCTTGCACCTTTAGAAAGGCTTTCGCATTCTGAACAACAGACGCTATTTTCAAGCGATTGCGTACGATCCCTGTATTCTCAAGAAGTTCATTAAGCTTCTTATCGTCATAGTTGACAATAATGTGTGGATCAAACCCGTCGAACGCTTCACGGTAGCCCTCTCTCTTCTTCAGAATCGTATACCAGCTCAGTCCCGCTTGTGCGCCTTCCAGATTAAGCATCTCGAACAAATGGCGATCATCATGGACAGGAACCCCCCATTCATGATCATGGTAATCGATATATAACGGATCTTCATTAACCCAACCGCATCTAGTAGTCATTTAAACACTCACCTTATATAGAAATCGAACATGTGTTCTATATCATTATAAAACCTATACGAATAGATGTCCAGTTAGATTTAATTAGAAAAAGCGAGATGAAGGAATACTGTAGAATTGTTTGGTATTATTCAAAAGCGTTTGTGCCGCTTTTTCCGCTGGCAGTCCTTTTAGAAGAGCTATCTGTTCAATGACAGCATGGATCATGCGTGGATGCGTCTGCTGCCCCTCAAAGGGGCCTTCGAAAGGCCATGGACCATCCGTTTCGACCATTAACAGCGCAATCGGATAATCACGAACAAGTGTACGTATTTCCTCTTCGTACAGAACGTCCGGTGTTATGGAGATAAAGTAGCCAGCTTGAATCATTCGCTCCACCGTTGAATGTGATCCTTTGAACCAGTGAAAATGAGCCTTTTTAATGCCATGCTTCTCAAGTAAGTCGCACACAACATCAGCATCCTCGTACACAGCGTGCAAGACGACCGGTTTATCCAAATCCGCTGCCAGCTTCAAGAAACTCTCAAGCAGCGCAATGTAAGGCGTTAATTCAAAAACACGTCCCTTTGCTTCAGCATCAAGCCTCATATAATAAGGCAAACCAATTTCACCAACAGCGATCATCCTAGACGAATGCTCACGAATCCATCCGATTAAATCTTTCAACTGATCTTCTGTAGGCAATTCTTGTTCAGGATGGAAACCATAGGCTGCAAAAACTTGCTCTGGGGCTTGCTTCAGAAGACGCTCCGTTGCCTTACAAGATTCCAGGTGCCTCGACACTGCTATCAGTGCTTCGATGTGGTGCTCTGCTAATTCCGCTATCAGACTCGTTGCAGCTGTTTCCGTGTACATATCAAGATGAATATGAGCATCAATGGCTTTTATCATACGTAATCTCCTGACGCAAAAGCCCTTGTATATACTGCCGGAGCTCTTGAAATTTCGATTCAAGCATGACGGACTCTTGACGCGGCCTTGCAAACGGAATAACCAACTCTTCTATGATTTTGGCAGGTTTGTTAGACAGTACATAGATACGATCTGATAGAAACAGTGCTTCTTCAATACTATGCGTTACAAATAAAATGGAGTGCTTATTCTGTTCCCATATATTAAGCAGCCACGCCTGCATGTCTTGCCGGGTGAGTGCGTCTAATGAGCCGAACGGCTCGTCCAGACACATGAGTTCCTGTGGACTAAGCAAAGCTCTCAGAAAAGAGACACGCTGCTGCATCCCTCCAGAAAGTACATGCGGAAGCTCTTGCTCATAGCCGCCTAATCCAACCTTTGGCAACCACTCTCTTGCTTTGGCTAACGCGTCTGTTCGCGTTTCTCCTGCAACTTCCTGAGCAAGTGCTACGTTGGACTCAATAGAACGCCAAGGGAACAAGGCAGGCTGCTGCGGCATGTAAGAGATTAGGCCTTTTGAGCCGGTCACATTCACGCCATCCAGCCACACTTCCCCTGAAGTAGGATTTACTAGTCCGCCGATAATGTGAAAAAGGGTGCTCTTTCCGCTACCTGATGGGCCGATAAGTGAAACGAACTCACCCTCTTTGACATGTAAAGAAATATCTGCAAGCACGGATACGCGCTGTTTTTTACCAGGGAACGTTTGATGAATGCCTCTAAGTTCTAATTTACTCATGAACTCATCTCCCCTTTCTTAAGACGACCGTTTCGCGTTCCATCGGATGACGAGCTTCTCAAGCCCTGCGATGAGCCAGAAGAAGAGTAAGCTGAGCGTGACAATCATCAGAATAGCAACAAATTCACGGTCAGCGCGGAACGCCGATTTTTGCAAAATCATATAATAGCCCAATCCAACGCCTCCACCAAGCCACTCGGCAATTACGGCCCCCATCACACTGTATGTAGCCGATATTTTGAGTCCCGTGAAGAGAAATGGCAAAGCATGCGGCAGCTCTAATTTATAAAAGATTTGCTGTTTGCTGGCGCCGATCATCTGCATGTAGTTGTACATACTGCGGTCCGTTTGCATAAAGCCGTCCAAGGTAGACATCGTTACAGGAAAAAAGCAAACAAGTGAGATTAATAGAATTTTAGGTAAAATGCCAAAACCAAATAAAATGATGAGCAGCGGCCCCAGCGCAATAGTCGGGACATTTTGAGATAAAATAAGGAGCGGGTAAAAACCAGCCTTTAACGCAGGCACCCGATGTAAGCAGCTAGCAACAATTATGCCGCCTGTTACACCAACACTAAACCCAATCAACATCAAACGCAGTGTGGCGAATGTGTGCATCCATACTCTTGGCATATCCGTCGTGCCGTCTTTCCATATTTTAAGCGGACTAGGCAGCAGCCAGCTTGCTGTACCTCCCCAAGTCACGGCAAGCTGCCATAAAAGCAGCAGAAGGATGACCACAACAATTGGTGGCCACCCCGCTTTGAACCAGCGATGCTGTTTCATTATCTATATTTCTCCGTCAGCTTGTCCATAGAAGCACCCGACGGATTGAAGTAAATTTTCACCTGCGAAATTACGTTAGGACTGCCCATCTCAATCATCGCGGCATTCATATCTTGAATGATCGCCAGAAGTTGGTCAAGCTCCCCTTCCATCGTCGTTTCCAGCGGAGATACGAAATACTTCACGCCAGACTTGGCAATGACTTCAATTGCACGATCTACATAGGGGATGACATCTTCATTGTTTTTCGTTTTCGGGATGATTTGAATACTGACAAGTGCATTAGCCACTATAAGTGCCTCCTCCAACTAATCGTGTTATTTTGAGTTTTCCGGTAAGAATTTGTTCGTGAATGCAGCATCTGCATCGATATTTTTCTCGAGCAGCTTATGATCTAGCATCCAATTCGCATAGTTTTCCCATACGGATTTTTTTTGTTCTCCCCAACGAGCAGCATCATCTTGATAACGTGGGCTGAGCCATTTTTGACTGGCAAGCACAAGTTTTTTATCTAGATCAGGAACCGCTTTGATCAAAATATTAGCAGCGTCTTCAGGCTTGCTGATAGCAAATTGGTACCCTTTTGATGCGGCAGCCATGAAGGCTTTCACGAGCTCAGGCTTCTCTTTGATCATTTTCTCATTCGTCGCAAGAACCGGTGTATAGTAATCCAGTTTATCCGAATATTTGTTCAAATAAATCATGTTCATCGGCTCGCCGCGCAGCTCGGCATCTACACCTGTCCAAGCATAGTAAATCCAAGCGAAATCAATATCCCGTTTCACGGCTGTGAAATAATCCGCATCACCGATGTTCACAATCTTAACTTTGCTCGGATCCGCTTTCTCGGTTTGCATAAGCGAGTCGATCATTGAACTTTCTACCGGTGCGCCCCAACCGCCATACGTTTTTCCCTCGAAATCCTTAGGTGACTTGATGTTTTTCGCTACCGGCGATGCAAAACCGGATGTGTTATGTTGAATCACCGCAGCAATGGAAACCAACGGCACTCCTTGAATTCGTCCTTGTGTAATGCTTTCTTGGTAGCTGACACCGAATTCCGCAGCACCTGAAGCAACCATCGCATCGGCTCCGCCTTCGCCGGGAGCAATAATTTCTACATTCAGTCCCTCTTTTTCAAAAAAGCCTTGATCCTTTGCGACGTATAACCCTGTATGGTTCGTATTTGGTGTCCAGTCCAGAACGACCTTCACGTTCGTTAACGGCTTGGCCGTTTGTTTTGCTGGCTGTTCTGCCATCTTATTGCCGCAACCTGCCAAGGCGACCGTTAAGCTTACTAGCATAAGTGGTGCAATTTTCTTCCATTTCATTCTTTGTTTCCCCTCTCCACATCTCTTTTTAACCACAAGAAAAAGCCCCCGTTTTCCGGGAGCGCCATGAGTAGAAAATGATAAACCCATTCGATACAGATCGAATGAACGTGCATTTATGTGAGTTCTCTACGCTGGCATTACCCAGATCAGATTAACGGTGAGTGACAATGACGGTCACAATCTCAGCCTGACTTCTCAAGCTCCCGTGGGTTCTTATTGGTTTGTTTATACCATACCTCATGTTCGTACTTATTGCAAACAGAAATGATAACTACCTAACGGTATTATGATGCATGTACAGCTTTTATGAGGTTTTACGAATATTCTTATTTTGTTCAAAAAATGCATGTTGCATTGAAGTTGTTCAAAGTCTATATACATGTAAGTGAGTATCCGTGGTTACCGAAGTTGTATTTTCTGCAACAATTTCCACTCCCAAAGAGTATTTTTTAGTAAAAGTTGTAGTTTGTACAACACTTCTAACCCATTTACTGGAAAATGACCATTATTGGGTCCAAATTGTTGCACTTTATACAATAATCGTTAAGGAAAGGCGCTATATCGGCAGCAATTGTTGTACTTTCTACAACATCATCCATCGAGAGTCTGGATCCAGTCCTTCACCAACCATTAAAACAAGAAAACCGCCATTCACCTTATGAATGCACCCCCCCAGAATTTTCATCGGTTTAACCCAGAGGTTTTTCCAATGTCTATTCTAAGGAGCGCGCTTTAAAGGAACAGTGATCTTTATTAATATGTCTAATTTTTGGCAAGAGTCAATTGCCATGTGACTCCAAAACGATCACCAACCCAACCAAACTTTTCACTAAATGGGTAGGCTCCTAATGGCATGAGCACGGTGCCGTCTTGCGCTAACTTCTCATACACACGATCAATTTCCTCTTCACTATCACATGTGACATACAATGAAATCGCAGGTGTAAAAGTGAAATCATGCTTCACATAGCTATCTATGCACATAAATACCTGTCCATGAAGTGAAAATGTGGCGTGCAGAACACTTCCCTCGGGGCCAGCCTCACCCGCTCCATAGCGCTTTATGGTCAATATCTCAGATTGGTCAAATAAAGAGGTATAGAAATTCATGGCTTCCTCAGCTTGCCCGGTAAACATTAAAAACGTAGTAATTTTTTGATTCGATTTTTCCACGTATACAGCTCCTTACAGTCAATTAAGTAACCATTCTTTCATCTGTGATCCCATTCGTTTCGCATCCTGATACCCAAGCTCGTGCAACGCTTCTAGTTTCTTAGGATCCTTTTCCATACGGCCTACTACTACTTTAGACGAAGGTCGTATAACGATCGCACTTCCATCTGCTTCCATTCGTTCAATGGTTTCTAAGGTTCCATTATAGATTTCACTTCGATTGACAAGTACATTTACAAGTCCGTTATAAGCCGGATAGAAGCTTTTAGCTAGCCACCGTTGTTTAAATGGAGTCTTACGATACCCCTGTTCCTTGGTCAGTACGATGATATGCTTTTTGTTCCCGTCAGCGAGCGACTTCTTCACAGGAATCGGATCTACTAAGCCACCGTCAAACAAGGTCCGACCATCATAATGAATGGGTGTGGCTACAAATGGCAATGAACTTGAAGCTTGAACAATCGGCATGGTCTGCTGCATGAGCTGATGCTTCGTGTAATAAATGGGTTCGCCCGTATGTGCATCGGTTGTACCGATGGCGAACTGCTGCGGCGAGTTATAGAAAGCATCGTAATCAAACGGCACCAACTTATTTGGCAGCTCATTAAAAATGAAATCCATCCCAAATATGCTTTTATGACGGAATAAATTGCGATAGCTTAAATATCGGTGATCCCTAATATAACCAATCGTTACTTTTTTATTACGCCCAGGTTGTTTGGAAATATACGAAACGGCGTTGCATGCCCCTGCGGATACACCAACCACATAAGGAAAATATAAATCCTGTTCCATAAAGTATTCCAAGACTCCTGCGGTGTATACGCCTCGCATACCTCCGCCTTCCAGTACGAGTCCAATTCCTTCCATGGTCACACCTTCTTTCTCTTTCTCTCTGTCTCTAGCCCCTTTCTAGCATACAGGAAATGTCAATTAAAAGAAAAGCTCCTCCATCTCCGTAAAAGAGACAAAGAAGCAGATTTCATACCACTTTATTAGACGGATTCAGGAATTACCCCTGATAATCCACGTTTTTGGCGAATTTTACGGATGATGCCGTTAACGCTGTTCCTTATAGAACTCTTTAATGACCAAGAACTCATCCAAATGCTTAATGAAGAGATCTACGATTACAGGATCGAAATGACGACCTCGTTCCGTTTTAAGCAATTCCATCACACGATCAAGTTCCCAAGCCTTTTTATAAACACGATCACTGCACAGAGCGTCAAAGACATCAGCTAATGCGGTTATACGACCATAGAGATGGATCTCGTCGCCGCGAAGTCCTTGGGGATACCCTGTTCCATCGTAACGCTCATGATGCTGTTGGGCGATGATAGCTGCGGCATTTAGGACTTGCTTGTTCGAATGCTTAAGCATTTCGTACCCAAGATTCGAATGGGTTTTCATAACGTCGAATTCTTCACTTGTAAGCGATCCAGGCTTATTCAAAATCGCATCTGGTATGCCAACTTTACCCACATCATGCATCGGTGAAGCTAAGCGAATGACTTCGGCTTCCTGCTCGGATAATCCATATTTGATGGCCAGTAAACGGGAGTATTCAGCAACTCTTTTTACATGGTGTCCCGTTTCCTTGGATCTCGTTTCTGTGATTTCGCCCATCGTATAAATAATTTCTTGCTGTGTGCTTTCCAGCTCTTCATTCAAATAGATATTTTCGAAAGCCACAGAAACATTCGCACAATAAATATCAACTAAATAATGCTCCCACTCGCTGAGTGCTTTGAATCCATTCATATAGATGACATTTTCCATCCCCATCTTACTTTGAAAATAAATCACAAAGCGATCTGACGCGAAGCTGCTTTTTTTGGAATGAAAGGCATGTTCAATCTCATCCAGTACATCTGCAGGAACAACATCCCTTGCTCGTTCATCTTGATTGGATGCATAATCCCCGCTCGCTGCTAGGATATAAATATCCTCAACACCTTTGGTAACAGCAAAGCTGCAATGAAGCGCATTTTTATGTAAATTAACGATCGATGTCATTTGTGTTAAAACACCAGAAGCGAATTTCTTCATAGATTGCAGCTCGAATAGCGAAGCAGATGATTTAATAATCTCCTCCAGGCCTGATCTGCTTTTCTCAATTGTTTTAATATCACGATAGGAACGCAGCGCCGTTACCACTGTGGTGAACAGCTTCTGTGTTGTGAGTTCTGTCTTTTCTTTATAATCATTAATGTCATAATCCATGATGACCGTGCGTTCAGGCGCTTGACCTGGCTGACCTGTCCTCAAAATAATACGTAGCGCCTGATTATTCAATTCTTCGCGTATGTACTTAACAATTTGCAGCCCCGCATCATCTTGCTCCATGACAACATCTAAAAGAACTAAAGAGGCATTCGGTTGTTGTTTCAATAACTGTTTGGCTTCTAAAGCCGAATAAGCACTATGGAATTCCAGCTTCTTTCCATCAAATTCGAAATCTTGCAGAACCATTTTCGTCACTTGATGGATTTGTTTCTCATCATCAACAATAAGTACGACCCAAGGGTCTTGTTCGATCGTTACTTCCTTAGCTGAATCGGTCTCTTCTTCCTCAGCAAAAAGAAGCTCATCCTGGTCCATTAACCCATCTTGTCCTGTCATTGCACGGCTTCCTCCTCTTTCGGAATTGTAATAGTAAATAAACTTCCTTGTCCCAAGGTACTGGAACCATCGATGGTTCCATTCAGTGATTGTGTAACGAGATTATAGACAATATTCATCCCTAACCCAGTTCCGCCTTTGCCGCGGCTCGTCGTGAAGAATGGATCAAAAATTTGATCTAGAACTTCTTGCGTCATCCCTTTACCGTCATCTGTATAGGAAAGAATTATATAGTCTCGATGATCTTCAACTCGTATGGTTAAACTGCCTTCTTCCTCTAACGCATAGGCATGGTTCAAAGAATTCATAACTAAATTCGTAATAATTTGTGATAAAGCGCCTGGGTATGTGTAAAGCATCAGCTCATTATCGCAATATACATCTACTCGGAGCCTTGTTTTCTTAAGCGTAGGTTTCAAACTTGAAATGATTCCCTCTAAATACTCTTTCAAGTGAAACGTGCGCTTTACTTCAACACTTTGATCAACAGAAATTTGTTTAAAACTGCGCACCAAGGAAGAAGCGCGTTCCAAATTGGCCTGCACCATGGCATTCGTCTCTTGGGTAATGGAAAGGAACTGTTCAAGGTCAGACTTTTTCATTTTCCCTGTCTCATACAGGCTCTTAAATTCCTTCGTCTTTTGATCCAAATAACTAATTGCTGTTACACCGATCCCGATTGGTGTATTGATTTCGTGTGAAACACCGGCTACCAGATTGCCTAAAGCTCCCATTTTCTCCGATTGGACAAGATGGTCCTGTGTCACCTGCAACGTTTTTAGTACCTGTTGAAGCTCTTGGTAACGTTCATCTAAATTTTTGACCATGTCATTAAAAGCTTCAGACACTTCCGCGATTTCGGGGGAAGCTTTGAACTGCAGCGTAGGAAGGTCTCCTCCTTGCTTCACAATAAGGGCGGCTTCACGAAGCCGACTTAACGGACGAATAACAATCCTTCGCAAAATAAGCCATAGCAATGTTGACATAACAATAGCAACGCTAAAGCCCACAATCAGAATAAGTTTCGTTCGTTTTGTCAGCAGCGCGGCTTCCTCGGAGGAATCAAATATAACTTCTACCGCACCTACAACAAGGCCATCTTCCTGAAGAGGTGCCGTTAGACGGACAACCGGTTTATCCGTTTCCGCCATAGGCACTCGGTCAACAATGGTTTGATCTTGCTTAGGAACGACTACCATAGAAAGAGGCATATGATTACCAACTTCAGAACGATTGGAAGCCGCGAGAACAATGCCTTGTTTATCGTATAACTTCATCTCTAGAACACGCGTATTTTTGTATTGAATATAATCAAATATTTGCTGCACATCGGTAACGGAACGAGATTCTTCATAGCGTCCATTAATGGCAATTGTCATGCCGCTTATTTGACTCACATAGGCTTCTCTAATGGATTGATTTAAACTTATAGTATCGAAGATCAACATGGTAGAGAGCATACTCACCGTAACAGCAGTTACGACGAAAACAATTCTTTTCTGTAAGCTCAATCTCTTTTTAAGAAATGGCATGGGATGCTCCTACTTCACTTCAAACGTGATCGTCTTGCTTACATCGTAAGGCGTATGATCGTTATTATGTAAGGAAACTTTTAATTCGTGAGGTCCTTTGCTTAAATGCTCATATTTTTTTTCAGTAGACGTCATGATTTCTTTTTCTGCTTTGTCCAATGAAACATGAACATGCCCTTCTCCTTGCTTGCGCTGCTGATCATAATGCTCTTTGGAAAGCTTAAGGTCAGTTGTAATTCGAAGGGTTGCTGCATCTCCGTTAACTATGGTACTTGCCTCTAAGGTAGGCGTGAACGAATTTGCCGGTGCAGTATTGGTTTTGGATGATCCACATCCGGAAATACTTAGTGAAACAGCTGCAATTATACAAAAACCTTTCCATGTTCTCATCAATTCATCCCCTATTTAGACCCTAATTGTCTAATCATGTCAAAAAAAAGCTATCTTCTCTAGCTTATGAATATTCAAGCGGTTTGTCCACTTTTATTTTGGAAACAATAACCTTTTTGCGCAATTGATTTTGTATTCGAAATTTTCTGACTTTTCATGTCGAATTATCATAAGTGCGCTCACATTTTGCGCTTCCCCAGGAAATAATTTCATTTCCCAAACGAAGAATGATTTCCCCAGCTTTGGAGCAATGTAGTAAAGTCGCTGTTCTTTTTTACCCATAACAATTATCCTTAGGAGGAACTCCCCTATGACAGAAACCCATCAGCATCAGCAGCCGCTTCAGCACGCCATTGACGCAGCAGATCATGCTATACTCCAAGCTCAAGACGCTGAGCATCAACTGCAAGTAGCTATTACACAGGCTAACCCTCGATCTATACAATCCGCACAAGCGGCGCTTACAGAGGCTAAGCAGCAAGTTCACGAAGCACATGAGCAGCTTCAAGCTTTTAATAACGATGAGTATGGGCAGCAGATACAGCAAACCATGGAACAATTGACGCAAGCTTCACAAGATATCGAGGCCAATCAAGAGAAGTTCCATACCCCGAAGCAAATTCGATAAGACTATTATCTAGGTAAAAAGTGATCGAAATTCGATCGCTTTTTCTTTTTATACGAACATTATGTTAAACTACGGAGGAAGGTTTTCAAGTTATTTGGGGAGGCACTACATTTCATGCTCGTTATCGGAATTGCCGGTGGTACCGGTTCAGGAAAAACTACAGTAGCTCGATCCATCATTACCAAGCTAGGGTCCACGAACGTGACTTTAATTTCACAAGATAATTATTATCTTCATCATAGTGGTCTTACTTTTGAAGAACGGGAACGTATCAATTATGATCATCCCCGTGCCTTCGAGAACGCCTTGCTGCTCAAGCATTTAAATGAATTGAAAAGCGGCAATGCCGTGGACATTCCTGTGTACGATTTCTCGCAGCATGCGCGCTCAGAAGAAACGATTCGTATCGAGGTAAAGCCGATTGTGCTGCTCGAAGGCATTCATGTCTTAACAGACGAAGAGCTGCGCGGCGCTTTGAACATCAAGGTGTTCGTTGATACAGACCCGGACGTCCGTATTCTGCGCCGCTTATCCCGAGATATTAATGAACGAGGACGTACACTGCAATCTGTCTTTGATCAATATTTGACGACGGTTAAGCCGATGCATGACGCATTTATTGAGCCATCCAAGAAATATGCTGACATTATTATTCCTGAGGGCGGAGAAAATCAAATTGGCATTTCGATGTTGACTATTTTGACAGAGCGGTATATGACGGATCAAGCTGCGAGCTATGAAATAGGCTAAATGAAAAAGGACACCAAACCTTGTTTTAGGTTTAGTGTCTTTTTTCATACAGTTTGACGTCGAAAAGTAAACCCAGATAAGGCAAATAAGACATAGATAAAGCTTATCAAGTAAAAAATACTGGCTGTGCTTATATAGCGTATAGCTATTCCTCCCATTAAAGGGCCAGCTATACTCCCTAAACTGTACTGGATTGAAGCAAGAACATTCGCAGTAGGTACTAAATGTCTGGGTAGTATGTCAGCTGCATAGGCCAAACCTAGTGAAAAAAACGAGCCCACCATGCCCCCGGCAACGCCGAAACAGAGCCCAATCAACCAAAGATTCGAACCTGCAAACGGAATACATAGAAATGCGATGGAGCCAATGAGGCCACTCACAATAAGGATACTTCTCCGCCCTACACGATCACTCCAAATCCCTAGCGGCAGCTGCATGATGAGACCCCCTACCCCCATGATGGGCAGCAGAACACCAATATTAGATTCCGTGAGACCTGCACGAAGCCCATAAATCGGAAAGTTACTGTTCATCGAAGCTTCCATATAGCCATAGAGTAGGGATGTAATGAGCGGGAACCAAGCGATTGCCAACACCTTTGAAGCACGCTTATGCACCGCCTCCACTTTGTCCAGTTGCTCTGGCTTCTCATTGGTCAACTGCAGTACAAGAGTCAGAACGATCAAGAAAAAGCAGCCGGTTGTCAAAAAGGGAACCCAACTGCCTGCTTTGAGCAAGGTAATTCCTATAGGTCCTAAGCTAAAACCAACGCCATAAGCCATACCGTACAAAGAGATATTACGTCCTCTACGCTCTTTAGGGCTTGATGTAACGATCCATAACTGCGTCGCATAATGCAGGGCGCTATCCCCAATCCCTACAAGCAAACGAAGTACAAACCAGAAACCAATCTGCTGCCATAACGGGAACAAACAAGTTGCCATGATGACCAGTCCCATCCCGACCATGATGACCGGCTTATATCCGTATCTTCGTACTGGCCTCTCTATGAAGAACATCGTGGAGAAAATACCAATATAAAGCGCTGCCGCATTCAGACCATTGGCTTCCGTCGAGACACCCGAACGATCCAAAAGGATCGTTAGCAGCGGCAGGAGCATACCTTGACTCATCCCTGCCACGATAACGACCATAATTAATATGATTAATTTGTTACTAGCGATCCGTTGTTTAAGAGCCATTTCCAAAATCCACAACTTCCCATCTCTCCGCGTATTCATTCAGCTTACCATGGAGAGGGACATGGAATTGGTTGATGATGACGAGTCTTACTTTTTTTATCCATTCCTTGAAGGAAGGATACGTAACGAATAGATTCGCATACCGGTCACTCATGCACACAAAATGAGGAGTGGGCGTTTTATCCGTCAAAAATTTCAAAGATGTATCTATCGGTGTGTACTTCTTACGCTTCCCTTCCCACTTATCCAAGTCCAATTGAAGGGTAGTATCCACTTGTTCCAGAAGGCTTTCCAAATGCTTCACACGGGCATAATAGGGCTGCTGACAAGGGATATCCATTCTCCTAAGCGTTTCCTCATGCTGGGGATAAAAGATAGCTCGAACGAACTTCCTTTCCTCCGCCCATCTGGTAAAAGCGTGCACTTCTGTCTCCGTCCAGTCCTCAAATGTTTCAAATAATAAGACGGTTCCTTTATGAGTCTCCGCCGGAGGTTCGTACCCGAATGGTACTTTAATCTGATCTCTTGCCATTGCGTCCTCCTCTAGTTGTAATTTTCTGTTGTCTGTCATTCCTTGATATATTGTAGCATACCCCACTAAGTTCCACGAAATCATTAGTCATTATTGGCTTAAGAACGCCTGTTGCGATATAATTTGTAAGTACCTATATTCAATTAAGGGAGACCTATAGAATGAGAGATCCAAGACTTCAAACTTTTGCCCGAAATATTATACGTTATTCGGTTAGCCTTAAACCTGGAGAAAACATTCTGATTGAAATGATTGGAGTCAAAGACCCCGAACTCGCCAAATGCTTCATTGAAGAAGTGCATGCCGTAGGCGGCAAACCATTCATCGAGCTGCGTGATCCAGCAATTACTAGAAGCTTACAGTTGACCGGTACGCAAGAGCTGTTTAGCCAATGGTCCGAATTCGAGCTTGCGCGGATGAAGCAGATGGATGCTTATGTAGCCGTCCGCAGTGGTGATAATATTACCGAATCGTCCGATGTACCCGATGATCAAATGAGGCTATATCTGAAATACTTCCAGCGTCCTCTCTTCGACGAACGCATTAATAATACAAAATGGTGCGTCATGCGTTATCCGAATCCTTCCATGGCTCAGCTGGCCGGCAAAAGCACCGAGGCTTTCGAAGATTTCTACTTTAATGTATGTAATCTCGATTACAGCAAAATGGCTGTCGCTATGGAATCGCTTGTCGACCTGATGAACCGTACAGACCGCGTTCGCCTCGTTGCCAAAGGGACTGATATTAGCTTCTCGATCAAAAATATTGGCGCCGTTCCTTGCTCTGGTCTGAGAAACATACCTGATGGTGAAGTATACACAGCGCCTGTGAAGGACTCCGTTAATGGTGTAATCAGCTATAACACTCCTACGATATATTCTGGCACTTCTTTTGAAAACATTGTATTACGATTCGAAAATGGACGTATTATTGAAGCTACCAGCAATGACACGAAGAAATTGAATGATATCCTGGATACCGATGACGGTGCTCGATATATTGGTGAATTTGCAATTGGCGTAAACCCGTACATCCAACATCCAATGAAAGATATTTTATTTGATGAGAAAATTGATGGCAGCATTCACTTCACGCCAGGTCAAGCTTATGAGACAGCGGATAATACGAACCGCTCCTCTGTTCACTGGGATATGGTGCTTATCCAACGTCCCGAATATGGTGGCGGCGAAATCTACTTTGATGATGTTCTCATTCGTAAAGACGGACGCTTCGTCATCCCTGAACTGGAAAAACTCAACCCAGAAAACTTAATGTAGTTAATTTAAAAAAGCAGCTGCTGCTTCCGACTAATCATCGGTAAGCCTTAGCTGCTTTTTTATCCAGTTCGCAAGAAAAATAGGTAATGTCATTAACAAGTGTGATTAACCAAGCCAATGAAACACCTGTTCAGGCGATTCATCAAGGGATGGCAGCTTAATTGGAATTAGCAATAACGTATCCTTCACTTGCTCATTATGGACTGTAGCCCATTTAGCAGGATTTATTTGAACCTCTGTGCCCTTAGGAACAAATTGAAATAATTGCTGCACATCCGGATTCGTCAGTCGTATACAACCCAACGATTGATCCATGCCGATTGAGCTCTCATCGAATGTACCATGAAGCGCGATCGCTCCAAGTCCCAAACCGGCCTCCCCATAAACCTGTGCATGTTTCCCTTTGGGCTGCTGTACACGATCCATCACCCGGAAATCTCCTTGGGGTGTGCTTCCGTTGGCGCCAAGACCAATATCTTTAACCCACAGTAAATAGCTGCCGCTAACCAGTTTCAATTGATGTTCAGCCTTGTTGATTTCAATATGTACAGGCTCATAGGGGACTCGACCAATGCCTTCTGCATTCGCATAAAACATCTGCTCGACATCAGCCGCACTGGAATCATAGACCCATCCCCCTCGTCCGTTATAGTCCGTGGAAATGTCATTTGAACTTGTGACCGCTTCTAATGGAATGAAGCTCAAATAATTATTCGGATAATCTTGTAGGAGAGCATTCAGATTAACGGGGGCCCTTCCATGATCTATGCGGTACGATTCCAAAGCTGTACGAACTAAATTAGCACCAATCGCACTAAGCGGTTGGTGCTTTTCAAATTCAGAATTCAGAAAGCGAATTCTCACTGTGCGATCCGTCGCGGGATGATATTGAGCGATAACAATGGCGCTCTTCGTCAATTCATCATTCGTGAGAAGCATCGTTTTCCCTTTGTTCACGTTATCTTGTGAAACGATGCCATAAATAAGAATGCTGGAATTCGGCATCTCCTTGGCTAATTCCAAAGCTTGCTTATGCAGCGCCGTTTCAATATCTTCATTTTGGGTGTCAGGATCAAGATACATGATAAATGGGACATCCATCGTCTCATACGTAATCTCACTTCCAACGCCCCAGACTTTCATTTTCGAAATCGCTTTATAGATCGGGGCATCTCCAACAAACAAGAAGACTAACATCAAATTAAGTACAAAGAGCACGATAAGCATTGTTTTCATAAAAGGAGGTAACAGCCGCTTCTCCGTCTCTGGGAAAGCCTTTTCCATACTTGCTGCATGTTCCGCTTGTTGCTGATCCAATTCACGAATAGCTCGATTAGCAGCCGAATAAAATGGCGATGGATACGTTCGAAGAACTTCTTTGTAATGAAAAATCGCCCTTTTCAAATTCCCTTTTAAGTGAAATTTTTGCCCGATCTTATAATGAGCTTCCGGTGAATTAGCATCAATATATCGGATCACTTTCTCATAATATTGTGGATCTGAAGGGCTAATGAACAAGTTCTTATGCAGATGAATTAGATTATCGTCGAGATGGTTACGAAATCGTTGGCTTCTGCGTATCATTCGGCTCCTCTCCGTTCAATAGAATAGCTTGTCCATTCTAGATGAATGATACAATTAGTATCTCTGATACATAATGTATCACGCTAAAGATAGAAAGACAACTATTTATTACCACACTGAATGAACGATAATCATTTAGCAAAAGCTGAATCGACGGAGGTGATAAATCATGAGTGGAAGAAATAGTAAACCTAAAAACAATGGACCTGCAGGCAGCCCTTCTCGTTTAGATCAATTCGGAGAAAAAGCGGTACAACAAGAGAAACGAGAAGCTAAGGAACGAAACAGACCGACATGCTAGAGTGATGAAATTCATCGTCTCAGCTAGTATCTTCAGATGATTAGGCTGAGACGGTGTCTTTAAGCATGTTTTTCATCGTTATGGATTCAATTTCAGGTACTACGTGAACTGTAATGATGAATTTCATCGTTTCAGCTGACATCTCTGGTGGATTTAAGCTGATACGGCTTCTATAAGTATGTTTTTCATCGTTACAGAGACTATGTCAGCTACTCCCTGTACATTAGCGATGAATTTCATCGTTTCAGCTGCATCTCCTAAGTTTTGACTCGCCCGAGGAACTGTTGCGGTCAAATACAACAAAAAAAGACGTTCCCACCACGCCAAACGTGGTGAAAACGTCTTTCCTTTTCTTAATGAGCCACTTGATTATAAGTCATAATCCAAATCGAACCGGCCACGATCGTCAGCAAGATCACAAGCCCAAAAATCAGCGCCATGATATTCCAGCGTGCATTCTCGCCCTCTTTCACATGCATGAAGAAGAACAATTGAACACCGAATTGTAGCACAGCCATGAAGAGGATCAAGACGAGCGTGCCTGTTTTGGTTAACATATGGTTCATGACAGCAACGAGTGGAATGATGGTCAGAATGATCGAGAGCGCAAAGCCAATGATATAAGATTTCAATGAACCATGAGCGTCATGGTTTTCATGTGAACCTGTATGCAGTTGACTCATCTTACATCACCCCCATCAAATAAACGACTGTAAATACGAAGATCCAAACAACGTCAAGGAAATGCCAGTACAATGAAATGACAGCCACTTTGCGTTTGGTTACTGCTGTGATGCCGCGGCGTTTTAATTGCAGCATCAAACCGACCATCCAGATCAAACCAACCGAAACGTGCAAGCCGTGTGTTCCTACTAATGCAAAGAAAGCTGATAAAAATGCACTCGTACTAATTGTTGCACCTTCATGATTTACCATGTTAATGAATTCATTTAGCTCGAGTCCAACGAATGACGCTCCCAGAAGCACGGTTACGGCGAGCCAGCCGATTAACTGTTTCATGTTCCCTTTGTGCATGCCAAGCACGGCTAAACCGCTCGTGAAGCTGCTAGTAAGCAAGATAAAGGTTTCCGCAATGATACCTGGCATCTTGAACAATTCTTCCGGGGTTGGTCCCCCGTTCGTATTTTGATGAAGAACCATGTACGTAGCAAATAAAGATCCAAATAATATACAGTCCGTGATTAGAAAAATCCAGAATCCGAACGTTTTGAGCGACTCGTGATCATGTTCATGATCGTGTTCGTGGGCGTGATGCCCACCTTGCGCGGCTGCTTGTGCCATTATACTTTCGCCCCTTTCAATGCGGCTTCCGTACGTTTCACTTCATCAGCAGGAATATAATAATCCGTATCATAGCTGAACGAACGTGCAATCATCGTGATCGCGACACCAATTAAGGCCGGAATCGTTAGCCACATCCAATTAAATACAAAACCAAATCCAGCGAAAAACCAGAGAGCGGACATTAGGAATGGAATGGAAGAGTTCTTAGGCATGTGAATCGGTTCATACTCAATCTTGGCTGGTTGCTTGGTAGATAAGTTTTGCTTCTGCTTTTGTTCCCACCATGCATCTGCCTCATTTACTACTGGCAATACAGCAAAGTTATAAATTGGAGCTGGCGATGGAATCGACCATTCTAATGTTCGGCCATCCCATGGATCCCCGGATACATCCGGTTCTCTGAATTTAATCGAGTGGGCAATTTGCCATACTTGGAAAATGAACCCGACACCCATAAGGAAACCACCAACGGTTGATACGAGATTTAACGGTCCCCAGCCCATATCGAAATCGTACGTGTACGTACGACGTGTCATACCATCTAAGCCTAAGAAATATTGCGGCATGAAACAAACATAGAATCCAATGTTCCACAGCCAGAATGCCCATTTACCTAAGTGTTCGTTCAGCTTAAAGCCGAACATTTTCGGCCACCAGTAGTAAAGTCCAGCGAAGTAACCGAAAGCTACACCACCAATTAAGACTTGATGGAAATGCGCAATTAGGAAGTAGCTGTTATGGAATTGAAAATCAGCTGGCGCAACAGATAACAATACCCCTGTCATACCCCCAACTACGAAACATGGAATGAAAGCAATCGTCCACATCATCGGTGTCGTAAAACGAATCTTACCGCGGAACATAGTGAATAACCAGTTAAATACTTTTGCACCGGTAGGTATCGCAATCAACATCGTACTAATGGCGAAAAAGGCGTTAACATTCGCGCCGGACCCCATCGTAAAGAAGTGATGCGCCCATGTGAAGAAGGACAATAAACTAATGATCAGCATAGCGAATACCATCGATTTATAGCCAAACAATTTCTTTTTGGAGAATGTAGCAACAATTTCCGAGAAAATCCCGAAAGCTGGAACGACAACAATGTAGACCTCAGGGTGACCCCACATCCAGATCAAATTGATGTACATCATCGGATTCCCGCCGCCATCCAACGTGAAGAAATGTGCGCCAAGGAAACGGTCAAGGAATAATAAGGCTAACGTCACTGTTAAGATCGGGAAAGCAAAGATAATCATAATGCAACTTGAAAATACGGACCATGTAAACATCGGCATCTTCATCAACTTCATGCCAGGCGCACGCATTTTCAAAATGGTCACGATAAAGTTAATCCCTGTTGCCAAACTACCGATACCGGATATTTGAATCCCCCAGATATAGAAGTTCTGTCCAACACCGGGACTGTGTGACATTTCCGAAAGCGGCGGATAGCTCAGCCATCCTGCATCCGGTGATCCACCGATGACGAACGATACGTTGAAAAGCATAGCTCCCCAGAAGAACATCCAGAAGCTAAGTGAGTTCAAGAACGGATATGCTACGTCTCGAGCTCCAATTTGCAGAGGGACTACGATATTAAATAAACCGAACATCAATGGCATAGCCATGAATAAAATCATGATCACGCCATGCGTTGTGAAGATTTGATTATAGTGTTCTGCTTGTAAAAATTCGCTGTTTGGCATGGCTAACTGCAAACGCATTAGAAGCGCATCCACACCGCCGCGGAACAGCATCATGATCGAACAAATGATATACATGATTCCGATTCGTTTATGGTCTACACTTGTTAACCATTCACGCCAGAGCCAGCCCCACTTTCTGAAATAAGACAGCACGAATATCATAGCGATCATCGAGAGTCCGATACTAACCTGAGCACCCAGGATGAGTGGATCGCCCGTTACGAAAAACTCAGATGCGAATTGCTTTATTTTATCCAACATGAGCAGATCTCCCTTTCTCAAAAGCTTTGATCGATCATTTTGTCATTTTCATTTGACTATGATCATTATGGTTCATAGGGGCATTTTTGTCCGTTGATTGAGGCTTACTCGTCTCTTTCACGGATTCTGTACTGCCATGACCACTATGAATGGATTGACCATTCGTATATTTCGTTACTATCTTTTCGAAAAGTCCATCTGGCACTGAGGAGAAATATTGCACATCCGATTTACCAGGCTTTGCTAATGCTTCATAGCTTTCCATCGTAAGTTTTGTCGGAACCTTTTTCGTTTTGGCTACGAAAGCATCGAAATCACTCTGCGATGTCGCATTCACATCGAACGTCATATCCGCGAAATGCGCACCGCTGAAATTCGCTCCCGTCCCGAAGTAATGCCCGATCTCATCGGCTTGCAAATAAAGTGTCATCGCCATACCTGACATCGTATAGATCTGTCCACCCAATTGCGGGACCCAGAACGAGTTCATCGGAGCATCAGAGGTCAGCTCAAACTTAATTGGTGTATCCTCTGGAATTTGCAAATAGTTGACTGTTGCTATGCCCTGCTCCGGATACGTGAACAACCATTTCCAATCCAGCGATGTCACTTGAATGGTGACGGGTGGTTTATTGGATTTCAACGGTTTAGAAGGCTCTAGGGCGTGCGTATAACGAATAGTTATAACAGCCAAGGCTGCAATAATAATGATGGGAACTGACCACCAAACGATTTCTAAGGTCGTGCTGTGCGCCCAATTTGGCTTATATGATGCTTTATTGCCTTCTTTATCACGATACCGCCATACGATCCATGCAGTTAGCGCAAGAACCGGAACGAGGATTACCGTGCATAAAATAGTGGAAATCACAATCAAATCTTTCTGTTCTGCACCCACAGGTCCTTTGGGATCCAGTACCATAGCTTGATTACTGCAGCCTGCCAATAAAACAATGATGGCGACCATCATGAAGGGCAGCATAGCTTGTACGAGTGTTCTCTTCTTCATCCTACTTAACCTCCCTATCAACAAATCTGATCTATTATCAAGATATCATCTCGCTGATAAAAGTACACTGTCGCAAACGCAACTTAACAAATACGTCAAAGGATCGACGTTTTACTGTAAAACAAATGTCACAGAACGTTTGTTGACTATTATAAAAATGTATGAAAACTCATGAAAATGAAAAAGCCCTTCAAGTTGTCACTTGAAAGGCTTTTTAACTGCTCATAATACGTTGTACTTATTCGGTCTTTGAAGCTGCACGTGAATGCACCAGGTGGATAGCAGTCCGAATGACATAAATATGAACACTACCTACCATGAAGCCAATTCCAACCATCAAAGAGGCATTGCGATCACTAAAATGATCCATATTCAACAAGCTTAACAGTAATCCTATGCCTAGCAAAGCCCATGCCGCTATTGTCATCATCTTTACTAATGGCATCACATCGCGCTCACTGCGCTCATTACTACTGATTAAAACGGCTCTATTTGCCATAATTATCACTCCAAACCCCAATGTAAGTGCTTTATAAACATAGTATATCACAAATCCGCGATTTGTTCATATTTTATTCACACGTTGATCAAAATTTGGACAAAAATAAATACGTCGAGTTCACAAATAGAAATATATTGACTTTTATTAATTTTTATGTTATAATAAAATATTTGTTTGACAAACATCCAACCTCCTAGGTATGATAGCACTGTTCTTTCACTATCATTTCTCTATGGAGGGATTCGAATGCAGATTGCGAACGGTATTTATATGCTTGAACTGTCAGTTCCTGTTATGGGGCGTATCGATGTCATACACCCAACGCTTTTTTCCGATGATGGAGGCGCCATCTTGGTGGACACTGGATATCCTGGTTTATTACCGCTTATTCAGAAAGCCATGGAGGAACATAACGTTCCATTCCGTCACTTGAAGACGATTATTATTACCCATCAAGATATAGATCATATTGGAAGCTTACCAGATTTCATAAGCAAATCTCCGCATAAGCTTGATATCCTTGCCAGTGAAATTGAGAAACCTTATATTCAAGGCGAGAAGATGTTGATCAAAATTACCCCAGAATCGATCGAACAAGCGGTCGCTAGCTTACCTGCGGATATTTCACCGGAATGGCGAAAAGCTTTTCGATCGGCTTTGGAGAATCCGCCTAAAGGTCCGGTCAATGACATTCTTGATGATGGACTCGAACTTGCGGGCTGTGGAGGGATTGTCGTCATACATACCCCAGGTCATACTCCGGGACATGTCAGTCTGTACCACAAACAGAGCAAAACATTGATTGCGGCTGATGCCTTGGTTGTTTCAGATGGTCAACTTCTCGGACCCATACCGGAATACTCTGTTAACTATGAGTTAGCAATGCAATCACTTAAGAAGTTCAGCGAATACGACATAGAAGCTGTTATTTGTTATCACGGCGGGTTGTACACAGACAACGTAAATCAACGTATTGCTGAATTGGCAGCTTCTTCTATCTAAATCATCACCGTTTCGTTTAAAATCGAAAAAGCAGGCTGCCACAATTGGCAACCTGCTTCTCATATGTATGTCCTGCTACTTCAATAATGTGTAGCCTCCGATAAACGGAAGTGGTTTTACTTGGCCTTGAGCCGCAGCAACAATACCTAGAATGGCTAAAACAAACACGGCCAAATTCGCTAAAGGCAATAGAATCCAACCAATAACCGGAATGATACCCAAAACAACATTCACGATGACAGCGGCCAGTAATAACGTAAGACCTTGGTTAGCGTGATACCATGCAAACTTTGAGTCCTTTGCAGCGATGAGCGGGATAAAAAACAAGATGTATGCAATGATAGCCATTCCCTTATTACTTTGAATATCCGAAGAATCATACATAGACAGCACCTCTTTCATTTTCTCAAAGTATACTATTCCATTATATTCGGTGTTTTCCATCTATTCTATTGAATTTCACACATTTCGAAAAATTATTTTCCAATTTTACACGCGATAACCCAGAAGCCAATCCAATTGCTTCATTTGGACATCATCAGGAAGAAGTCTAAGCACCTGATTACGCAGCATAATAGCAGCCGGATTACTCATTTGCACGATGCGTGCCATTCGTCTAGATTGACGCACAACTTGATTGGCTCGGGGTTTTCGATTACTTTCATAAGAATGAAATGCAGCTGCCACGCTGCTTATTGAGAACATTGAAATTCCCTCAAGAAATCTAGCTAATACTAGAGCATCCTCCATCGCCTGTGCGCCTCCTTGCCCGAGATTAGGCAGCATAGGATGTGCCGCATCACCAAGGAGTGTTACTCTCCCTCGGCTCCATCTTTCAAGTGGTTTACGATCATGAATGTCATGCGTTAATATGGACCCCTCATCGGTTGACTGGATAGCCTGCTCAATCGGATTATGCCAGCCCTCAAATTGCTTAAGAACGTAGTCCTTCTTACGATCCACACCTGCCCCTGAGGCTCCGTTGATTGCAGCGAACCAAAAAACTTGTCCCTCGCCAATCTGGGAAAAGCCGAACCGTCGTCCTCTACCCCATGCCTCAAATCCTCCACCGATCTCAGGAATATATCGCTTATCCAAGAACGCAGTAATACCTCGGAAAGCTCTAAAACCTGAATATCGCAGCTTTTCTAAGCCAAATAATAGATGAGCCACTCGTGAATGAATGCCATCTGCACCGACTAAGATATGTCCGGTATCTTCTGTTCCATCATCAAAATGGACAACAACCTGATGCGGATCCTGTTCAAACGTTTTCAGTTTTTTATTCATATAAACGGTAGTTCGTTCATTTAGTTGTTGAAATAAAATCATTTGAAGCTTAGCTCGATGAATAAGGTAGCTATAAGTTCCATATTGAGCGGCTTGCTTCGAAACAGGAACTGAAGTAATCGGTTTTCCATCCCATGAGCGAATTTCAGCCATGCCAACTTTAGCGCCGGCTACCCTTACCTGTTCGGCCAAGCCAAGCTCCGTTAATACATGCATGGCATTCGCAGCTAATACAATTCCGGCACCGAATTCGGATAGCTCTTTCTTTTTCTCGTAGATGACAACTTCCCAACCTTGCTTTTGTAAGAAAAGCGCTGTCGTTAATCCACCAATTCCAGCTCCAATGACAATGGCTTTCCTAGTAGTAGGTAAGATATTATTCACGCTGCCCTCCATAACCAACAACCATTTCCATCTACTGTAACATAATCCAGTCAAGACAAAAACCTCCTAAAACCACTGGTTAAGGAGGTGCGTTATTATGAGGGTATGAAGTTTATATTATGTTATGTTGCAACTAATTGTTGTTTAACCTCAACGATCTCAAGATTCGAGAAAAATCGGCTTAACTTCATCATTTTCTCATTTGCTGCCAATTTAGAAAGTGGCGGGCACATAGGCTTTCCTCTGTAACATACGATAAATAACAAACTCATCACCTACTCTTCCATTGAAGAATTCACATCTTTGTCTGATACATAATGTATCATACAATAATTTTACTTGAGACACAACAAATAAAGATAAATACCGTCATATTTCGATAGTATATGTAATTTCACAGGACTTTATAACCAAATGAAAGTAAAAAGGAAAGATCTAGAACAACTTCAATTTCTAAACTCAATTAAACTCCTACATAATTCGAAAGACCCCCTAGGTATGAGGGGGTCTTTCGATATTTCCATATTAAACGATGACTAATTCGGAAAGCTTGGCACGTACCTGCTCAACTAATTCAATCGCATCTTCTGAACGATTCACAACATCAACACGATCCATATCTACAATCAACACTTCAGAGGCATGATAATGATTCATCACCCAATCATCATAACCTGACCAAAGCTGCCGATAATAATCAACTAAAGATTGATCTTGCTCGAAGCTTCGTCCCCGCAGTCCGATGCGGTACATAACCGTTTCGAAGGAAGCTTTTAGATAAACCATAAGGTCCGGTGCTTTCTTAGGAAGCTCGGCAAGCTCAGACATCATATTGTCCGCAAGCCCCTCATAAACATCAAATTCCAGTTGTGAAATACGACCTAACTCCCGATTCACTTTGGCAAAGTACCAATCCTCATAGATACTTCTATCCAGTACATTCCGATTATGTACTAACGCTTGTTTAATTGCCTTAAATCTTGTATTCAAGAAGTGTAATTGAAGTAAAAACGGATATCGCTTCTTCTCAATTTCTTCCGGAGTTGCCGTATAAAAAAGCGGAAGTATCGGATTATCATCGACACTTTCATAATAAACATTTGAATTTAATTCTTGTCCAAGCAAAGTCGATACCGATGTTTTACCTAGACCAATCATTCCCCCAACCACGATCACAGCCATTGACCCCTTTCTCCTTCTGCCCATTCCTAATTAACCGTCAGTCAATTCTTGCAAAGCTTCCCTATTATACAAGGAATTCATAGTGGTGGGAACCCTATTTTTTTTAGCTTTATCTATCGTTTTCTTCTTCTCTTGTAATCCGCTCAATGACAGCATGAAGATCATCTGGTCTTAGTAATTCTACTGGTGATACGCCTTTTTCAAAGTGTAAATAATCGCCTTCAATCAGGATGACATACCGTTCACCTTGTCGGGCAATGTGAACCTTGCGCCCATAATCGGCAAGCTGCGCCTTCACACTGATATGATCAAGCTTGATGCGCATTTCCAGATCTGGCTTCTGCTGGGCCAAATAATTGGCGGCATCCATGACCTGAGTCGGTGTCCACTTCTCCTGAAGCTCGCGCTTTTAACTGGCTGCCCAGATTTCCAAATCCTTTTCTTCCTGCTCACGTTCCTCAGGTTTATGCTCATAGTCTCTCTCTAACTGCTGCTGAACGAGCCCTAGAACTTGATGATGCAATATTTCTGGCATGGACTGCTCATATTCTACATATTTTAGGAAATCCTCAAAGTAACGAGCATGTGAAGCCTGGTGAATTTTGAGCTCTGAAGGTTCTAACATGCCTTCCTCAGGCATAAACGGATATTGGATCGATTTCATGTTTTTCGCATTGATCGCCATTTCCACTTGATTCAATAAGCTCTTTTCGTCCTGTCAATCGTATTCAAAATTGAACAACTTTGATTGTACTTGGTATAAAACCGAAACGCTACAAAAAAATAGGAACAGTTTGTGATTATTTGTAAGTTCATGCTGTCACTAGTAATAAGCGCTGCTATTTCAAAATAATAAGACAGAGGTGTGAAGATGATTTACGGAACCAAACTACTGGAAACAGATACAGAAATTTTCATTGCCGCTCTTACAAAAACACCTGTTTATGTTTGGTCATTAGATTCATTAGGCGTTTATTATCAGGTAAATTCGGGTTTTATCGTAAAATATACACCTGATGAAGTACAAATTCATTGTGAACAGGACTCCTCGATGACGAAATGGCATTCTAGAGAATCGAATGAATTTAGTATCCGTTTTTAGAAATGAATAAACCGCCCGTTCCTGTCACCGTACAGGTCTGGCGGTTTTTACATTCATGCTATTCGAATTCACTTATGTCCTTACTTATCGGCTGCGTCGGCAAAAACACATCAATAATAGTTCCTTCTCCAATTTGGCTCTGAATCGACATTGTGCCTTTGTGCGCTTCAACGATCTTGAAACACATCATTAGACCGAGTCCTGTGCCCTTTTCCTTCGTTGTATAGAAAGGTTCACCTAATTGCTTAACCCGCTCCTCTGGGATGCCGCATCCATTATCCTGAGTCCTCACTCGGATCATCTCACTGCCCTGCATGGAAACGGTAATCTTAATTTGTCCATCCTTCGTTATGGCTTCAATCGCATTTTTCACCAAATTAATAAACAATTGCTTAAGATGCATCTCGGAACAAATGAACTCCGGAATATCAGACTCAAACTCGAGCAAAAGCTGAACATTGCAAAGATTAGCCTGTGTATCAAGCAGCGCTATTACGGTTTGTAATATATTTATCAAATCACTTCTTTTGTATTGAATAGCTTCCGGTTTCGCAATGACGAGGAATTCGCTAACGATGAAATTAATCCGATCCAGTTCGGACAGCATGATGTCAAAATAGTGCTGTTTCCCCTTCATATCGTTCTGCAGCAGCTGTAAGAAGCCTCGGAGTGACGTGAGCGGATTTCTTATTTCATGAGCAAGACCTGCGGCTAACTGGCCTGCGACAGAGAGCTTATCCGATTTACGCAACAATTCCTCTGTTCGTTTCCGTTCCGTAATATCTCGCGTAATACCAGCGAACCCGATAATCTCGCCCTTCTCATTCTTAATTGGCGTTTTGGTCACACTTACATGAATGAGTTGTCCATCTTTGCGAACCCGAACAGTCTCTAACCCCGAAATTTGATTACCTGCTTTCAATATGTCATGAATTTCTTTATGATGCTCTTCCAAAAAAACTGGATATATGGGCAATGGTTGATTTAGAAGCTCATCCTGATTCCAACCAAATACTTTCTCATAGGCTGAATTGACAGAAATAACCTTAAACCGTTGATCGAGTACGCAGATGGCATCTGTTGTATTATTAATAAAAGATTCCAGCAGCTCCTTCGTATCTCTAAGCTCCGTTTCCATATGTTTACGTTCCGTAATGTCCACACAAGAGCCGATCACTTCAACCACGCGGCCATTTTCAAAAATGGGACGTAAAGATGTCAAATACGTAATCCCTCGGAATGTGGCTTCATACATGACATTTTCTTCCCCGCTCCATGCCCTGCGGTAATACTTATCGATATTGATAGCCATATAAAATGGCCATATCTCGTATAAGCCGTTGCCAAGGATATGCGATGGCTTATAGCCGAGTCTATACAGAAGTTCACCGTCACATAAGGTATGAATGAATTTCCCTCGCATTTGTCTGAACTTTATGGTCATTCCTTGCTGTCTGCGAACTGTGTCATGCAGGTCCTGCTGCGCAACTCTCAAGGACTCACGGTCTTTATTATGCTGGGTGATATCTCTAGCGATAATATAAACGCCTTCCGTTATCCCATTCACAATAATCGGCACATTTTTTAAGCCTAATTCAATCTTTTCACCACTCTTATGCGTAACCCGAAGCATATAATTATCCGTTTGCAAGAGCGCACTATCGGTCGGGTATTCTGCTTGATCCTCTTGTTCCCAGAAATGATGGATGGACCGTCCCACCATATCCGTCTTCGTGTAACCCAAAATCCGTTCCATAGCAGGATTCACACTTAAGATCAAACCATTCAAATCACTTGTCAAGATCCCCGCTGGATTATGCTCAATTAATGAATTATACCGCTGTTCACTCTCCGCAAGTTTACGTTCCATCTCGGACTTTATCGAGAGATCTTTCATTTGGGCCATATAATAAAGAGGTTCATTATCAGAGTTTCTAATTAGCGAAATCCCGCATTCCACCCTTATAATTGTCCCCTCTTTTGACTTCATTCTTTGTTCGATCTGAAAGGAGCGTAAATCCCCGGACAACAATTGCTCTAAATGTCGAAGCAGTTTGTCGGTCTCTTCGGACAAAAAGATCGCAGTTATATCCGTATATAATAATTCTTCTTCCGAATATCCAGTTATCGCGCTTAGGCTGTTATTCATTTTCATCCACTGTCCATTGAGTGAAATAATCGCCATGCCCATCGTTGTGAATTCGAATACCGTGGCAAATGACGGTTCCGTTCTCGAAAGCATATCCATTCCTTATCCTCCATCTTAAAAATACATGGATGGTTTCCATCACCAAATGTTTGAATTCGACGATGTAAAGATTATTCCTCCCGCAACAGCTCTTGGTTGATCAAATAGTTCATGAAATGTGCCCTTGAAATTCCTCTTTATGATAAAATAAAATGGTTCTTTCATATGTTCGTACATCACTAATTAGGAGGAGCACAATTGCCTAACATCTGGACACATCTGATTTTCGGTCAAGAATCAATGAACCAATTGGGGCATGCCAATATGCTTAGTGATAAGCAGCTGCGACATGTTTTCTCCTTGGGCTGCCAAGGACCCGATTTCTTGTTCTATCATAACTTCTTACCTTGGGAAAAAGACAAGAAACTCAATCAATTGGGAAGTCTCATGCATACGAAAGCATGCGGTCCGTTCTTGATGGATCTACTTTCCCATATGCAAGGCAGGGGCTTGTATAATCCCGCTGTTGTTTATGCACTTGGATTCCTTACACACCATATTCTCGACCGCAACATGCATCCCTACGTTTTTTACAAATCAGGCTTCAAGAAATGGGATCACCAACGATTTGAGATTATCATGGACACACTCATTGTTCGTCGCAAACTTGGACTACAGACATGGAATACGCCTGTATGGAAAGAAATATATGTTGGAGAAACTCTGCCCCTCGGTATTGTTCCAGCGCTTGCCCACGCTGCTGCCATTCACTATCCTGACCATGCATCGCAGGTTTCTGAGAAGGATTGGAACGATGCTTACATCGACATGATTCGAGCTCAACGCTTGTTCCACGATCCGAAAGGAATCAAACGGTTATTCACCTTCGGTCAAATCTCGCCGTTGGTCTATACCAAGCATCCGGCTCCGCTTGATTATTTAAACGAAGCCAAGACGGTTTGGAATTGTCCTACATCATTAGATGAAACATACACATACAGCATTTGGGACTTATGGGATATTGCGATGGAAGATGGACAAATCGTTCTCCAGGCAGCCATACAAGCCTTACAACGAGGTTCTTCGGCTGATTACCAAGCCTTAGAAGAAGTTCTCGGTAATCGCTCCTATGAAACTGGCAAGGACTGTGACAGCGGACTGCAAATCACTCATGTCCAGCCTATGATTTAAAGCTTTGCATCATCAACCTGATCAAGCCATGAATCGATATGACCAATTACCGATGCCACACAGCCTTCTTTGAAGGGCGAGATTAGCTTCGCGACTTGAACAAGCTCTGTGAAATTCAGACTTCCGCCTTGCTGACAAAGTCTTAAGTAATCCTCCCAAGCTAATTCTGGATTTTCATTAGCTCGTTTCCAGAATTGAAACGCACACACTTGCGCAAGTGTGTAATCAATGTAGTAAAACGGGCTTTTGTAAATGTGGGCTTGCTGCTGCCAAAAGCCCCCTCTATCCAAATAGTCGTTATCCTCGTAGACACGATGAGGCAAATATTTGCGCTCAACCTCGCGCCAAACTAGCTTACGCTCAGCGGGTGTCAGTTCCGGCTGCTCATAGATCCGATGTTGAAATTCATCAACCGCAACACCGTATGGAATAAATAAGAGCGATTCACTTAGATGCTTGAATTTATACTTATCTGTATCTTCCTCGAAGAACAACGACATCCAAGGCCAAGCGAGAAACTCCATGCTCATGGAGTGAATTTCACAGGCTTCCAAGGTCGGAAATATGTATTCAGGTACTTGAAACTCTCGGCTGCTATATCCCTGGAAAGCATGACCTACTTCATGCGTTAAGACATCAATGTCACCTGAAGTTCCGTTAAAGTTAGAGAAAATGTACGGTGCTTTGTATGTACTAATATAAGAGCAATAACCACCTACGCGTTTTCCCTTCTTAGCCACTAGATCCATCAAACCGTTATCGATCATAAAGGTAAAGAACTCATCCGTTTCGGGGGATAGCTTTGCATACATCTTACGAGCTTGTTCCACAATCCAATCCGCATCGCCTTTTGGCGTCGCATTCCCTGAGGCGAAACCAAACTTGTCATCATAATAGTGCAGCGAGTCTACCCCGATTCTAGCCTTCTGCCGTTCCTTTAGTTTGGATGCCACCGGTACAATGTGTTCAAGAACTTGATTCCTAAATACTTCCACGTCTTTGGCATTATAATCAGAGCGGTTCAAACGAGCGTACGCGAGTTCAACAAAATTGCTGTATCCGAGCTTCTTAGCGATGAGCGCACGAATCTTCACTAACTGGTCATACAGTTCATCCAATTTCGCTTCATTCTCTATAAAAAAGCTATATTTCACATCATTCGCTTCTTTACGGACTTTTCGGTCTGTTGATAATTGAAAAGGCACGAGTTGGGATAAATTTCGTTCTTCCCCTGCATAAATGAGCTTCGCAGAAGCAAGCAGCTTCGAATATTCACTGGCCAGTTTGTTTTCTTGTACGAGATCTTCAACAATTTCCGGCGAAAACGTTCTCAATGATAAGGAGGCAATCGTAAACAGCTGCTTCCCCCATTTGACTTCTAACTCTGAACGATAAGAGGATTCAATGAGTGCTTTATAAAACTCTGTAATCAACCCTTGATATAGAGGCTCAATTTCATCGAAATACTCTTGCTCAGCTTTGTAAAATTCATCATTTGTATCCACACTGTGACGAATCCGGGCAATAGATTCCATAGATTCCAACTCACTTCGCAGACTAACGATCGCTTCCATCGCTTGGTCTTGATCGCCAAACGAATTTGCTCGTTTAAACGCCTCTAAAAGCTCTTTAAATTTAATTTCAAAAGCGCTAAAATCGGGTCTTTCGTACTTAAATTCTTGAAATTTCATTGGATTCACTCCTTTGATTTTTCGCCAGAAAAACTGGCAGACTAATTACATAACTGCAATACTGTAGGGAAACAATTCACTGGTCATAAGTTGATTAGCAACAGCAGGGTCTTGTTCCATGATCAGTGTAGCTTCTAACTCATTATCCACCCTCAGGATAACAATGCCAAATGTTTTTTCGTCAAAAGTTTGTGTTCTTCCTGCTAAAATGAGTTCCCCCTCCTCTTTCAACTGTAAAAGGTATTGAAAGTGCTCTTCAACAATTTTATCTTCTTTTTCTGTCCAAACACTGCGGTCTAGAAAAGCAGGTTTTAATCGTAAGACATAAATGAATTCTTTATTGTCGCTCATGACTCCCGCTCCTTCACAAATAAATTTGGTATTTGCCAATCAATTTCCGAACTCCCAAGATCTCTAAGATACGCATTCGCTTGCGAAAAAGGCTTACTGCCAAAAAATCCGCGATACGAAGAGAGCGGACTTGGATGAACTGATTTTATGATAACATGCCTCGTTGTATGGATGAGACGCTCTTTGGCCTGTGCATGACTTCCCCAAAGCACAAAAATGATCGGCTTCTCCCGATCACTTAGCGTCGTTATGATTTTGTCTGTAAAACGTTCCCACCCTTTTCCCTTATGCGAATTCGGAATATCTGCTCTTACCGTTAGAACCGTGTTCAATAGCAGCACGCCTTGTTCTGCCCAAGCCTTCAGGTAGCCGTTATCAGGGATAAAGCAGCCAAGGTCAGACTGTAATTCTTTATACATATTTTGCAAAGATGGCGGTGTCGCTATACCCGGTTTAACGGAAAAACTGAGGCCATGGGCTTGGCCTCTACCGTGATAGGGATCTTGTCCTAAAATAACGACTTTGGTATTCGCATAAGATGTTAAATGAAGTGCACTATAAATCTCATCTTGCTCAGGAAAAATGGTTTGTGACGTATATTCATCATTGAGAAATTTTTGCAAAGCATGGAAATAGGGCTCTTGAAACTCTGACCCCAATAAAGAAGCCCAGTCGTTCGTTAAATGTCTCACCATTCTTCCTCCTATCACTCCGTTTCCGTACCGAGCTCACCCGTATCGATGTTTCTCAGCACGATTCGTCCATCCGCAGCTGTACCATCAGCAAGTACGAGCTTCAGCTTCGTCGTTTTCCCTTTATTTACGAGCGCTTGAACTTGAGCGTCCGTTAGATTTCGGCCAAAGCTTTCTTTCCAGATGACGAATTTGCAGCCTTCCTTATAATGCGAGCAGCCGTAACCTTTACGTCCCATGAAAAGGGAGCCTCCGCACCCTGGTCTTGGACAAGTAGCTAGGAACGTACTAGCTCCATCTGTTTGTTTAGCAGGAGCCGCTTTCTTAGCTGCAGCTGCTGTTTTGGTGCCACCTGTTGACGCCGCACTCGATCGTGCAGAACCGCGTTTCGGTGCAGCTGCAGGAGGCGTCTCGCCTTCGAAAGCTGTTTTGGAAGCTCTAGCCTGCACGCGAACCTTATCAACGATAAGCGTTGCGAATCTTTTGACGTTATGCATAAACTGCTCGTCCGAAGCTGTTCCTCGGGAAATTTCGTTCAGCCTGCGCTCCCATTGCCCAGTCATCTCAGGTGAAGTCAACAGCTCAATGCCTGCGCCGCGAATTAATTCAACAACCGTTCGCCCTTTCTGGGTCAGGACGATTTTCTTGCCCTGCATATCGATGTAACCAACCTTCTTGAGACGCTCGATGGTCGCTGCACGAGTTGCCGGAGTCCCGAGTCCCGAATCCTTCATCGCATCGCGGAGCTCCTCATCCTCAATCTGCTTGCCTGCGCTTTCCATGGCTTTGAGCAGCGTTCCTTCATTAAAATGCTTAGGCGGCTGCGTATCTTTTTCCTTCACGATCGCGTCATGGCAAAGGACATTCCCCTGCGGATCGATGGAGAAAGGCTCGTTTACTTCAACCTCTTCGTCTTCTTCCTCTTCCTTCTCCTTGCCCTTCGTGCTCTTCGCCTTTTCCTTTTTCTGATCGGCGTAAATGACCTTCCAACCTAATTGGAGTAGTTCTTTGACCGTTGTTTTAAACATTTCTTGTTCAACTTCAGTCATAACTGTATGAACTTTATACTCAGCCGGTGGGTAGAACTGGGACAAGAAACGCCTTACAATCAAATCGTACAATTTCTGTTCATCCGGACTCAGTCCTGAAGCTTTGCGATTCGTCGGAAGAATCGCATGGTGATCTTCAACTTTGCTCGGATTGCAAATAAACTTGTTATTTTTGTGCACCAGATTTCGGTTTGCCCCTTGCACAAGCTCGTGGTAAGCCGTTCCTTGTAAAGCGGATAAGGACTTGTGCATTTCCGGAATATTTTGCTCAGTCACATAGTTGGAATTGGTTCTAGGATAAGAAATGACCTTATGCTTCTCATAAAGTGCCTGAGCCGTATCCAGCGTCTTCTTCGCCGAGAAGGAGTATTTCCCATTTGCCTCACGCTGCAGCAGCGTCAAATCATACAATTTGAACGGGTATTCCTTCGTCTCTTTCACTTCATAGGAAATAATCCGTGCTGGTTTCCCTTTGACCTTGGCAGCAAGCGCCTCGACCTTCGGTCCGTCCGTCATGCGCTCTCCCTGCCACATGCCTCTATACGTCGTCTCGCCTTGTGTAAAGTGCCCCTCCAGTTCATAAAATTTGAGCGAAGAGAAGGCTTCAATCTGCTTCTGGCGGTCATAAATAAGCGCAAGCACGGGCGTTTGAACTCGGCCAACGGAAAGCAGCACGTTATGCTTCGTTGTGAATGCACGTGAGCCATTCATGCCGATTAGCCAATCCGCTTCACTGCGTGAGCGTGCGGCGCGCGTTAAATTTTCGTATTCAGCACCGTCTTTTAATGTAGCGAAGCCATTTCGAATCGTCTCCGAGGTTAAATCAGAAATCCAGAGTCGCTTAACAGGCTGATTCAGTTTAAGATGCCGCTGAATAAGCGAGAAGATGTGCTGCCCTTCTCTCCCAGCATCGCACGCATTAACAAGCATATCGCATTTCTTCGCAAGCTCAGCAATCACTTTAAGCTGATCGTAAGTCCTTGGGTTTGGAATCAACTTAAATTCATCAGGAATAATCGGCAAGTGATTAATATTCCATTTTTTATATTTATCATCATATTGATCAGGTTCAGCCAACTCAATTAAGTGTCCGATCGCCCAGGTGATGATGTACTGCTCACCCTCTAGATGGGACCTGAGATTTTTGGCTTTGGGTTCTATTGCGGCGGCTATATTACGTCCCATATCGGGTTTTTCCGCAATAATTAATGTCTTCAAGAGAGTATCGCTCCTTAATTGAACTTTCTAAGTAGATCAGAATCTGTCGCCTCAGTGTATCCCACTTTATAAATGGCTGCAATATGGTAACGATCGAAAAATTTTATTTTAACAAGTAGACTTTACTCCAAGTCCCTTCACTTCCTTTGAATATGATAACTAGAAACGTCAAATGAAGCCAAGAGGTGAAGGTTCTTATTATGCATATTCTGATTATTGCTCCTGAACAAATCCCCGTCCCTCCTCCCGTAGGAGGCTCTGTGGAGCATTGTATATACCAAATCGCCAAAAAAATATCTTCCAAGCATAAAGTGACCATAATAAGTCGGTTGCGCTCCAACTACCCAAAGACAAGCAGATTAGGTCATATTACGATTATTCGAGTACCCGGTGCTAATAAAAAAGCTTATTTATCTAATGTACTGAAGACTGTCAAAGGGCATCATTACGATAGGATTCAAATCGATAACCGCCCTAGATTTGTGCATGCCGTGAGAAAAGTATTCCCACATACGCCTATCTCTGTTTTTTTACATTCAACGACATTTATATCCTCGCCGATGACATCCAGAAAGCAAGCAGCAAGCGATCTCAGTGGGGCTAATCGCATCATTGGCAACAGTCTTTCGCTGCAAAATCACCTGAAACGAACCTTCCCAAATATCAGTCATAAGGTTCGTTACGTTCATCTTGGCGTCGATCTCGCTCAATTCCGTCCTCGTAAAGAGAAAAAGTATTCAACTGGCGGTCGCCGGCCATTTGTCATTCTATTTGCAGGCAGGTTGATTCCGAGGAAAGGAATTCCCGTCCTGATGAAAGCTACACAAATCGTTAGAAAATCCATCCCTTCAGCGAGGCTTCACATAGCCGGCGGGACTGGTAAGCCAAGCTACAAGCAATATTTGAAAAAATTAGCTTCCTCACTTCGAATCCCAGTAACGTTCAAGGGTTACGTTTCACGCAGTCAAATGCCTCGTTTCTATCAGTCCGGGGATTGTTTCGTGTGCCCGTCTCAAGGTCATGAAGCGTTTGGCTTAGTGAATGTGGAGGCGATGGCATCCGGCATTCCAGCGATTGCCTCCAGAAATGGCGGGATTCCTGAAATTATTCGGCATGAGCATAACGGACTTTTAGTGGCGAATTATCGAAGCCCAAAGGCTTTTGCCAAAGAAATTATTAAACTAGCCAAAGACCCTTCTAAGGCCAAAAGACTGACCAAGCAAGCCCGACTAGATGTAACGAGAAAATTTAGTTGGCGAGCCACTGCAAGCAAATTAGAAAAGATTTATACGACGAAAAATTCCACGTAGAGGGGCTGTTATGTCCATGAATCGAGCTAGAACAGTAGGCAGCAAATGGGTCAAGACGAAAGTTCTTTTATTAAACAAAGAACTTCGCAAATTTGTTCCGGAAACAAGAATCTATAGTCAAAAGAACCTGCTTGATATGCTAAATAAACATAAGATGGTTTATGTCAAACCAATCAATGGCTCCTTCGGGCAGGGCGTTATTCGTGTAGAGAAAAATGTGACTTATCGATATCAGTCCGGTAAAGTAGCTAAATCCTTTGGAACTTTTTCAGGTTTATTCAGTGCCCTAAACAAAGCCAAGTTAGCTAGATCCTATTTGGTTCAGCAAGGCATTCATCTCTTAACCCATCAAAAGAGAATTTTCGACACACGTATAATGGTACAAAAAAGCCCTAAGAAAGCTTGGGAAGCTACTGGTTATATTGGTCGAGTTGCTCATCCGCAAAAAATAGTAACGAACTTTCATAATAGCGGCAAACCGCTGCCATTAGAATTATTACTTGCTCCTTATTTAAAGAATCCGAAAAAATATAATTATATCAAAAGCTTGCGACATCTAGGATATCAAATCGCAACGCATTACCAGAAGGTTTATCCGGGATTTAAAGAACTTGGTGTTGATATTGGTATCGATAAAAATTTAAAACCATGGGTACTAGAAGTAAATACAGCGCCTGACCCCTTTATATTTAACCAATTAAATGATAAAAAAATGTTTTTCAAAGTACTGCGTTATTCGCGAGCGAACGGCCGATTCTTACCCAAAAAACGTAAGTAACTCTTGTTTCCTAATGTTAGTAAAAACCTCCAATCCCACTTGAATGGGGCTGGAGGTTTATTTGCTTTATGAGGTTAGACGGCGTTGGCGAACCATTATCTTAGTTAACAAGCCAAGACCTATAATAAGAGCCGCGACAATAATCCATATTGGATGATGGAATTGTGTATAGATGTGGTGCCACGCTTTTCCAAGCTTTTGACCAAGAAGAACAATAACCAAAATCCAAGCCAATGCGCCAAAGTATGAGATACTCATAAATTTGGTGAACCGCATTCTCGTAGCCCCTGCAATGAAAGGAGCGGCATGTCTTAGCCCAGCTACATAATAGCCAACTAAAAGTAAAATGGCACCATGCTTTTTAAAAAGTTCTGCCCAATTTTCTAATCTGTTCTCGGAAAGCTTAATCCACTTGGTAACCTTGCTGATACGCTTCAAACCAATGCTTTGTCCAAGCAGGTAATTAAGTGTCATCCCTGCACAAGCACCAAGCCAAGCAAAGCCGATGATGCCACCTATGTGTAAATTAGCTTTTAATGCTATATATCCTGCTCCTAGCAGAATAATCTCAACCGGAAGCGGTATGCCAATAATGCCAATGAAAAGTAACAAAAATATACCCGGATAGCCATAATGGGTGATTAAATTGATCATAGTATGATGATTCATTTTGTTCACCTGCCTCGTAATAATCGTACCATAGGAATGTGAGAAGAGCATGAGAGTAAAATGAGAAGTGGAAAAGACCTTGTCTTTTTCTTGTCAAGGTTTTTGGCCTCATTGGATTCTCATGGTTTTCTAATAAACCTCGTATCCTCCTGATTTGACCTAGTATTCCCCTATCGTTGGTAATCTATAGGTCATTCTGGATGTGTTAAGGTTATCCCAGGTGGAAGCCTAAAACACGATCCTGAAGGAGGACATCAATCATGAACAACATGAGAAAGAACCGCCTAAGTAAATCGCTATTAGGAATTTCACTTAGTGTATCCTTATTTGCAACAGCTAATCTAATAGCGGCGCCACAATCAGCACATGCTGCAAGCGCAGCTTCTATAACAGCAGCTTCAACAGCGATGTCTGGGAAAGCAAATAGTATTATCTCTACAGGTCAACAGTACCTTGACGTGAGATACAAGTTCGGAGCACAGAAAAGCACTACAAGTTCATTTGACTGCTCGTCATTTACGCAATATGTATATGGGAAGAATGGGATTAGTTTGCCCCGTTCATCCAAGCAGCAATCACAGGTAGGTACATTCGTTCCTAGAAATCAGCTACAGCCAGGAGACCTTGTCTTCTTCTATTCACCCATTCATCACGTCGGTATTTATATGGGTAATGGTAAGGTTCTTCACACGTACGGCAAGCCTGGCGTAACAATTTCAGATATGAACTCCGGTTGGTGGAGCAAAAATTACAAAACAGCTCGCCGCGTGTTGAATTAAGCCTTACTTTTGAATTGCTTAACTGAAGCTCTTGATCAATATCCGCTAAGTACGCTGAATCGGCTAGGATAGACGGATTTTTCTCCGAGGAACGTTTCATATCTTTAAGCGTATGTTCCACATTCTGATTCTCGAATAGTCCGATACCAGATCCATATTGATCGCGGATACTTTGGAAATCGCCTTTAAAAACAACGACCAATAGAATAGCTGTAATCATCATCATAACAAGTGGAATTAGCAGCATCGCCGCATAGGATAGCAATAACTTCAGACGAATGGACATGAGTAGATTCCCCGTTTTTATACTTCTTTTCTATCAAATTTATAGTAACCAAGTGCCAAAAACAACATACAACTGGAAATCAGGAGCAGAGACGTAGTCAATAGCTTACCCATGGAAACGGTTTGACTGAGCCATAACATATGCCAATCCGTATAGGAGGCAGGTGAAAACGCAGCAATAGAGCTCATCAAGAATGGAGCAATTTTAGCAGCCGCGTATAGCACGATTGAAAAGACCAAGAAGCTGCTGGCACTTTTGAAGAACTGAGAAACGAATACAAACAAGGCTGCCAAAGCAATCATGGAGACAAATGCAGCGATGTAAGCTTTCAACATATGGAACGAATCCGTGAAACTGGCTGATGTCCCGGCAAATAGGTTGCAGATAAAGGTAACAATGCCGAGTAGAATCAGAATTCCAGCAATACCTGTACCAAGAGCTGCGACTTTTGTTCCATAAACTTGAAAGCGTGAATTCGGACGAAGTAACGCAAGCTTCAGCGTTCTTGATGCCACTTCATTTGGAAATAAATCGCCAGTAACCGTTAAGATAAACAGTGGAATCCATATACTTGTATAAATCGTTAACATCTCAATCGGAAAGGACTGGCTTACAGCAATAAGCCCGAGAATTGGCTGTAAGGCATTGAGAGAAATGGCAAGCAGAACAGGAAGAATCGCTGAAAAGATAGCGAACATAACTACTTTCTTCCGATACAACAACAAGTAAAGTTCATTTAAGTATCCAGCGCGCCATCTATGCACAATCTTTGTCCTCCTTGGAAAGTTGAAGTTCGTCTATATAGAATTGCTCTAAAGATTGATTGCTTTGCAGCAGTTCGGATACATACCCTTCTTTCTTCAAATGTCCTTCTACAACAATCCCCACCCGATTACATAGCTGCTCTAGCTCGTGAATCATATGGCTTGAGATTAAGAAAGACGTTCCCTTCTCATCGGACAGCTGCTTAATCAACTTTCGAAACATTACCGTACCTTCGATATCCAGCCCGTTCGTAGGCTCATCCAGGATGACAAGCTTAGGTTCCGGCAGGATAGCCGCTGCAAGTGCTAGCTTTTGTTTCATACCTGTTGAATAGCCTTTGATTTTCTCCTTACGAACTTTAAACAAGCCCACAAGATCCAAGACTTCTTCTATTCGTTTTGGCGTGACATTCGGATAGAACCGGGCGACAAGTTGTAAGTACTGCCATGCGCTAAGAAAGTCATGAAAATCTGCCGATTCAATCATGCTGCCTACATGCTGCATACCTTGTTCGAATTGTTCTACGAGATTGGCATTAAACAATGTGATCATCCCTTGATCTGGACGAATTAAACCTGTTATCAACTTTAGAAACGTTGTTTTTCCAGCGCCATTTGGCCCCAGTAATCCATATACATCTCCTGCATGCAGCTGGAGACTCATATTACGAATTCCCCGGTCATTGCCATATACTTTGCTTAAATGAGCCGTCTCTAATATGGTGTTCACTAAGATTCCCCTTTTCTTATAAGATAAAGTAGATAGGCTCGGACAGGGAAGCCTATCTACTGTTACCTAATAGGTTTACAAATGCTGATAATTATTCGTTATCGCCTTGTTTACCTTTGTGATCATGTTTTAATGTTTGTACGGTTTTACCAGCCAAATCAATGGTTTCAGGTGCTGTGCTGTTATAACCGGACAGATCCGCTTGAAGGTGAAGGGTAACTTGGTGCACCGCACCACTATCATCTTTACCAGAGACCGTTAAATCTGCTTCTTGATGAGAGATATAATTATTAGCATTTACGGTTGCCTTAATGGATACTTTATCGATTTTGATATCTTGTGTCAGCTGTGGAGCCGCGTTTTTCAAGAAATCTTCTTTGAACGGCAGCTCATTTACTTTTACAGCGTCATCATTAGTCTCACCGTCATTCTCTTCTTTGGTTGCTTCTTTAATAGCAATCGGTGCAAGAGCGTTGACTACAGTAGGAATCTGAGCGTTGTCAAGTTGAATGGCGATCTCTTTAGACCCATCCGCTTTCGTATCAACGGCCACATAGTCCTTCAGATTACCAACTAAAGCGTCGATGACGGTCTCTACTTGCTGAGGAATGTCAGTTTCATTCAGCTTTTTCTCGGGTTTGTGTTTCTTTCCGCCTTCTTGTTTCACGAAATACACATCGCTAGCGTTTGATTTAAATACGGTTTGATCATTTTGCTTATAGAAGCTGAGCGATTGTTGGGTGCCATTCGCTAACACATCTGCACTTCCGCTTGCCGTTTTCGTATCCAGGCTCACTTTGAAGCTTCCATTTGCACTTGCAAGCACATTACCGTTATCTTGTAAGGCTGCTGACGCTTGTACAGCTACATTTTGAACGGTTTTGGTGTTTTTCAGAGCAGATTTATAGGCATCATACCCAGATGTACTCGCCAATGCACTAAACCCAGTCGTCACCATGACAATACTGCTGATTCCAACAGCGCTACCTAACATTAACCATTTCTTTTTCATTTTTTCCTCCTAATATAGGGATCTTTGAGTGGAGCTCAAAGTCTCTCCGCTTTCGGATCTTTGAGTGGAGCTCAAAGTCTGGGCTTACAACTACATCTTAGTCAGCAAAAGTGAAGTGCTTGTGAAGCATTTCTTAAATCTTTCTTAACTCTCTGTCCACAAAAAGAAAAGGGGCTGTCCCAAAAGTAGATAAATCTCTACTTGAGGACAACCCTAAAAGCCTAATGACCTTCTGGGACATTCGAATCTGTATTCAGAACAAAATTCATAGTTCCATTGGATTTTTCCAATGGAATCGACTCTCAGGCTTCGAAATTCGTAATTCTATTGGAATAATCCAATGGAATTGACTTTTAAGGCGCCAAATCCCTACTTCTATTGGATTAATCCAATGGAAGTAGCAGGCAGACTGCGAAATTCCAAAGTGGAGCTGAATTTTCCAAATATGACTATTGGGACAGCCCCTTCCAAACAGCTTCACCAATGGCGGTGAGTTAATTGGTTTTATCTTTACTTCCAAATACCTTGAATAGTAGTAACATCAGCTGTACCGCCCAAATAAGGCAGTTTATACATCTCTTCTAACGTACGTAATACATTCAAATGCGTAATATGCTGATCATATTTGGCAGGTTTGATCATAGGTCCTACAAAGATTGTAGGGATATGATTGTCTTTGGAATTATCATCTTCGTCCCACGTTAGAATGAGCAAGCTGTTATGGCTTTGAGCCCAGGTTACATAAGGACCTATATGTTTTTTCAGCCAATCATCTGCGCCTAGAATGGTCCCGTCATGCATGTCATTATCCAAATTAGGGATGATGAATGAAACCGTTGGCAGTTTGCTAAAGTCTTTTGGGAATTGGTCAAAAGGTTGATTACTCTCTTTGGCAACATTGGAGAAACTCACCCATGGACTGTGTTTTCGGCCATATTGGTGATTCGTACAAGCGGTTGAACCCATCTCAGGTAAATCCTCCGAGTAGCCTGCAAACGAATAGCCTGCCTTAACCAATTCACTTGCCAAATTAGCTGTTTTAAAAGCATGGCCGCAAGAATTATCTTTAACACCTTGGTCTGAACCGGAAAATAGGACGAAATAATTAGGCTGACTTGGATGTGTTACCGCATAGGAATGCGTGAAGAATGCACCTTGTCCAGCCAACGTATTGATATAAGGAGCTGAGGCATTGCCAATCAATTTCTCATAGGAATGATTCTCTTCTACAACTATAACAACATGGTCGGGTTTACCCCCTTCGGAAACTGCCGGATTAGGCACTTTCAATGGAGCTGAAGCCGTGGACGATGGACTAGGTGAAGGTGTTAAGGTCGGTATTGGTACTTCCTGTGCAACAGGTTTATTCGTATTTACAGGGGAAGCCTTTGGCGATGCAGCGGGAGTCGCTGTTTGAGTTTGTGGTTGGGTTGATGTCGCTACATGACCTTGATCCGGATTGGAACAAGCTGTCACCACTAGCATGAGAAGCGATACTGCCATATATGTTTTTTTCAATTGGTGTCCTCCCTTCATTCCCCTCTTATCAAAGGAATGCATGAATCAAAAATAAAACAGCGAAGATTAGCCCTAATCGCAAATGCCATTTCCGATCAAGACCTCGGGATCGAAATACCCCTGCAATCGGTACAGGCAATAGGGCAAGTCCTGCGAGCAGTCCACTGATATTAGCAAAGTCTAGCTTGATACCATATAGAAAAGCACCCACGATATGCAAAAAAATGACACCGATTGCAAGAATGGCGATAGGCGTATGGAATTTCCGAGTTATTCTCAAAAGGGTAATACTACTTCTTTTCAGTATAAGCCATTGTTCTACCCATCGTCTCTGTATAATAGTTTTGAGCACATAATACGCCAGAACGGCAAATAACAAAATTCTTGCTTGTGATCCATAATTTTTGTATAAACCTTTGAAAGCGCGATCGTGCCACTGTGAAGAAGGCGTATGGAACATTGTCCAAACGCCATAAAGTACGATTAACAGTGTAATTCCAAGACTAAGAATCACCCATTTGCGGTCTTTCACCCAGAATGTATTCATCATTTGTTTACCGAAGATTGCGGCGCTTCGTTCCTGCGCCAAATCCTGGACTCAACAGCTTCATACCAATAGATGAAATTCGTCAACCATTTCAGTGCCAGCGACGAACGCTTAAATAACTGATTTATGAGAACCGCGGCAGCAATTCCAATTACAGCACCTGCTATGACATCAGATGGATAATGAACCCCTGTCCATATTCTTGAGAAAGCAATGCCTGCTGCTAATACAAGCCATAACTTCCCATCTTTTCTCCGGTGTATCCAAATGGATGTAGCTATTACGAAAGCGCCGATTGCATGGTCACTTGGGAAGGAGGCATTGGCCGGATGAGATATCAGTTGAATGACATGATGTGTGACAAACGGGCGATCCCGGTAGAAGAAATGCGCAAGTAGACCGCTGAAAGAAACTGCCACACATGCGGATAGAAGGGATTCAGCGACCATTCTACGCTTGTCATCATGCCTAGTAAACCAATAAATGACAATCCCGATGTAAAACACGTACTCCGCATAAGAAGCTAACAAACGCATAATTGGGTTTAGAATGGGTAGGGTACTCCCGTATTGATTAATAAGTTGAAACCAATGATAATCCAACTGAGTAAAGCTCATCTTCATCATTCCTTTATTTATACTGAATGCTCTAAAAAAAGCATTTACATTGACTTTACATGATGAAGATGAGAACTAAATGAGAAATGTACTATTTCATAATTTGATTAATAGGTAATTTAATTATAACTGTGGTCCCTTCGTTTTCCTTGCTTCGGATGTTTATTTCCCCCTGATACTTGTATACGAATTGCTTGGCAATGGACAACCCCAGCCCTGAACCCGCAATCTCTCGATTTCTTGCTTTATCAACACGATAGAACCGATCAAACACATAAGGCAATTCGTCTTGCGGAATGCCTATTCCATGATCTTCTATGGTAATTTGCACTTCATTTATTAATCGTTGTCCCACAATAACGATCCTTCTATCTTGCATGGTGTATTTAACCGCGTTATCCAGAATGATCAGAAGGATTTGCTCCAGGTGCAGCGGACTTATGGATACCAGGGCATCCCTCATTTTCTCCGTATTCACTTGAAATAAAAATTCAGGATTGAGAACCTCAAATCTTTTGAGCGTCTCTTGGATAACGGGTTCTATTTGAATTGGCTCATTGATTTCAGAATCGAGGTGCGTTTCTACCCTTGTTAGGGTCAGAAGCTCTTCGACGATCCCTTTCAAGCGCCTTGTTTCTTGTAGTGAAGCTTGCAAGGATTCATCTAAGACTTCAGGATCCGATTTACCCCAGCGATTTAAGAGGGACAAGTGACCTTCTAATATCGTGATCGGTGTTCTCAGCTCATGCGAAGCATCCTCAACAAATTGCTTTTGTTGGCGAAAGGAGACTTCCAGCTGATTCATCAATTCATTAAATAGCTGCGCTAAACTGGATATTTCATCTCCATTTTCTATGTTGCTAACGCGCTCTGTCAGCCCTTTCTCCTTCACACTTCGAATGGTAGCTGCCAATGCTCGAATAGGGCGCATCAATTGCCTCGCAATAGCTAGACCACTAATTGCACTTATGAAAACAGCCAACACCCCGCCGATCAGCATAACCCAGAATAACGTATGACTAAAATGATCGAACGTTTCTAGATTACTTGCGAACTCTAATGTTCCAACATACTTTGTCGTTATGAATGGACTCCTATAAATGAGAATGTGATCTTCCTGGTGGGTAGTATCAAATAATTCTGGTGCTTCCACTGTCCTAGGTGTAACCCAATTTTCATCAAAATGATTCGATACCGTCAGGAGCGGCTCTCCATTCTTTCCGATAATGCGTACTAATTGATTTTTTCCAATCATTTTTTCTATGTAAGGTCGAGCTTCCGTTATCAGCAAGGTATCCATTGTATTGGATTTTTCATTTAAAAAATCTTGAAGCTGCGCCATACTAACTTGAATTTTGTCTTTCTCTTGATTCATCATCCACTGCTTGAGAACTAAATATTGGGAGAAATTATAGGTTGCAAATAAAAGGAACATGAGTGTTGTTGCTCCTAACATGAGCTTCCATTTGATGGGGAGTTGTCGAATTAAACGAGTTAATCGTTCCATCATCGCATCACGTATCCGATTCCCCGAACCGTTTGAATACAGCTATTCTCGCCAGCTTGATCTAACTTATTCCTCAAATACCTTACATAAACATCGACTACATTCGTCTCCACTAACGAATCATATCCCCATACATGATCCAAAAGCATATCGCGCGTCAGCACGAGATTAAGGTTTTTCATGAACATCACTAATAAGTCGAACTCACGTTTAGTAAGCTCAACGATTTGCTTGTCTTTATAAACCATACGGGCATCCATATCGACATCAATATGTTGAAAAGAAAGCAAAGCATGCGGGTCTTTTCCATCGAGTTCGATACGACGGAAAATAGCCCTTATCCTAGCCAATAATTCCTCAATGGCAAAAGGTTTGGGCATATAATCATCGGCACCACTATCTAAGCCTGATACACGATCGACAACACTATCTCTGGCTGTCAGCATAAGGATTGGGGTCTTTTTCGCTGCACGAATACGGCGGCAAACCTCAATTCCGTTCAGCTCTGGCAGCATAATATCTAACAATATCAAGTCCCATTGATCTTGAAGGGCTAATGCTAATCCGGTTTTCCCATCATAAGCTGTCTGTACTTCAAACGATTCGTGCTCCAGTTCCAGTTGAATAAAACGAACTAGGTTTTTTTCGTCTTCTATGAGTAATACCCGTTTCATCGATATCTCCCTTGTCTCGTTAATCCTCTAAGTATAAGTTATGTAGATGAGAAATGAATGAGAATTTCCCTGTAAACCAGTCACAACCTAGTTTGAAGAACTGGATATTTTCTTATTCAAAAGCCCCAGAATACTGGGGCAAATTAATCATGCAATTAAGTTGATTGATTCAAGAGAAACTTTGCATATCGCATTGGTGTTTCATAAGTACGATAAAAAGTCGTTTCTAAGCCTGCTTTTTTAAAGGTATAGCGTTGGTCTCTGCCGTTTACTTCGATCAATTTGATACGGCCATCCCGATCAACGCCAACATCTAATCCGATGTCAGCCATATGAGGCAATTTAACGCCAATCTGTTGGGCAATTGCCAGAGATACTTGCTGTAACTCTTGCTTCATTTGGGCGGAATTAAAACTACTGGACTCAAACAGCTGCTCGCACCGTTTAACTTTCCCTCCCTTTGCCACATTAGTCACATGGCGGCCTGAAGCTGCGACTTTCCCAATCATACCGGTAACTTGCCATTGCCCACTACCTCCACGCTGCACCGATACACGTAGATCATAAGGCCTTTCCTTATAAGTTGCTAACTGGATTGCTTCCTGAATCATATAGGTTTGTTTACCCACTTTCTTCGCAATGAAAGAAATTACCTGCTTCTTGGATACAAGCTTTGGTTTCCCTTTCATCCAATACAGATTCCAACCCCCACTCTCCTGCCTGGATATTTTAATAATCCCGTCACCTATACTGCTGTTTGTTGGCTTGATGAACAGCGAGGAGTACTTCTTCATGGACTCCTCTAATTTTTCCCGCGAATATTTAATAGAATCAGGAAGATACTTACGCAACGAATGATTGGCGTATAAGAGTTGATGTATGCGATGTTTGTCGTAACGATTTTGCCTATTGAAAACGATGCTCGATTGGGAAAGCTCTTTTAACTTTTTTCTTAAATAGGGAGATAAGCTAATGGCTCGGTTATGTGTCACACGAGGAATAGAACGTCTAACAAGCCTATACGCATTATTTTCATAGTAATAACCCAAAGCAGATTTACCGTTTACACGCTGTAAACACATATAAAAAGGCCTTAATCCATGCATCTTTCCTGCTTTGTTATACAGGGCTAAGCGTTCATTTCCTGTTCTTCCTTTTGCTATACCCAAATAAGTTTCCAAGTCCAATAGGACACCTACCGTAGTACGCATCGAATCACCGCCATTCGAATAATAGAACTATGATAATGTATGTCCCTCTTACTCTAGCAAACACGGTGAACACCTAAGGAAAATGACACATTATAAGAGAAGGAATTATTTGCCATATGTCGAACTTATCCAAGGAGTATGATTATAGGAGGGCACTTATGTCAAAGCGCGTTCAACTGCTCGTCGGCACCAATAAAGGCATTTTCATTTATTCCTCAACGACTGAAAGACGGAACTGGTCCATGCAAGGACCTTTTTTACCAGGATGGGAAGCTTATAGTGTTCTTGGAGATACACGATCAGCAAGTAAATTGTATGCCGGGACTTCTCATGCCGCTTATGGAGCGACCATACGTGTGTCCAGCAATGGCGGTGAAACGTGGGAACAGATTGCGGCTAGTCCAAGGTACTCTGAGGAGAGCAGTTTTTCACTAAACCGTATTTGGCAGTTGGTGCCTGGTCTTGCGTCTCAGCCCGAAACTCTCTTTGCGGGTGTGGAAGAAGCGGGGTTATTCGTTAGCCGTGATAGCGGTCAGACATGGCAAGAGTTAGATGGTTTAACGAAGCACCCCACACGTCCGGAGTGGTTTCCAGGAGCCGGCGGTATGTGCTTGCATACCATTCTCATCGATCCAAGGAATTCGCAGCGCATGTGGATCGGAATATCCGCTGTCGGTGTCTTCCGTACACTTGATGGAGGGATTAGCTGGAAGCCCTGTAACAACGGACTGAACCGAATACCAACAGGTCAACCTGATGAGCGTGTCGGATACTGTGTGCACAAGATGGTGCTCGACCCGGAAAACTCCGATGTTCTCTATATGCAGGAGCATAGTGGGGTGTTCAAATCCATCGACGGCGCTGACAGCTGGCATCCTATCGAGGATGGCCTTACACTACGTGACGGCGATGCCCCGTTTGGTTTCCCGATTAGCATTTCACCAACAGGTGATTTATTTCTTATCCCGCTGGAAAGCAGCGAACAACGCTCTATGCGTGACGGCAAGTTAATTGTTTACAGAATGGCACGCGGTGAAAATACCTGGAAGCCTATTGGGGATGTTCTCCCAGAAGAAGAACGACATGTCAGCGTACTGAGAGATGCAATGGCTGTGGATGCTCTTGAGCCTTATGGACTTTATTTTGGAACAACCTCAGGTGAAATTTACTGCTCATTGGATCGTGGAGAAAGCTGGGAACGCCTGCCAGGACAATTATCACGAATCCTAACTGTGAAGCCAATGATTTTGGAGGACTAGCATGCTTATTACCGTCAGCGTCCCCTCCTTGCTGCGTGATTGCACAGGGGGAAACGTCAAATTTCAATTGGATGCGCTTACGTTACAGGAAGCTCTAAATCAACTTATATCAAGCTATCCCCTGCTGCGCGTTCATCTTTGGACCGAAACCGGACAAGTCCGAAAGCATGTCCTGCTCTATTACAATGATACGAATATCGCATGGCTTGATGACTTAAATATAACGCTGCAGCAAGGTGATCAGCTTATCGTTTTCCAGGCTGTCTCCGGCGGGTAAAGCAGGACTTGGCCAAGTCAAAGGTTAAGCTTTACTGTCATAATAGAAATGCTTCGCATGAATGCTATCACCGAGCTCGATGATGCCGTAGGAATATTGCGGCTGCCTTCTTTTATCCGTAGGCGAGCCTGGGTTAAACATGAGAATTCCGTTAATCTTTTGCTGGTATGGAACATGGGAATGTCCGAAGATGACGATATCCGGCCGCTCGGCCTGAAACGCTTCTCGGGCTCTTTCCTCTGTCGTTTTGCGAAAGCCGTCTCCATGTATAAGACCAATTCGGTAGTCGCCGAGTGTCAGTATTTTCCTCAAGCCGAATCGTTCAATGATGTCAGATCCGTCATTGTTACCGGCTACAGATTCACAGGGTGCGATTCGCTCAACCAATTCAACAACGTGCTCACTCACCCAATCTCCGGCATGAATAATAAGATCTACACCTTGTAAACCTGCAATTAACGCATCAGGTAATTTTTGAACCCGAGGTGATAAATGAGTATCCGAAATCACACCAATCCGCATATGGACCACTCCTTCGTAAAATCTGTTAGCTATGAAATTGCTCAAATTAACTTCCCGTTCCAATAGTAGCTGTCCTCCCGGTATACCCGAAAAGCGATCTCCACCTCAGGAATGCCTAGCGAAAGAACATGTTTGGTCAGCACGCTAGCATACTCGTCTCGTGTTTCTTGCCCTCTCTCGAACCAACCTACTTCAATAAAAGGGTATGTATTGACTTGCTTTCCTTCAAATATAGAGACTGTAGGGAGACATTCCAGCATAAAATTGTCCGTTCCGCACGAGCATACTTGAGCTAGTTCTTCAATTAACGCCGTACTAATGGATTGAATTTGAGGAACACTAATTCCTCTAACGATCATTTGGGGCATAGGTAACGCTCCTTTGTATTTTCTTAGAAGACTGTTAGCTGCAGGCGCAGAGTTTAAAGTATTATAGACACTACAGGTCTTATTGTAGCATATTCGATGTTTACCGGGCAGTTTGATACAATATAATCATACGAGCTTTGATTACGCCAAGGGGGACAACAATGTGAAAGAACCCATCGTCATACAGAACAAATTAAGAGAAGCTATGGGTCATCTCGAAAAACGGTTCATGGAACGGGAAGAGCTCATTCGTGTCTTACTGCTCGCTATCATGAGCGGCGAACATGTCTTATTGGTTGGACCTCCCGGTTCAGCCAAATCTCAATTAGCACGTGCCGCTGCCGAACTATTCGGTAACGAGCCTTATTATGATTATTTATTGACCCGATTCACAACACCAGACGAATTATTCGGGCCTGTCTCCTTACAAAAGCTTAAAAATGATGAGTATGTAAGGCTCACAGACGGCTACTTACCAAGCGCTCGCTTCGCTTTCCTCGATGAAATATTCAAAGCGAACAGCGCCATACTTAATGCGCTTCTTTCTGTCTTGAACGAACGTGTCTTCTTCAATGGACGGCAGAAGCAGCAGTCTCCCCTTCTATTTTTAATGGCAGCATCCAATGAATTACCCGAAGATAACGAACAATTAGCAGCACTGTACGACCGTTTCCTGTACCGATTTGAAGTCGAATATGTCAAGCAAATATCCAGCTTTGAACTCATGTTTCAGGCACCAAACACACCTTTACCTACTCTTTTATCAACGGATTTAGTGAAACAATTAAAATCACAAGCGTCCGAGGTTCAATTGCCAGATGCGCTGGTATACATGCTATTTCAATTGAAGACAGCTCTTGAAGAGAAAGAATATGTACTTTCGGATCGACGCTACCACAAGATTGGCCATTCGTGGAAGATTTCAGCAGCTATCCATGGGCGCAGCGCTGTCAATGTGTGGGATACCGTACTAACCCCGCATATGCTGTGGGATTTCCCAGAAGATTTGGTAGAGCTCAAAGCCATCTTCGACACCTTATTCCAGGACATGCTCAAACGAGAAATGGAACAAGAACTCCCGCTGCTTCAATATAACTTGACGGTTAAGAAATGGTTGGAAAAAGAAGATGAATTACATGCCTTCCAATTCAAAAAAGAAATCGGCGGCGCTTTAAACAAGGATGCAGCCGAGCGATTGAAAGCGACTTTGGAAGAATGCCGAACGGAGCTGGAAGAAACAGCCAGAAGCCTACGCGGCAGACTTGTCTCCTGGCAGGAGAAAGAAAAGAAACTGCCGGAATGGATTGCTTCCCAATCTATCTTTCTGCAGCACCCTGAGCAGTATGCCGTTAAATTTACGCACCTGCGTATTCAGGGAGAGCGTATTTTACAATCCATCCAAGGCTTATATCGCACACTGTTTGACCGGGAAATCCCGGGAATCATATATGACTATACGTTATAAGAGGTTACCTATATGATCATACGCTGCACTCGGGTTGACAGATATGTGTTCGAGGGCTACGTACACTCATCGCGTGTCGCACAAGAATGGATGCGCGAGGCCGTGAGGCAGGCCCCTTGGTTTACGCTTGAACTTTTTGCTGATTTTTTCATGTGCTTCTATTTAACGAAGCCTGAAGTGGACGGCACCGTAGAGGAAACCCCCTTCCACCGCTGGATGGTCTTAACACTGCGCAAACAGTACTTTTATGTGTCCATTCACCCACGTACAATCGGACAAGTGAATGCCTCATTCAAAACAGCGCTTAAGGCGCTGATGTGGCTTACCGAGTCCTATGAGAAAGAAGTCAAACGAAGACAAAAGGAACAGAAAATGAGCGGCTTCGGCTTCGAGAAGAAGCAGCAGATGAGCGGACAAGAGGAGAAGAGCGTCAGTGAGCGACTCACCGAGAAGCAAATCGAGAAGCTGAGGCTCGTTGGCTACACGCTGCAGCAAGGGAAGCGCGCCGTCGAAGACAAGCAGAAAGCCGTCGATTCGCGTCCGCTCATCGCGGAGGAGATACGCGCGCTGAAGCAGCGCATTACAGAGCTGCAAAGCGAGATGCGCACAGAGTTCATGAAGCGCGATAAGCTGAAGGCGAAGCTGCGCAAGGCGGAAGAGGAACTCGAGCGCCGCGAGCGGCAGCTGGACCGCATGAGCGCACGCGACCTCGCGGCCATGAAGGAGATTGAGGCCGAGCTCGGCGACTGGCTCGGACAGGCTTTGAAAGAGACGCTGTCCCTCGAAGAGGCGGACAGCTTCAATGTGCACGAGCTCGTGCAAGCAAGTCAAAGGCTCGCGAACCGGCGCTGGGGCAGCGAGCTGGGGAAATTGCGGCGGCAGACGTTCGAGCACTACGTGCAGTGGATTGAGAAACTGAAGCGCAGCAAGGATCTGGTGTCTTTCCTTCAGGAGGTGGGACGGAACATCCATCACCTTCGGGTGCAGCGTAAGAAGCTGCGCTCGCCTTACGTCCCGGAAGCCTACGATGATTTACGCCAGTCTGGCGACATCGCTCATTTGCTTCCGAGCGAAGCCAGCCTGCTTGCTGATGAAGATTTTGAGCCTTATTTTCTCGTCAAATGGATGGAAAATAAGCTCATGACCTACAACTACACCGGCTCTGTTGAAGAGCCGCAGAAAGGTCCTGTTATCTGCATGCTCGATACCTCCCACTCTATGCGGGGCAGTAAGCTGCGGCTTGCGCAGCTGTTTACGGCGACCTTCGCCTCCTTCTCCCTCCTCGAGCGGCGGGACTTCGTCCTGCTTCTGTTCGGGGCGAAGGGCGAGCTCATCGAGCATGTGCTGTCTTATAAGCGGCCGGATTGGGACCGCTTCTATGGTCTGGCTCAGCTCGCATTCGGTGGCGGCACGAACTTCGACGCACCGCTGAGCAGAGGCATGGACATCGTACAGCACGAGCGGCAGTTTCACGATGCCGACTTCGTGATGGTCACCGATGGTGTCGGCCAAATCTCCAAAGCAACGCTGCAGAAGCTTGGCGCTCTTGGTCAGAAGAAGCAGCTGCGGCTGCATTCGCTCATTATTGGCTCCGCGCGCCAACATCTCGTTCAGAAGTACGAAATTGTCGGCGTTTCTCACCAAGTTAGATTCGCTACAGCCTGGGATGTTCAAGATCCTGTGAAGGATGAGCTTCTGCTGAATGTGTTTGCTAAGCGATAGTGAAAGCTTCAAAATAGCGTAAAAGCCTTCAATCCCACTTGGGAATTGAAGGCTTTTACTTAGGCACAGCCATATAATCCCACATAAAAAACCATGATGATCTTATCTAAGATCATCATGGTTTTTCATTTTCTATGTATTCAAGCTCTCATAAGTTCTTTTATCGTTTTTAAAGATACACCCGTTTGGTGGTAAACCTCAATAAGTGTGGCACGCGGATGGGCCCTAACGAAATCCTTCACTTTGTGCGACTCTTTCAATTGAAGCTGGGAGCAAAATTTACAATGCTTTTCAAATTTCGAAATATAAACTTGTCCGCATGTTTCACAGTTGCAAAGTGACATTTCTCCACACCTTCCTGATCCAATTCTCTATGATAAAGCTCTCTAATATAGATTTCGAGAAGAGGCGCACACTTCTGGGGGTACCTTAAAAAAATAAATATAATTAAATTTGAATCTCGACCAAGTCACCTGGTTTTATTTCGCCTGGACGTTCCACGTAAGCAACAATCCCTCTGCTTTGCCCAGCATGTTTGATAAATTGTTGCGTTAGGCTTCTGTCTCCGTAGTAATTGGCAATCTGCTTACCAGGACCTGCACAGGGCTCGTTCTCACCTTCACACACAATTCCGCCGCCACTTGGAAGGATCATTCGGATTCCCATAGGAAGCTTGGTTAATTCAGGAACGCCGCTCACTACAATATTTGCACCCAACCACTCAGGTTTAATTGTTTCCACACCCAGTCGCTGCGCAATGCCTTGCAGTTCCTCAACGGATACAATGCTAAGTTGGCGACGATTCATAATCTCTTGGCCTCTCTTGTACATGGGCTGCCGCGAGTCCGCCTTGGCGAATAACCCGAAGTGACGGTCGCCTTCAATGCCCCCAAAACTTAATTCAACGCCGTCGATTTCTCTCGTTACAAACGTTGAAGCGTCATCCGCGATAAGTACAGCTTCAATTTTAGCCATAATTGCCATGAAGTCATTCACCAGCCTTGTCCCATATTATACCACTTTACGACCTTATTCTTCCAGTACGTTCGTCAGGTCCTGCTCTGGCCACATCGTACCATCCTGCCAGCCTAGCACAAAAGCTTCCCATCGACGATCTTCCGGAAAAACATCAAGGTCACCGAAATATTTGGCAATAGCCACATGTTGAGTTGCATGAGCCCGCAAGGCTGCTGCCTTTATCGGCCAATCAGCCTCTGTATCTAGTTCTATCGAAGGCTTGTGTCCTTTAGCTCGTAATGAAGCCGCTGCTGCATAATATAACTTACGTACACTCGGACACTTCCCGCTCAATACTGCCGCCGTTGTCGCCTTGGAGATGGTGATATGATCGGGGTGACCATTGCCCCCATCCTCAGGAAATGTGAATAGTACCTCAACCTCATGCCGCTGAATAAAAGTGTTAACACCTGCAACTAGTGCATCGAAATCAATCTCTGCGAGCTCACCATCTGGCCAACCCAGGTGCTCCACGTGAGATAAGCCCAGTACTTTGGCGGCTTCATCCATCTCTTTCTCTCGCAGTTTAGCGAGTTCTGATCTATTGGTTGCCCGCTCTAACCCTTGTCTACCCGCATCACCTCGTGTTGCCAACAACAAAACAGGATTTTCCCCTTGATCGGCAAGCTTTCGAATAATGCACGCACTAAGAAACGTCTCATCATCCGGATGTGCATATATAAATCCATATTGGTTCTTCATCTCTTCACTCCACTCTTCATTATGTAAAAGCTGCTGGCGGATAAATCTTTTCGATGCAATAAATGGCTTGATCCATCGGCATCACTTTCTCATGCAGATCTAGCATATCCATTAACTTCACTTCGTCAGTCGAGCTGTCTGCTAAGCCTACACAGATGATAAAGCGAATTCCAAGCTTTGTCGCAGTAGTTAGCTGCATATCCACATCCAAATTCTCATCAACCATCTTTATACCTATACCAGCTAGTTTCAACTCATTTGTCATTCGACATGCAGCTTCAGAAGCTTTAGGGTCAAGAAGGATTACCATAGCTTGTTCTTCTAACTGCTTTTCATTCGAACTTTCTGATTCCCATCCTACATTTGAGCCTTCCGCGTTTCGCATACCATCCACCCTTCCCTTTCTTAACGAGATAAAAAAACGCGCCGGACCTATGGTCCTGCGCGAATTGCTATCTCGCAGGGAGGCCAACGCGAAATGCGTTAGCCCACCCTGATATGTACAGGTGTGTGCTAACGCCTATAAAAATAATGAATTTGTACGAACCAAGCTGTATTTTTCATATGATTCGTCTCCTTCAACTTCATGATTATTATGATTATAGCGAGCCTCTGTCGTAGATGCAACAGCTTTTTTATTTATCCTATGCTAAAATTGTTTCAATATCCGGAGCGATAGTCGCAGGATCCGTACTAGCGCTGTACTGTTTAACAACAATACCGCTGGCATCAACTAGGAATTTCACGAAATTCCATTCGATTTCTCCTGTACGATACGGTTCAGGTGTATGGCTTAATAAGTAAGTATATAACGGATGAGCATTTTCACCCTTCACATCGATTTTATCAAATAACGGGAATGTCACTTTGTAGTTAAGTTCGCAGAAGTTTTGGATTTCTTCATTCGTGCCTGGTTCTTGACCGCCAAACTGATTACAAGGGAATCCCAGAACAACCAATCCTTTATCCTGATACTGCTCATATAAGCTTTGGAGCCCTTTATAATGCGGTGTAAGCCCACATGCACTTGCTGTATTTACAATAAGCAGCACTTTTCCTTTATATTCGGAAAGTGACTTCGTTTCGCCTGAGATCGTTTGAACCTCAATATTATAGATGGACATAGCTCCGCACTCCTTCAAATTATAATAAGTTCCTATCCATTATAACATTCTTTCCCAGTGAGCCCAAATCACAAGCTTGACAGTTTAGCTTCCCATATACTGACAGGTGTGATATATTGTTTACCTGTTTATTTCATAAAATAGACAACATCTGATCTTAGGAGGTAACTGATCTTGGACACAAAGACTCAAAGTGCCTATCAAGAAGAATTGCAACAACTTGAACAAACGAATGCGGAAATTGACAAACAGCTTGAGCGGCTTAGGTCGACTCCTGTTTATTACGGTCCGGATTTAACGGAGCAAGCGTTGGAGGCAGCACGCGAGAATGGCCGACACAATTTAGCTAAAGCCGTCGATGAACCGTATTTCGGCCGCCTTGACTTCCAAGAGACTGGATCGGCTTCCGCTCTTCCCCTTTATATTGGTAAATCAGGCGTCGAGGACGAGCGAACAGGCCAATTACTTGTCATTGACTGGCGGGCACCAGTAGCTAGCCTTTTCTATTCATTCACCGGCGGACTGGACGCTGCTTCTTACGATTCACCAGACGGCCTTATCGATGGCCTCGTTTATCTCAAGCGCAACCTTGTTGTTCGTAAACAAATTCTCCAGCGAGTCGTTGATACCTATGACCGCAATGAAGACTCTCTTGCCGTCGGCGATGAGTTCTTACTCTACAGACTTGGCGAAAATAAAGACAATAAGCTGCGCGACATTGTATCTACAATCCAAGCTGAGCAAGACCGCATTATCCGCGCAGCTAAGAATACAGCACTGATTATTCAAGGGGTCGCAGGAAGCGGTAAAACAACTGTCGCCCTGCATCGACTTGCATTCTTACTCTATCAATACCGCGAACAGGTTCGTGCAGAACGGATGATCATTTTTGCACCCAACTCCATGTTCCTCGACTACATATCCGGCGTACTGCCTGAACTTGGAGTCGGAAATATCCAGCAAAGCACATTCACGGATTGGGCAATTGATGTGCTCGACCAAGAAGTAAAGCTAGCGGATCAAGCACTTGTTCTTCAAACCTGGTTCTCGCTTGGCAGCAAAAGACCGCCGGTCGATGATCAAGCTCCAGGACGATTTAAAGGGTCCATTGCTTTTAAACAATACCTAGATCACTGTCTCACAAGGTTCGAGGAGTCTTATGTACCTAATTCGGATTTCATCCCGTGGGAGGGTGTCAAGCTTCCAATTGCATCCATTCGCGAATGGTTTTTCGTAGAGAACAAGCATTATCCGCTTATCAAAAGGCGCGAGCGTGTCATTGCTCGGATCAAACGTTGGATGGAAATTCAGCTCGACAAGATTTGGGAGCAAAGTCGGAAGAAAGAGCTGAAAAAGAAAGCTTCTCAGCGCCTGCGCACATATCTGACGGGATGGCCCGATCACTCGGCATTCAGCTTCTACAAAATGCTCTTCACAGACAAAGGTCGTCCGGACAGCTTGCCCGTTGACCTACTGAACCAAATACCAGAACCAATTGTCGCTGCTTCGCTGAAGCTTTTCAAGAAAAAAGAAGTGCAGCTCGAGGATCTCGCTCCACTCCTTTATATTCATACACGCCTTTTCGGCATACCTTCTGATCGGTTATTCGACCATGTCGTAATCGATGAGGCGCAGGACTTTTCACCTTTCCAAGTGGCAGTCCTTGATTCTTACACACGAAATAGCTCGTTTACAATACTTGGTGATTTATCACAAGGAATCCACGCTTATCAAGGCATTACGGATTGGAAGGAATTTTCCAGCTTGTTTGAGGTAGAAGAAACTGGTTATTTCGAACTTGAACGTAGTTATCGTTCCACCATGGAAATCATCTTGTTTGCCAATCAGGTCTTGAAACGAGGCGTTGAGAATCCCCTTCTAGCTGTTCCTGTGTTCCGCAGCGGAAACAAAGTCCGTGTCTTACAGACGGATATCAAAGGTCGATTGCCTCTGCTGCAGCGTGCCATCGCAACCTTGAAACAAGGGAGCTCGAGTACAATCGCTGTTGTTGCCCGTACGGAGAAGCAAGCACAGGAGCTGCATGATGCGTTGACGGATGCTGGTATCGAAACGAATCTTATAACTTCCAAGCAGCGGGTATACCGCGGTGGCATCTCGGTCCTTCCCGTCTTTTTGACCAAGGGACTTGAATTTGATGCCGTTCTACTCATGGATGTTACTGCCGGGCATTACGAAGCCACTTTTATGGATGCCAAACTGCTGTATGTAGGCTGTACACGCGCCCTTCATGAATTATGGCTAATGGCTCCAGGCGAGCTGTCTCCTCTGGTATCAACGGAAGATACAGAGATTGTGGAAACCCATTACCCTGGATAGTTTTAAGCAATATTGTACGTTGTACAACATGCATAAAGACACCTATTCACCGATCATAAGGATCGAGTAAATAGGTGTCTTTTGTCACGTCTCGCCTCACTTTTTTAGTAAGCGATCAACACGCCGCCTTCACCAGCGTAGGTACCAATAACCGTGCCCATGTTAGAGAACAGCACTTTGCGGAACGGATATTTCTCAAGTAGTTGGTTCAAGACTTCACGCGCTCTTTCCTCACAATTACTATGTGCGATGGCAATCACATCTTTATCGAAATCGTGGTGAGTCTCCCCTATTTTGGTGATTAATCGTTTCAAAGCTTGCTGGGTGCCGCGGATTTTCTCTATCACTTCTACGGCACCTTCTTCACTGGCTTTCATCAGAAGCTTAATATTCAAAACAGATGCAACAGCTCCCCGCACTCGGTCGAGCCTGCCACCTTTTATTACATTTTCTAACGTGTCTAGAAAGAAAAAAGTACCTGAAGTCGTTACGGATTGTCCTATCACTTCTACAATTTGTTCAAACGGAACATTCTCTTCCGCCATTTTGGCTGCCTTATAGACGAGAACACCAAGTCCAAGTGAAGTTGTTTTCGAATCAATGACCTCGATACGACCAGCATAACCTTCTTCGAACAGCATCTCTTTAGCCATGACTGCATGATGGTAGGTACTGCTAAGAGCAGATGAAAGACTAATCACAAGAATATCTTGATCCACTTGGGCCTTATGATACTCAGCGAGGAATAGCTGCGGAGCCGGACTTGACGTCTTCGGCAGGACGCTCTCTTTTTTCATTCTCGCATAAAAATCAGCTAGCTCCATGTCAGGTGGCATGCATTCCTCTCCAAAATGTACGGATAATGGAACAATCGCAATCCCTAACTCATTTACGATCATTTCGGGAAGGTCGCAACTGCTATCTGTGATAATCTTGATTGTCGTCATGGTGTCCACTCATTTCTTATTTTTTGGCGAAAACAATACCTACTGTATGCGGTCCGCAATGGCTGGCAACAACGCAGCCCGTTTCAGTTATATAAACTTGTTTCACATTCGTTTGTTGTTCAATTAGTTCTTTGATGTAAGCGGCTTCTTCTGCTGCCGAGGAGTGAGTGATAAACAGGAATTCCGTGTCCATATCATTCTTTTGCGCTAAAGCATTATCCAGAAGCTGATGGAGTGCTTTTTCCCGTTTACCTCTTACCTTATCCGTCGATATCATAGCCCCGTCAATGACTTTAACGATCGGTCTAATTTTCAACAGACTCCTTATAAAATGCTGAACACTTGAACATCTGCCGCCTTTGTGCAAATATTCCAATGTGTCGATGATGAATTCAACTTCCATTCGGGTGATTAAAGGTTCAATCAATGATTTTATTTCAGCGCTGCTCCGACCATCTATTGCCGCTTGCGCAGCTTTTAAAACTAGTAAACCTATTCCTGTTGATAAATTTCTAGAATCAATGACCGTTACCCTACCTTCTGGAAAACTCGCTGCGGCAATGGTCGCATTTTGAATCGTAGATGAGAGCACAGAGGATAGCCCAATAAAGACAATGTCTTCTCAGCTTTGAATAATGGGTTCAAACGCTTGTTCGAAATCAATTGGCGATGGAGCAGCGGTCTTGGGCAGCTTGCCGGTTTCGTTAACTAATTCATAGAGTCTATCAGGTTTTATCGTAATGCCATGAACCCGCAACAACTCTATTAAGATTGTGTAAAGTATAATTGAACTAGTCGGAAAGCTCAATCCTACAAAATTAAACAGCGCCAATTAGAAGCCGTAAATGGTCATCCCACCATCAACGAACAGGGTCTGACCTGTCACATAATTCGCCGCATCCGAAGCGAAAAATACAGCTGGCCCTACCAACTCTTCAAGTTCACCCACGCGCCCTAATGGTGTACGCGCAATAATTTCGGCTAGGTAATCTGGATTAACAAGGATTTTCTCTGTCAAAGGCGTTTTGAAATACCATGGTCCAATACTATTCACATTGATCCCATATTTGCCCCATTCAAGTGCTAACACCTTCGTCATTTGGATCATCGCAGCTTTGGTAGCTGCGTATACAACACCTGTTCGAAGGGCAACCTGTCCTGCAACAGAAGCGATATTGATAATTCTTCCATATTCTTTTTGCTGCATGTGACGACCTGCGATTTGAGAGCACAAGAAAGCAGATTTAAGATTCGTCTGCATGATCGTGTCCCATTCCTCATCCGTAACAGCCAGCGCTTGACTGCGAATATTCATGCCCGCATTGTTCACTAGAATATCCAGTCGACCCGTCTGTTCAATGATTTGTTGGACAGCTTCCTCGATCTGTTCTCTATTCGTGACATCAACCGTAAACGGGTATGCCTTTCGTCCCAAGGCACGAATTTCATGAGCTACTTCCTCTATATCACTAGCTGTACGAGCGAAAAGAGCTACGTCAGCCCCCGCCTCAGCAAGGCCTATTGCTAGCGCTCTGCCAATGCCTCTTCCTGCTCCTGTAACTAAGGCAACTTTATTAATTAATTGAAATGAAGGTAAAAACATCTTTTCATCGTCCAATCTATAAGGTAGTAGGATATTTATGAGTGAAAGAAGGGTTATCTATGGACTATTCCGTTCGGGAAGAGAAGGCCAACGCCATTAGCCACGGCGTAGGCGTGTTGTTAAGCATCGCAGCGCTTGTCCTGCTCATCGTGCAGGCTTCCTTACATGGTACTGTTTGGCACATTGTCAGCTTCAGCATTTTTGGTGTAGCATTAGTCATACTTTATACCTGTTCCACGCTGCTTCACAGTGTGAGCCATCCGCGTTTGAAGGATGTGTTTGAGCTTCTCGATCATTCCGCCATTTATTTGTTAATTGCAGGCAGCTATACACCTTATTTACTCGTCACATTGCGAGGACCTTTGGGCTGGACCTTCTTGGGTGTGATTTGGGGCTTAGCGCTTGCCGGGATCGTCTTGAAAGTTTTCTACGTAAAACGATTCATCTTGGTTTCAACCCTTTGTTATATACTCATGGGTTGGCTGATTGTTTTCGCCTTTAAACCACTGTACTTAAGCCTGCCATTTGGCGGTATCGTGTGGCTCGTCGTAGGCGGACTGTTCTATACGTTTGGTTCCATCTTTTATGTATGGCGGCGCATCCCTTATCACCATGCCATATGGCATGTTTTCGTGCTTGCTGGTAGCGCCTGTCATTTCTTCTCAATATTCTGGTATGTCATACCAGCTTAATTATTGGATCAATTGCTGGAGGTGTTGGAGAGAAACCGCTTTCTCCACTTGACGCGCCAGTTCTTCATAACCAATTTCGTTTGGATGAATGGCGTCTTCTGATAAATAACGGCTATCTTGACCTACGAAAGCATCATACACTTGAACCACAAGAATATGCGGCTGTTCTAATTTGCGAAGAAATAAATTAAAGCGCTGCACCCAATATGCGGCATCCGGCACCTGCGGCAGAGGATTGTAGAGTCCGACTAAAACGATTAAGAAAGGCTCTTCAACCCCTTTCCGCAGCGCCTCAATTTCTCCGATCAATTTCTTATAGTTGGATTCATACATTTGAAGCGCAGATTTTAAGTAAGCAGGATCCCCCTGATAAAAGAAAGGAATTGCCGCCTGGATTAAGTCATTGCCGCCAGCTGTGATCGTGATGAGATTCGCTTCTCTTATATCCCTTTGGATCTGTGGATCTAACTCAATTGTTTGAAGTAATTGACTAGTTGTAGCACCATTCTTGCCTGCAGGCTTTAAGTGAATAGGAACCTTCAGCAATTGCTCCAACTTTTGCCGATAGATAGATACGAATCCGTGACCTTCCGGAGCTCCAAAACCAACCGTTAGTGAATCTCCAAATGCCAAATAATTGATCGTCTTTTCCATTGCTATCCTCTCCCTAAAGCCTGACGTATAATACTATATGCGCCAGCGCCCAGTTTGGGAAGGGACACTCTCACCAGTTCTTTCGTCGTTTTTTTATATGTTTACATGCTGCTTAACATAATTTTCGATTTGTGCCTTTTCCGAAAATGTAAATTGGAACTCACAATCACAGCCCTCGTCGTGAAGGACAATTTGAACAATTTCTCCATCCAGATTACAGATGACGAGTATAGATGGATCGATTAAATCCTCCGGAAACTCCTCGCCAACCTCTTTATGTATCCCTAAGAAAATGTCGCGCCATTGCCCTCTTACCTCTGATTCCGTGAAAGATAATGTAAATCGGTGTTCTTCGTGTTCGGCTCCATATTTCATCATGTGAGAGTCCCCCTAAATATTTCGCAAAAAAACTTGTTTGGTAAGATTGCGTTTATTATCTCTTTTTGTTCATTAATTGTAACCCAGTGAGCTGTAAAGTGGTAGTTCGCCTTCCTTTATACTACAATGGAGCTAAGAACCATTCAACAAAGGAGCCTTCCATTATGAAAACAACCATTACGCAAACCATTGATAACCATGCGGACAGATTCATAGCCATATCCAGCTTTATTGGGGCAAACCCGGAACTTGGGCATGAAGAATTTCAAGCTTCCGATCGTTTAACTGAGGAATTGGTTTATCATGGCTTCCACGTTGAACGCGGTGTATTAGATATTGCAACCTCTTTTATAGCTACCTATGATTCTGGCAAAGCCGGTCCTATCGTGGCCTTCTTAGCTGAATATGACGCATTGCCCGACCTGGGTCACGCTTGCGGTCACCATCTCATCTGCATGATGAGCATTGGTGCAGCCATAGGTCTTAAGTCGGTCATCGATGAAACAGGCGGCAGTATCCGTGTATATGGAACGCCTGCAGAGGAAACCAAGGGCGCCAAAGTCCCCATGGCCGCGGCTGGACTTTTCAAAGATGTGGATATTGCTCTGATGGCTCACCCGTACTATACATATGAGAAGTCAGGCGAATCGCTAGCTATGGACGCTATCCAGTATGAATTCTTTGGTCGTTCCGCTCATGCAGCTGCTCAACCTTATGAAGGCGTCAACGCACTTGATGCTGTTCTTCAACTGTTCAATTCCATAAATGCACTGCGCCAACAAACCAAGTCAGATGCGCGTATTCACGGTATTATTAGCGAGGGCGGCAAAGCTCCAAATATTATTCCGGACTATGCTGTCGCTCAGTTCTATGTCCGTTCAGCATCCCGCACGTATACGAATGAGCTCGTCCAGAAAGTACTTCACTGCGCTGAGGGCGCTGCCCTGCAAACCGGCTGCACGTTGAAAACTTCCTTTTATGAGTATTCGTATGACGAACTTCGAACCAATGAGACACTATCAGCCGTCTTCACTGATCAGTTATTAGCGATGGGAATTGATCCGAAAGAAATCGAAGTTGGCAAGGATCACGGTTCCCTCGACCTAGGCAACGTGTCTACCCAATGCCCGACGATTCACCCTTTCGTCAAAGTTGTAGACGAGAGACATATGCTCCATACCAAGGAGTTCCGTGATCTCGCACTACAGGAACCCGCTCTTAATGCCATGATTTTCGCGGCAAAGCTGCTGGCTTTCACGGCATATGAAGTACTCGCCAGCCCAGAGCTGTTAAGTAGAATCAAAGCGGAGTTTGCTGCAGCGAAGAAATAACTCTTCCCCATACGAAAGACCAGCCGCATGAAACAGAACTCCTGCTCTGTTAATGCGGCTGTTTCATTTGCAGATTATTTGATACTTCGTTTTACATGCTAATCTGAGGGTTACGTGAATGAATTCTTCATTCAGTAGTATGCATGCCTTTACGCCGAAACGCTTGCAGAAGAAGCCTGGTAGCTAACCTCCGCCTTCACTTTACGCTCTTCTAATTGAGCTAGAATCGCATAGAACATGATCATGCCAACGAAGCCGCTAAGCGCGATAAGAGATGCCATCATCCACGAGGGGATCAATCCGCCAAGCATGACACCGAAACCTCCTAAAAGCATGGCCCCTTTATACACCATTCCGAATAATGCCATATAAGAGCTTCTTGCATGATCAGGGGCAATATTGCCCAGATAGGCTTGTTTAATCGGTACATACATGAGCTCTCCAACCGTTGCGATGAACATCGAGACTAGCAGCAGCCCAGGTTGATTGCTATAAGCCAGATAGCTGTACCCCAATATGTAACAAGCGTACCCGATGAACAGTACTTTGCTATCTGAGAACCTTCGCATCATAACGCCCATGAGGACGGAAAGTACAACGACAAGCACCGTATTTTCGGTACGGATAAAGCCTAACATTTTCAATCCGTCAATACGCCAAGATTGTTCATTCCATGGGAAGAATGGCATATTCACCATCTCTTTTACCAGCCTTACACCCACGTAATTACCAAGATGAAACTCAACAGATACAAGCAGCAGAGAAGCTAGTGTAAAAATCAGGAAGGTTTTATCACGCAGAACCATCCGATAATTGGCCCACATCGACGGACTTCCTTTTCGGCTACCTTTACTCTCACTAGCGGCTTGTGGTTGATACACTTCGTCAATAAAGAAATAAGTCACGATCAGAGTGACCAAGCCAATGACGGACAAGCCAATGAACAGTTCGAACAAGTAAGATTTGAATAAGAAAGCGCCCGCAAGTCCTGCAATTGCAAAAGATAAATTGTTCATCCAGTACATGATGGCATACATAAATTTCCGTACATCCGGAGCTGTTACATCGAGCAGCATGGCTTCATTAGCAGGACCATGAATTCCCCAGAACATACTAACAAATATCATCAGAACAAAGGTCATCCCCGGAGATTCAAGCCAAGACGAATTGGCCAGCGCCATTCCAACGAAACAGAGCATCCAACCTAATTCTGCAGTGAGCATCAGCTTTTTGCGCCCAATTCGATCTGCATAGTAGCCGCCTATTATCCCCGCGATGACACCAGCAAGAATACCAAGAATTACGACTAGACCAGCACTGGTATCTCCTAATTTTCCAGAAAAATAAATCGACATGAAGGGAAGCACCATATTATTGGCGGTTCCGGATAAGAAGGAAAGCCCGATTCTTAGTTTGACATTACGATGAAAATCACGAAATCTCACGATATACCTCCGCGTAAGCATGCTTTTGACAATGTTTTATTTAACCTTTGTTCAATAAATAGCAAAAAAAATTACTTCTTTTCATTACTGCGCAAAAACATGCCCACGCCAACTAACAGCAAACAACCGGCTAACAATTGAATCGTTGTGATCGTTTCCCCAAGCAAGAAGTACGCTAATAAAGTGGAACCGAGCGGTTCCCCTAAGACGGTCATTGACACGGAAGAAGCCTTCATATATTTAAGCAGCCAATTAAATACATAATGACCAAATACCGTAGGAACAATCGCCAAAAGCAAGAATATCCCCCACTCTTTCGTTGGGTAAGCTGTAAACGACACACCTGTGAACACATTGGTGATAGCAAGTACCAGCCCTGCAAACAAAAACACGAAAAAACTATAAACAAAAGCTGATATATGTTCTCTCAAGCTTTTGCCTAAGAGCATATGTAAGGCTACAGCAATCGTTCCGACCAAAGATAACAAATCCCCTTTAAGCGCTTTACCGGAAAATTGAAAATCTCCCCATCCGATACAAATAGCACCCACAATTGCAATGCACATAGCAATCAAAGCCGCTCGACTAGTCCGATGTCCATAAAGAAGAAACGCTCCGAGCAGCACAAAAATGGGCTCTAACGTTAGAATAGCCGTCGAACTCGCTACTGTCGTAAAATGAAGGGAATCCATCCAAAATAAGAAATGCAAACCAAGTGATATACCGGATATGGCTGTTCTCAGCCAATCTCTTAGTCGAATTCTAGCAATCTCTTTCCTATAATTCCACAGAAAAGGCAGCATTAAGGCATTCGTCATGAGAAGACGGTACATCGCGATGACAGCTGCTGGCGCATCTGACCACCGAACAAAAATCGCTGAGAATGAAATGGCAATAATGCCGATCAACAGAAATATGGAGATAGGTATTTTGGTCTTATTCATAGCATTCATGATGTGAAACTCCTTGAGATGTTATATCTTACAGTTGCCAAATAAGTATATAGGAGGAAGAACGGCTTGCCAATCTTTTTAAACTTTGTTCAATTATTTGTAAAATATATACAACAAATAAAACGTATAAAAACCCTTAGGTCACCTAAATGAATATAGGCAGTAACCAAGGGTTTCTATTTGCGTTAGGTTATAGGATTAATCTAAAACAGCTGTGATATGTTTGTTTGTAACGGACCAGTGAGATGTATTCCAGATGGATTCTTTATCTTTAAAATAAAGGATTTGCGGGGACGCATGTTTGATTCCTAAGTCCTCTGCAATTTGATTCGATACCGGACGTGATTCGATAACTTTCACTAAGAAATAATCCACATCCGCATTTGGTTTACCGGACAGATATTCCTCATATTCATCGAGTGCGCTTGCACTTACCGGACATGTTGTGCTGTGCTTAAGAATGACAGTGGGTTTCTCGGAGGAGCGATTCAGTACTTCCTGCCACTCTTCAACTGTAGTTAATTCTTTCCATGCTGACATATGAACATCTCCTTCCTATCTAGTTAATAATGATTATAAAGTAAGCTACAATCATATGCAAATCACACAACTCGCAACCCCCTCTATCTTACTGGTATAATAAAATTGTAAATATTCCTAAGGAAGAACAGGAGGAACGTATGCAATCACCACCCCCGATCTCAAGACGCTCTTTTCTCAAGAAAGGTACTGTGCTTGCAGGCTCTTTCATCGCTTCCGGAGGTTTACTTGGCAGTTATGCTAGTTTCTTGGAACCCAAATGGGTCGAGATTACGAGAATAACTCTCCCTTTTGAGCGACTCCCCAATGCCTTCCATGGTATTAAACTCTTACATTTCAGCGATATCCATATTGGTCATCACTTTGACCTTCAGGATTTAGAACGTGTCATGAAGCTCATTCAGAAAGAAAAAGCGGACATACTTTGTTTTACCGGCGATTTATTTGACGCAGATATTAGTGAAGATCCAGATTTAACCAGTCAATTACTGGGCAGCCTAGAAGCACCTTTGGGAAAATGGGCAGTACTTGGCAACCATGATAAGTGGATTGGGTACAACTACACGCTCCCGATCCTGCATAACGGAGGCTTCCAATCTCTCGTTAATGCTTTTCAGACGATCACCTATAAAGGACAAACTATACAAATAGCGGGCGTCGAGGATATGCTGACGGGTAAACCGGATATCGTGAAAACCATGCGCGGGGCCAATGCCCAAATATTTACGTTGCTGCTATCTCATTGTCCTGATTTCGCGGATAAGGCAACTGAACACGCCATCGATTTGCAGTTATCCGGCCACACACATGGCGGTCAGATACGATTACCAGGAGTTGGAGCTGTCATCACACCACCGCGCGGTAGAAATTATGTCATAGGGCTTAGTGAAGTGCCTAATTCGAAAATGCTTGTTTACACCAATCGCGGTATTGGAACAACAACGCTCCCCTTTCGCCTGATGTGCAGGCCGGAGATTACCGTAATTACATTAGAAAAGCGAAAACCCTGAGCGCCTAAAGCGTCTCAGGGTTTTATATTTACTATCTAACGTGTAAAAATTGGCGGAACAAGAAGACGGCCTTCAATTTTAATAGATCGTTTACTTTTTTGAAATCAACCTGTAGGAGATCGCTAATCTTCTCCAAGCGGTACGTAACGGTATTCCTGTGAATAAATAATTGCTTTGCCGCCTCGCTTACTTGACCATCATTACGAATGAACACCTCTAAAGTGCGAATCATTTCTTGCGAGTACTCGGCATCTTTTTCGAGTAAAGGGCGTAGAATTTTGGCACAGTAATCTTCCATCATAGTGGAAGACACGTTCTGAAAGAGATGCGCGAATTCGATGGTTTCATAATGAAGCACACGATCCGGCAGTCCAAGCTTGGACGCCATACGCTGCGTCTCCAAACATTCCATATAGGCTTCCCTTAATGCTGTTGGCTTTAATTTCATAGAGCTTGTAAAGAAAGCAATTTCCCCGGCTTCTTCGATACATCCTGAATCGCCTGCATATTTGGTCAGAAGCTGTGACAGCTCTTCCTCTGGAAAACCGTCTACTTGATTCGTTGAATAGACCGAGAACATCATATCCTTGAACACAAAATGGTGCCCGGTCAAACTGCTTGATTTGGGATGTGATTCCATATATTGCTTTAGGTTTTTGAGCTTTCCTTGGGGCTGCTCCTCCACCAGGTTTTCCGGCTTATTTTTGCTAATCACACATTGATAAGCTCCGGTAAAGATCGATAAACCTCTAGCTTCCGCTTGTTCAAGGAACTCCTCTAGAGATGTTCCTTTTTCTAAGTAGCGCAAGAGATTGTTTTGTAAATCGCGCTGAGCGGATGCTTCAACATGCGATCGGAATGTATAACACATATGGAAGGTCAGGATATCTGCAGCTTGCTGGAATAGGCCTTCCTCCACGTTTGCGAGCAGAACCGCATCCGGTATAATCAACAAATGTCCAAGAGGTTCATCGTCTTGCTGATGCAGCCCTACACGATAAGCGCGTTCTTTACCTGCGTATACCCATCCCGATTTCCGTTTCCACGGCCAATTCTGGGATAGTTGATCGGGACTCCATGTGCTTGTGTTATATAAAATTTGTCCTCTAGCCCCCACTACCGCCATAGGATAACCAAGAATATCACTTATTAATTGGAACATGGAAAGCATATTATCCTGTTTCAACCCGAATTGCATCAGCTTCTTCTGTTTCTCAAGAACAGATTGCAGCAGCTGCGTATTGCGGCGGTATTCTGCGTTAAACAGTGCATTCATTTGATCAGAGAACGTAAATTGAAAGGGCATCTCGATAATCGGAAAATGCAACCGATCTGCTTCATCTGCAACAATCTGCGGCAGCTCCGACCAGAAACGCCCCAGCTTGATCCCTAACCCAGCAGCTCCACGATCATTTAATTTACGAAGTAAATTAACCGTTTCTTGCGGACTATCCTTCATCGCGAAAGCAGTGGTGAAGAGCATCTCACCTGATTTCGTCCAATCCGCAATATCAGGAGCGTCCATCACATTGACTGATTTGACGATGCGGGAATCACCTTGCTTGCCTGCTACTAGCTTCGCTTCCGTTAAAGGATATATGGATAATGCCTCACGAATGGTAAGATGCATTGTGCTTCCCCCTTAGTGCCTTTTAAATGATTATAGGATGATCTTGCCATTTCAGTCAATGAATTAATGTTAACTTATATGACATCGAAATGAATTTTATGAATTTTTTATGATTTTTACCAATTTTATGTAAGATTATATGACATGAAAAACTGAATCTAACACTCACAACAAAGAGAGACATGCTTAGCACATGCCCCCCAATTTAATGAATCAACCCTCAAATCACTCGAAACGTTCCCGTTCCCATCGTACCTAGATTACCTTCACGGTCAACAACACGTCCTTGCGTAGTTATCATTTTACGGGATTGATGAACAAGCTCGGCCGTCACCAACAAGCGGCCCTCATAAAGCGGAGCTACGAAATGAACATTTAAATTCGTCGTAACAACCTTATCCTCAGGTCTGGCCATCATCACAACAATCCCCATCGCATTGTCCAGTAAGGAAGATAGTACACCGCCATGCACGATCCCTAGCGGATTCAAGTGATGCGTTTTTGCTTCCAAAGCAATCGTGATGATGTTGTCCTGCATACTCACAAATTCACAGCCTAGAAAGCCCCAAAACGTAGTCTCCGCTGATGCTGCTAATTGCTGCAGTCTCTTATTCATTCGTTCGTTAGCATCATCCATAGGATTCCCTCCACTCTTCTTGTAAAGGGCTTCCCCTTAATTGTTTGACAGGAAGAGGCTCTCAAACCTTCTTCTCTTCCTCTAGTAATTGCCTACGCAGCACCTTTCCAATCATCGTCTTCGGCAGAGACTGGCGGAATTCGACTTTCCGAGGCACTTTGTAGGCAGCCAAACGCTCACGGCACCACAATTCTAGCTCCTTTTCCGTTAGCGTCATTCCCGGTCTCAGCACCACAAATGCTTTCACCGTTTCTCCCCGATATTCATCCGGTACGCCTGCAACAGCAGCCTCTAGAATGGCCGGGTGCTCGAAGAGAACCTCCTCAATGTCACGCGGATAAATATTGTAGCCTCCGGCTATGATTAAATCTTTCTTGCGATCAACAATCGAGAAGAACCCATCCTCGTCCATACGCCCCATGTCGCCCGTATATAACCAACCATTTCTGATGGTCATGGCCGTTTCGTGCTCGCGTAACCAATACCCTTTCATCACTTGAGGCCCTTTAATGATAATTTCGCCAATTTCCCCAATCGGCAGCTCTTGACCTGAATCCGAATCAACAACTTTTGTAACTGTATCTGGAAAAGGGATACCAATGGAGCCTATTTTCCGAAAACCCCAAATGGGATTCGCATGTGTAACAGGGGATGCTTCAGTCAACCCATATCCTTCGATTAATCTACCGCCTGTCAATGCCTCGAAGCGCTCTTGTACCTCTAACGGGAGTGGCGCTGAACCGCTTACACAAACATTAATAGAGGAAATATCCACTTCCTTCACGCGCTTATGATTGATCAAGGCAATGTACATGGTTGGCGCGCCTGGGAAAATCGTTGGCTTCAGCTTATGAATCGTGTCTAAAATCAAGTTGATATCAAACTTTGGAATGAGGATTAGCATCCCCGCCCTATACATGGATTGATTCAGCAAGACTGTCAAGCCAAAGACATGGAAGCAAGGGATAGCCCCCAAGAATCTCTCTTCACCTAACCGAATACGATAGCACCAATGACTTGTTTGGTACGTATTAGCTATCAAATTAGTGTGAGTTAGCATGACACCTTTAGATATCCCCGTCGTCCCTCCCGTGTATTGAAGAAGGGCAATATCCTCGTCAGCCTCCACATCTACACAAATCGGGGCGCGAGAAGCTGCTCGGAGCAGATTTTTATAAGAATAGACACCATCCCCGTAAGTAACAGCAAGGTTTGCACCATCTTTTTTCATTTTAATCGGATATAAGACGTTTTTAGGAAAGGGCAAATAGTCCTTAATTGAAGTCACAATAACATGTTGAATCGGTGTTTTCCCTTTCGCCTTTTGCACACGATCAAACAGCAAATCCAACGTTACAATAACGGTTGCTCCGGAATCCGAGAGCTGGTGAACCAGCTCTCGCTCCACGTAGAGCGGATTCGTCATAACGACGATCCCGCCCATCATCAGGGTTCCGAAGTACGCAATGATGGCCGAGGGACAATTCGGCAGCATAATCGACACTCGATCCCCCGGGCTAACGCCTAGCTCTTTTAATGCATTGGCAAAACGATAGGACGCTTCCAATACCTCCCGATAACGCACCGTTTTCCCCAAGAAATACAAGGCAGGTCGGTCCGGAAACTTATGCGCGGAATCTACCAACAAACGTGCAAGATTATGCTTCGGGTACTCGTAAGTCGGCGCCACTTCAGACGGATAATGGCGCAGCCAAGGCTTTGCCTCATTCATACAAAACCATCCCCTTCAGGTTCTTGACATCGATGACTATACGATGAATTTCTCACCCTGAATAACACGTGCGGCGATGTCGCGCTTCAGACCTACCGTATTCACACTGCTGCGTCTGGACAGCTTTTTCAAAATAGACAATTGAGTCCGAAGAACATCTCCTTCTTCCATCGTACTGAGCGCTTCCTTCGCATATGCCTCAATTTTGTCAAAGGCTTCATGAACAAAAACCGTCGTGATTTGGATCGCATTCTTTGCCTTCTCTTCCCCTGCTTTTTCAATCAGCTTTTGCGTACGAAGAAGACCGCTTTCAGCAGCGAAAATTTGGATCATGATGTCGGCTAAATTACTTAAAACTTCCTGTTTTTTTTCAAGGGCCATTCCATACTTCTGTACTGCAAGCCCACCGACCATAAGGAATACCTTCTTCGCCATCGAAACCAAATGCACCTCTTCGGCTAGCGTTCCTTCGAACGTTTGACCTGGAACGATAGAGAGCAGTTCCGCTTGCAGTGCTTGAGCTTTTTGCAGCAAAGGCAGTTCGCCTTTCATCGCTTTCTTCACTAATGTACCTGGAATGAGCAGGCGATTGATTTCATTCGTCCCTTCAAAAATTCGGTTAATCCGTGAATCCCGATAAATACGCTCCACTTTGTACTCCTGGATGAAACCGTATCCGCCATGAATTTGCAAGCCCTCATCCGCTACAAAATCCAACACTTCAGACGCGAATACCTTATTAATTGAGCATTCCAGCGCGTATTCAGAAATCCCTTTCGATGAATGTTTACCGGCATCAGGGCTCGTATGATCTATATCTTTGAGAATAGTATCGAACAATCCAGTCGTTCTGTACACCATGCTCTCCAGCATATACGTTTGAATATTCATTTCCGCCAGCTTTTTACCAATCAAAGGAAAACGTGAAATTGGCGTATTAAACTGTTGGCGAGTATTCGCATATTTCGAAGCTAATTCAATCGTCTCCTTGGAAGCACCCAGACAACCGGTAGCCAATTTGTAACGGCCAATATTCAGAATGTTAAAAGCAATCAGATGCCCTTTACCGATTTCACCCAATAAGTTCTCTACCGGCACACGGACATCTTCAAAATAAAGCGGACGCGTCGACGAGCCTTTGATCCCCATCTTCTTCTCTTCCGGTCCCATCGTAAAGCCAGGATCACCTTTCTCCACGATAAAGGCCGTGAAATCAGTTCCATTGATTTTGGCATATACAATGAAAATATCAGCAAATCCGGCATTGGTGATATACAATTTGGATCCGTTTAAAAGGTAATGCTTTCCATCCTCAGACAAACGAGCTGTCGTTTTCGCCCCCAAAGCATCCGAGCCAGATGTTGGTTCCGTTAAACAGTAGGCTGCGATTTTCGCGCCTGTCGCAAGGTCGGGCAAATACTTCTTCTTCTGTTCCGTGGTACCAAAAAATACAATCGGCAGTGTGCCAATCCCGACATGCGCCCCAATGGACAAAGCAAAGGATGAAGCACGGGCGAGATTTTCACTAATCACAGTGGAACTTACTTTATCCAACCCTAATCCGCCATAAATCTCAGGTACATCAGATCCAAGTAATCCGAGATCACCCGCGCTGCGCATCAGTTTTACCGTTAAATCATAATCGAGCTTTTCCAAATGCTCATCATTCGGCATGACTTCACCTGATACGAAATCACGCGTTGTTTCAGCAATCATGCGATGCTCTTCGGTAAAATCCTCCGGTGTCACAATATCATGAAAATCCGTATCCGTTATAACAAAACTACCGCCTACGACTTTCTCCGCCATGGTTCATCTCTCCTCTAAATTAATTGTACAAGGGTAAATTTTAGGATTCATGAGGGCCTAGATTAATAGGAATCCCCGAATAGGGTGCAGTTCAGAAAAATAGACTCCTAAGTAGAAGGCTCCCGCATTTTAACTGGAATTACAGACGCTAATCATGCACTTTCTAACTAAAAGCAAATATTAGATGGAAAAACTACCGCAAAAACTGCTGTTTTTGCGATTTTTAAGTAAATGTTCCGATATTATCGGAAGGAATTCCAGTTAATTCAATAAGTGTGTTAAATTCCGGCTATTTACAGGTAGTTTTTCAAGTTAATCGCAGGATTAGAGCTACTTTTCCTACATGTAACGACCATCACTAATCATTTTCCCACTGTCATTTACGCGGGATGTACTTCAAATACTCCGGCCGCTCCCATCCCGCCGCCGATACACATGGACACTACACCATAGCCGCCGCCACGACGCTGCAACTCATGAATTAAGCTCGTTGTCAGCTTCGCGCCAGTACACCCGAGCGGATGCCCAAGGGCGATGGCGCCACCATTCACATTCACCAAATCTTCATTCAAGCCTAGCTCGCGAATAATATGGACACATTGCGAAGCGAACGCTTCGTTGATTTCAAACAGATTTACTTGGTCTTGTGTGATGCCTGCCATCTGCAAAGCTTTCGGAATCGCCTTCACAGGCCCGACGCCCATAATTTCCGGCTCCACGCCAGAAAGCGCGAAGGCCTTGAACGTCGCCAGCGGCTTCAACCCGAGCGCTTCCGCGCGCTCGCGGCTCATCAGCACGGCCGCCGCTGCGCCGTCCGACGTCTGTGACGCGTTCCCCGCCGTCACAGAGCCGCCCAAGCTGAACGCAGGCTTCAGCTTGGCGAGCCCTTCCACGGATGTATCGGGGCGAACGCCCTCATCCATGGCAAACTCGAACTTCCGCTCGAACGCTTTGCCGCGTTCGTCAACGCCCTTCACGCTCGTGCTCACCGGCACGATCTCGTCTACGAACTTGCCGGCTGCGATCGCTGCGGCCGCCTTCTGATGGCTCCGCGTTGCGAAGCCATCCTGCGCTTCGCGCGAGATGCCGAAGCGCTGCGCGACTTCTTCGGCGGTGTGGCCCATGCCCATGTACACCTCAGGCATGCTCTCAACCAGCCCCGGATGCGGCGAGAGCTTGAAGCCCGTCATCGGGACGTGGCTCATGCTCTCTACGCCTCCGGCGATGATCACCTCCGCGTGGCCAAGCATAATGCGCTCCGCCGCATAAGCGATGGCTTGCAGCCCGGAGGAGCAAAAGCGATTGACCGTGATCGCCGGCACGGTCACCGGGAAGCCCGCATACAGCGACATCGTGCGGGCGAAGTTCAGCCCTTGCTCGCCTTCGGGCATCGCGCACCCGATGATGATGTCCTCGACATCACCTTTGTCGAGTCCAGGAGCACGCCGCACCGCTTCTTCTAAGACGGCTTTACCCAGATCCTCCGCTCTAGTTTGAGCGAAACTGCCTTTCTTCGCGCGACCGACTGCCGTGCGCGTTATCGATACAATGACTGCTTCTTTCATCGATTTCACCTCATTATGAGTAATAGGCACGCACCATTCGGGGCTTTCTAATTAGAAAGTCAAGTTCTTCTCCCTTAGTTCCGCAGTGCTTTCCCTTTGGAAAGCATGTATTGCATGCGGTGCTGTGTTTTCAGCTCTCCACAAAGACTAAGGAAGGCTTCACGCTCTAGATCAAGCATATACTGCTCTGTGACTAACGTTCCTGCTGGCACATTACCTCCTGCAAGCACGTGCGCAAGCTTATTCGCGATTAATTGATCGTGCTCGCTGATATATCCGCCTTGGCGCATCGTATAGGCAGCAATTTGCATGACCGCTTTGCCGTTCTCGCCAACGACGCGGATTTTCTCTTGCACAGGAGGTGTGTATCCCGCTGCTTCCAAGCGAAGAACCGCTTGCTTTGCTTCATAAATACGATGATCCGGATTCACAACGACCGTATCCCCAGCACGCATATAGCCAAGACGTTTCGTATCATGACCGCTCGTCGACACCTTTGCCATAGCCACCGTTTCAAAAATCGCATTGATCCACGGCTGAAGATCAACTTCCGGGTCGCGAACCTGTTGACTTGCTAAAAGTGCTAACTCCTTACATCCGCCACCGGCAGGAATTAAGCCAACTCCTACCTCAACGAGTCCATAATACGTTTCCGCCGAGAAAATGATTTGGTCGGCCGGCATACAAGCCTCAACGCCACCACCAAGCGTCATCTTATGAGGCGCAGCAACAACTGGCTTTTCCAGCCTTTTGAGCTTCAGCATGGAGTTTTGGAATAAACGAATGATGCCGTCTACTTCATCCCACTCGCCATCCTGCGCTTCCATTAACAACAGCATCACATTGGCACCCACACAGAAGTTTTTGCCTTCGTTAGCAACAACCAATCCGCGATAGTTACTGCGCACTTCGTCCACGCTTTGCTGAATCATTGTGAGAATATCAGCCCCAATGGCATTGTTCGGCGAGTGAAATTCTAAGCAAGCAACTCCGTCTCCGATGTCTATCAAGCTCGCGCCGCTATTGGAGCGGATGACTTTATTTTGCTGATTTAAAGAAGCAAGTGAAATGAGTTCTGGCCTTGTTTCAACGCCGCGAAACTCGTTTTTCAGATAGTAAAAACTTTGGCCTTCCCTGTTCTCATAAAAGCTGTCATGACCCGCGGCAATCCAAGCTTTTACCCACTCAGGCACCTTACTGCCTTCCGCTTCCATTCGTTCCACAGAACGTTTCAGCCCAATGGCATCCCACGTTTCGAAAGGACCGAGATCCCAGTTAAAGCCCCATTTGAGCGCATTATCAATCTCGACAATTGAATCTGCAATCTCATCTAATTTCTCCGCGGAATAGAGGAGCACTGGCTTCAAAATGTTCCACGCCAGATCCGAATAGCGATCTTTGGCGCCGAGTAAAGCCTTTAACTTCCCTACCGTACCTTTGGCCTGCTTCGAAGCTTCCAAAGAGCCTGAACTGATTTTTCGGCTTGCCGAATATTCCATGGTGTTTAAATCTAGGGATTGAATTTCTTTGCCAGCTTCGGACTTCACTTTTTTATAGAACCCTTGGCCCTGCTTCTCTCCGATCCAGCCTTTTTCTACCATCGTTTTTAAAATGGCCGGTGTATTGAAAATCTCCTTCTCTGCCGGATCGATCACAAGATCAAACACATTATTAGCCACATGGACGAATGTATCCAGTCCCACCAAATCCAGCGTACGGAACGTTGCGCTCTTAGGGCGGCCCATTGCCGGACCCGTTACAGCGTCTACTTCTTCGACGGTATATCCACTTGCTAGCATTTCACGCAAAGTAATCAAAAGCCCATAAGTGCCAATTCGATTGCCGATAAAATTCGGGGTATCTTTCGCTTGAACAACACCTTTTCCCAGCTTCTTCTCACAAAAATCAGTCATAAAAGCGACAATTGCAGGGTCTGTCTGTTCATTTGGAATCACTTCCAATAATTTCATATAGCGAGGCGGATTAAAAAAATGAGTACCAAGGAAATGCTTTTTAAACTCAGGGCTGGCGCTTTGGACCATGGCATTAATTGAAATGCCAGATGTATTCGAGGAAACAATGGTTCCCTTCTTCCAAACGGTTTCAATACGGCTGATGAGCTGCTGCTTCGCTTGCAAATTTTCCACAATAACTTCAATAATCCAATCCACGCTTCCAAGCTTCGCTAAATCATCCTCCAGATTTCCGGGTGTAATACGTTCAGCGAAAGCTTCACTATAAAGGGGAGCTGGGTTCGTTTTCTTGAGCTTATCCATCGCATTAAGAGCAAATCGATTCCGCACCTTGGGATGATCTAACGTAAGACCGGCTGCTTCTTCTTGCGGCTGCAGCTGGGTAGGCACCATATCGAGCAGTAACACGGGAATGCCTACATTTGCCAAATGGGCAGCAATGCCGGAGCCCATCACACCGGAGCCGATAACGGCCGCTGTACGAATCTTTGTCATATGGAAATTTCCTCCTACATGATTTTTTCAGTTTTCGCATCAACACTGACTTTAAAATGCACGCCTTTAGGGCTACGAAGTCGATTATCTAAGGCGTTCCAAACACAGACAAGGCAAGAATTTCAGCGATATCTCTCGCTTTAACCTGTTCCTCGACCTCCTTAAGCTTCGTACCATCCTCCACCATCGTTAAGCAATAAGGACAGGCAGAACTGATAACGGTGGGTTTCACACTCAAAAGCTGCTCAGTGCGCGCTACATTAACGCGTGTACCTGCGGTTTCTTCCATCCACATCATGCCGCCTCCGGCTCCGCAGCACATACTGTTCTCGCGAGAACGGTCTTGCTCAACCAACTCAACCCCTGGAATTGCTCTCAGTACATTGCGTGGCTCCTCATACACTTCGTTGTAGCGGCCTAGATAACAAGAATCGTGGTACGTAATACGCTCTCGCACTTCATGTTGCGGCTTAAGACGCCCCTCTTTCACCCACAGATCCAACAGCTCAGTGTGATGGAAAACGTCTGCCGTAAGGCCAAATTCAGGATATTCATTTTTGAATGTATGGTACGTATGCGGGCACGTCGTTACGATTTTCTGAACCTTATACTTTTGAAAAGTCGCAATATTGTCCGCACACAGCTGTTGGAATAAAAATTCATTGCCCATACGGCGAGGTGTATCACCTGAATTCTTCTCTTCATTACCCAAAATGGCAAAGGAGACGCCGGCTTCCTTCATCAATTTCACAAAAGAATGCGTGATCTTACGGCTACGATTATCGTACGCCCCCATGGAACCCAAGAAAAACAAGTACTCGAATTCCGGATTTTCCTTCACCGTACGCACACTGAGTTCATCATCCGGATCTACTTCTTTGACCCATTTCACGCGATCATTCCGGCTAATCCCCCAAGGGTTTCCTTGTCTCTCGATGTTTTGCAGAGCCCGCCTGCCATCATGCGGCATGCTGCCTTGCGTCAATACAAGATGTCGGCGCAGATCGATAATCTTATCCACATGCTCATTCCCTACAGGACATTGATCCTCACAATTACGGCAGGTAGTACAGGCCCAGAGCTCTTCTTCCGTTATAACGCCGCCAATGAGCTCAACTTCAAGCGGGTTATGGGTACTTGGACCAGCGAAAGCAAAAGCTGGCACCCACGGTGACTTCGAGGTGATGGCGGCGCCTTTTTCCGTCAAATGATCACGAAGCTTCGTAATCAAATGCATCGGCGACAGCATCTTGCCTGTTGTATTCGCGGGACAAACATTCGTGCAGCGACCGCATTCCACACAAGAGTAGAAATCAAGCATTTGCTTCTGCGTGAAATCCTCGATTTTGCCTACACCGAACGACTCCGCCTCTTCATCCTCCAAATCTAGAGAAGCCAATTTACCTGTAGGCTCTGTGCGGCGAAGCAAGATATTGATAGGTGCTGTAATAATGTGAAAATGCTTCGACTGCGGTACATAGATCAGAAATGAAAGTAGGATCAGCAAATGCATCCACCAACTTATATAGAAACCAACCGTAGCCGCTGTATGCGACATACCGCTAAAAGCTGCTGCGAACAGAGATGAAATTGGTGCAAATGCGGATGTCTCCATCCCTTCCTTAACCCGTTCAAACCCACCGCTGACTACAACAGATAGCATCAAGAAAAAAATGAAAAATATAACGATACTAGGCTTCCAACCGCGCTTCAGCCGTTTCAGCTTTTCTACATAACGACGATAGGTCGCATAGCCCATGGCCAGAAGAATCAGCGCTACCGTTACTTCCTGCATCAAAGTGAAATAATCGTAACCTGGTATTGGTAACCCATGGCCAATTAATCCCTTCAGAATGAGATCGAGCGCCCCAAGCTGCAAAATAATGAACCCATAAAAGATCACAATGTGCATGATGCCGCTCTTCTTATCCTTCAATAGTTTGGTCTGGCCAAATACCTGAATCACAAACTCCTTCAGCCGCGCCTTCGCTTCCGTTTTCAAATTCACTGACTTGCCAAGTCGAATGTACAAATAGCGGTGATACACAACTCGGACGAATAAATACACTGCAAACCCCGTAACCGCCAGAAATAATAGAAACTGAATGAGTGAACCGGTCATTGAGGACCCTCCCTAGCGTTTTGCTTGAGCAAAACTTTCTTCTTAAGCATGTTCTGCGTTTTCGTAAGACATCGTGAGATTTCGTGAGATTCGTGAGATTTCGTAAGTATGAACTTAGCAAGTTCCCCTACTAATCCATCCAAAATCCACGAAAACTCGATTGTTTTGAGTGATTACCAGATAATATGAGCCTTTAGAGACTGCTATTTCCTCATTTTCATTATTTTCAATGGATTTAGGAGTCTTTAGGGACTCTTATTCCACATGAATCACACCAATTTGTTCGAAATTCGGATGAATAAGAGCCTTTAGAGACTGCTATTTCATCATTTCCATTGCTTTCAATGGATTTAGGAGTCTTTAGGGACTCTTATTCCGAACGAATCTCACCATTTTGTTCGAAATTCGGATGAATAAGAGCCTTTAGAGACTGCTATTTCATCATTTCCATTGTTTTCAATGGATTTAGGAGTCTTTAGGGACGCTTATTCCGAACGAATCTCACCATTTTGCATGAAATCATGACAAAGCCAGAACCACTCTTCACCTTATGAAATCCGGAGCGCCACTCTTCTAGATAAGTAACCGCTTACATTCGCATATCGTAAAAAAGCAAGTTCCATTTGACCCTATTTCCAGAGTTGAAAACTGCTTCATTGTGAAGTGTAAGCCGGCAAACCTTCCTACTTGCTTTAATAAGCTGAATAAGTCGTTGACAAGGCGTACTACGTATTTTATGATGAGATTACAAAAATGAATGAGTATTCATTCACTGATATTTGTATTCTAACACCGAGGTGATCTCCTTGACAAGTGGCAAAAAACCAGACAAGTATTACGCAATACTCGAAGGCGCTCTGAAAGTGTTTGCTGAGCATGGCTTTCACAAATCCCAAGTATCCCGAATCGCCAAGGAAGCTGGCGTGGCCGATGGTACCATCTATCTTTATTTCAAGAAGAAGGAGGATATTTTGACCAGCCTGTTTCAGGAGAAATTAGGCGAGCTTGTAGAGAAGCTCAATAATGGGCTGAATGACCAAATGACAGCTAGAGAAGCGCTGAACAAAGTATGTGAGATTCATTTCAGTGTACTGGAAGGGAATATTCATCTTGCTTACCTCACCCAAATCGAGCTCAGACAAAGTGATCTCGAGCTTCGCAAAGAGATTGGCCTTGCACTAAAGAGATATATTATCCTCATTGAAAATATATTAGAAAAAGGTAAGAAAGACGGCAGTTTCCGTCCTGATTTTGAAGTGAAGCTTGTGAGGCTTCTCATTTTTGGCGGCATGGATGAAGTCGTTACTTCTTGGCTTATTTCTGGGCAGAAGTATTCTTTAACCGCTCAAGTTGGACCTACCATTGATTTTTTCATGAAAGGCATCGAGTCTTAAGGTCTGTATAACATGTATATTCAGGAAGGAGCTTGACTATGGACATTTTTGTATTATTGAAGCAAACGTTTGATACGGAGGAAAAAATCGTCCTGCATAACGGGGCCGTTCAAGAGGATGGCGTGAAATTCGTCATCAATCCTTACGATGAATACGCGGTTGAGCAAGCGATTCAAATTCGTGATGAGCTGGGCGGCAAGGTTACCCTGCTCTCCGTTGGTCCCGAACGTACCGCTGAAGCTCTACGTACTGCACTGGCGATGGGGGCTGATGAAGCCGTTCTTATCTCCGATGAGCGCATTAAGGGAGATGAGTTCGAAGTCGCTGAGATTTTGGCCAACTATTTGCGTGGACAGTCCGTCGATCTTCTATTGGGCGGTAATTTCTCCGTCGACAATGGGGCTGGGCAAGTAGCTATCCGACTCTCCTCCCTCCTAGGCTTACCTCATGTTGCCTCTATTACGAAATTGGAAATTTCCGGAGGAAAAGCGATTGTCCACCGCGATGCAGAAGGCGACATTGAAGTGATCGAGGTGCCTCTCCCTGCTCTGTTCACAGCTCAGCAAGGTTTGAACGAGCCGCGCTATCCTTCACTACCTGGGATTATGAAAGCTAAGAAAAAACCATTCCAGCACTTATCACTTGATGATATTGAAGGCGCCGATTCTGCAGTCGCCAAAACAGAACGCACGGAGTTGACCTTGCCACCTGAGCGTAAGGCAGGCCGCATTCTAAAAGGCGACCTTCCACAGCAAGTTACCGAACTCGTGCAAGCATTACGCAGCGAATCCAAAGTGATCTAAATAAGGGGAGGCTACATTTATGGGCAAAACATTTCTCGTTGTTGCAGAAGCACGCGGTGGCAAGCTGCGTCAAGTATCCTTTGAAGCATTACGCGCAGCTCAGCTTTCCGCTGCTGATGGCGATGCCATCGCTGCCGTATTGATTGGCGGCGCAGGAAGCAAAGCACTTGCTGGTGAGCTTGCGGCTTATGGCGCAGACACCATCTATGTTGTCGAAGACAACCAGCTGGAGAGCTACAGCTCGGAAGCCTACTTGAGCGCTCTGCTGGCTGTCACGGATACCGCCCAGCCAGGCGCGCTCTACTTCGGCCACACGGCAGCTGGCCGAGATCTCGCACCGCTGGCCGCGGCGAAGCTCGCAGCTGGCCAGCTCTCGGACGTAACGGCTATCTCGCGCAGCGGGGATAGCGTGCAGTTCACGCGACCGCTTTACGCAGGCAAAGCCGTCGAAAAGAAAGCGTTTACCGACCCGGATGGCACATGGGTCGTCACGATAAGACCGAACAACATCGCAGCCTCCGAGCCTGACGCATCGCGTCAAGCTGAGATCATCGATGTGGCTTACCCCGCTCCCTCCCTGCGCAGCATCATTAGGGAGGTCGTCAAGAAAACGTCCGGCACCATCGACTTGGCAGAAGCCAAGATCGTTGTCTCCGGCGGACGGGGCGTGCGCAGCGCCGATGGCTTCCAGCCGCTCGAAGAGCTGGCTGCCGTCTTGGGCGGCGCTGTCGGGGCTTCCCGCGGAGCCTGCGACGCGGGCTACTGCGAGTACGCGATGCAAATCGGCCAGACCGGCAAGGTCGTGACGCCGGAGATCTACATCGCGTGCGGTATTAGCGGCGCCATCCAGCATCTTGCCGGGATGAGCTCATCGCGCGTCATCATCGCGATTAACAAGGATGCCGAGGCGCCGATCTTTAAAGTCGCCGACTACGGCATCGTCGGCGATCTCTTCGAAGTCGTGCCACTGCTGACCGAGGAATTCCGCCGTTTACTCCAGTAACAGCAACGAAAACAGCCTGATTACAGATCATTAAAGATCTGCAACCAGGCTGTTTTTTCTATCCTAGAATTTCCGCATCACCATTTCCAAAGGTCCTCGCTTAAATTTATGTTTCCAGATTAGGGAAATTACAATTGCGAAAACGAAGTAGGCCACAGCATACAGCGTAGAGAAGATTAGAGAACCGTTTTCGAGAATACCGAATATTTCAAGAATACCCAGCCCCACAACGACATGCATGACATAATGTGTCAATGTCATCTGTCCTGTCTCGATTAACGCTTGCACGATGCCACGAGCACATTTGCTTTCAACAAGATAAATACATAATAAGATAACTAGAATTGCCGAACTCGTTGCTGAGAACATGTAAAGCAGATTCGGCGGCATCGGCTTTGTTTGAAAGAGATACACGGCTATTTCCGTCCCGAGATAAGTACCTCCTATTTTCAGAGCAGCTAAGGAGATCAATTCACTCCCCACCCATGCAATTAGCGAAATAAGAAGCCACTTTTTCCGAATCGACGTATCTGTAAAGTTTAGCCTACCGAACCACATTCCGACTAGAAAGAAACAAAACCAGGGCATCGCTGGATGAAAACCGTTGAACCATGTATTCCGTAAAAACCCATTCACTGTCCAGAAATCCAAATAATTATGAAAAGATGAGTCCCAGCCTGCTGTATAGTCATATTGCAATAGGAACCATTGTGCACTTAACCAAATAATAACAGCAGCACCCAGCAGCATTTTACCAGAAGCTCGTATTAGAAAAGAGGCTATAAACAAAAACAAAGCATAATAATGCAAAATGTCAGCGCTCCATCCAAAAAGGATCAATAGAAAACCTAAGAAAATTAGGTATAACGATCTTTTCCAGATAATAACTCTTTGCTTTCGCAGTAGTCCCGGATCTCCTCCTCTTGCCTTTCGTGTCATAATTGTAAAGCCGATCCCTGCTAACACAACGAAAACGGCAGATGCCCTTCCCTCGAATAAACTAGTGAACCAAGATAACCACTCTGGGCCACTGCCCTCTGCCCCCATTGCGATTTTGTAATTGACAAACATCATACCCAGTATGGAAATTGCTCTTGCAAAATCAAGCCCTGTTATTCGTTCTCCACTCACGTATTTATCTCCCCATTCCACACTTGCTCCACACTGTATTGCCATATTCGTTCGTAATCAAAAGCAAGTCCAAGCGTCATATAGTTGTCGATTTGGTCGATAACTAGTGTCAACATCTCGGCTCTTACGCCTAGATTTTCCCCTCTCATTACACCAAGTTTCACCCCGTGCATAAGTAAGGCAGTAAAGCCCTGAACATACGTATCGATGACAGCTTTAACAGCTTCGAGTATCTTCTCATCTCTTGTACTTTGAATCATGAATTCTTTCATTAACAATGAGTAATGCGGATCGTTTCGCTGCTCTTGAATCATTTTCAGGCCGCATGTAATGAAATGCTCTTTGAAGTTTTCTGTTGAAAATTCCTTTATCGGGAAAAAGGTATCAAACCGAATTTCCTTGCACACCTCTTGAAGCAGCGCATGAAATAAGGCCTCTTTCGAAGAAAAGTGGTAATACAATGCTGGTTTTGTTATGCCAACTTCCTTCGCAATCATGGACAAGCTAGTCTTCTCAAACCCATTTCGGGCAAATAGACGATAGGCTTCATTTAGAATTAGTTCGTAGGTCTGCATCGTTTTTCTCCTTTTTTTTACTTACCGTTAGGTAAAATAATAACCATATTTTTCTAATAAAGCAAGCTACTTTTGTAACATAGTAAAAAAAACTACGACAGCAAGATTAACTAGCTATTCAAAAGGTTCCCTTTGTGCTCTAAGTCGTCGAGGTAGCCCTACGTATTACGATTATATTTTTCACGTAATATGACGCTTGTTAAATGCTAGTACACAGTGCTTTTCGGGATTTATAGCGACTAAAGGAAACGGACGCAGTCGTGAAAGAAACATGTAGGATTATTTCACCCGTTTCAGTAACATTGAAGTCTAATGACAAGAAAATAGCTACAGTGGTTTGATTTATCCCAATTTTCCAAACTAAAACTTGCCAAGATTCACATGATAAAAAGCCACGTCTACATGAGAGTGGCTTGTTGTTAGATATATATAGATGGCCGTATCTAGGCCATCACCTTTCTTCCTCCGTTCGGATCAGTTCGTAAATCGCTTGCGTACAAATTTCGCCGTGCAGCATCATATCTTCGATTCCGACGAATTCATCGGGCTGATGCGCCTTCGTGTCCGTTCCGCGGAAACCGGCGCCGAAGGCCACTCCCCTGTTCTGCAGCTTCCGGGCGTAGGTGCCGCCGCCGATCGAGAGAAGCTCCGCCTTCTCGCCCATGATCGCTTCATATGCACGGCCCAGCTTACGAATCAGGGTGTGATCAGGTGGCACGAAAAGCGGCGCCATAAAGGCTGTCACCTCCACCTCCACGCCATAGCCCGCTGCTTTCTGGCGCAGCTTTGCGAGTACGGTCTCCCCGTCTGTTGTAACCGGATACCGCACGTTCAATATCGCTTCCGCCGTCTTCTCATCCAGACGAACCTGGGCTAGATTAACGGTAAGCCGGCCATGCACGGGATCGTTGCAAGCTAGCCCCAGTGATTCGCCGAACGCTTCGAAACCGATGGCTGTGCGGATGAACCTCCAGAATTCGTCCTCAGGCACGATTCCACCGATCATATGCAGAAACGCTGCCATATGGGAAATCGCGTTGATGCCCGACGGCGGATAAGAGCCGTGGCCGCTTTTTCCTACTGCCGTTATTTCCACTCGTCCCTCTTTCGTGAGGATTGCATCAATTTGCGGATTCTCCTCTGCAAGGAGGACGATCCGCTCCAGCTCCTCGGGTTCCGCATCTGTCACTGCTATTATGGTGCGGCAGTGCTCAGGCACGACGTTCGGCGCTACGCCTCCCGCCATCTCCAGAATTCGACGATCCCTCTCGGCGACGGTGTGCTGTCTCTTCATGCGGAACACATAATATCCTTTCTCCGCATGAATAATGGGATAGGCGGCGTCAGGTGTGAATGCATAATCGGGAAAGGGCTCCCTGGCAAAGTAATAGTCCATATCGGTCATCCCGTTCTCTTCGTTCGTACCGAATATGATGCGAATCCGTTTCTTAGGATTTATCCCCAGATCCTTAATCGCTTTAAGCGCATACAAAGCAACAACAGCCGGTCCCTTATCGTCGGAAGCGCCTCTGCCATAAATGCGGCCATTATGGATTTCCGCACCGAAAGGATCATAGGTCCAGCCGGTCCCTTCAGGCACGGTATCGAGATGGACAAGCACTGCGACCAGCTCCTCGCCATCGCCGTATTCGACATGACCCGCATAACCGTCCACATTGGCGGTACGGAAGCCCATAGACGCTCCCAAATCGAGCATGTAATGCAGCGCTTGGGCTATCCCTTCGCCGAACGGCCACCCCGGCAAGCTTTCGGAAGCTACGCTTCGGATCCGGATGAGTGCTTGAATATGCTTGACAATTTCCGGCTGGTAGCTCCGAATTGCACTCCCAATAGTCACTGGCTTTCCCCTTCGCAGGCATAAGCCTGAAACCGGATCGTCACGTCGGTCGGTGTTACGTAATTCATCGTAACGTTGAGCGCATCACGGTTCACTTTCTCGTTGCGCATGGAGACGTCTATGTGCTCCTTCGCTCCGGAAGACACCCGGATGCAGTCCCCCTCGAGGGAAAATACGGCATCCCCATTTACCAGCTGTTTCATATGCGGGGCTACCTGCTCCAGTCCGTCGCCAGACAATTCACCTAATGAATCGAACATGCAGACAGCTTGCAGATAGATGCCAGGAATCGTTTTCGACCGGATGCTTACTTCCACGCCGTCAGTTAGCAGCTGGAATTCCAAGGCCAGCTGCAGATGCTGGATGTTCGTTTTCTCTCGAAGATGATTTGGCATATTCACATAAATGCCGTTCTTATCGGCGAAGTGTTCTTTGGGAAGGGGTTGAAAGTAACAGCCCTCAAGCTCGATGTCCATGCTGTAACGGTCCATACCCGTCTGCTTGATCGAAGGAAACGCAACCGCACCTATGCCGAACCACCCAGCAGCCAGCTTCAAACCGAACATACGCGCTTTACCATGCTGGATGTACATCAATTCCGGTTGGGCCGCCATCAACGTTACGCTCAGTTTCCCCTTGCGATGGCGCAGAACGGATGCGCCGTGCGGATGCTGCACCAGCTTGCCGAGATAAGGGATATTGCGGGGAACCAGCGCTTCGTTTCCCTCCCCAAGCAGGATGGTATAGTTCTCCGATAATGCCGGTACGTTATCTGGCAGACACATAGCTTCCGGATACAGCATCCAATGAATAAGCGCGCTTGCACCTTTCGGAGACGTCTCTTCCGTTATTTGTGCCATGGATAGGAACACAGGATTTTTGTCGAGCGATGCCATCAAGTGATAAATCACATAATACCAATCGTTCATCATCATCGTCTGGCCAAGGTCCTGGCGACCGGAATACTCAGTCGCGACAGATTGATCAGGGTGCAGCATATATTGCATCATGCCCAGGTTTTTGCGTATTGCCTCGAATGCAGGTTCATACCCAAAGATAACCCCTACATCATACAGATGGATCGCACATGCCCCGTTATAAATCGCGTTGCTGCGCTCCGTCCATTCCCCATATTCGGTCATATCAAAGCCTTCGTCCAGAAATTGAAAAGCTCTCTCCCTATAAGCTTCATCTCCGAAAATTTCATACATTTTTGCCAATGCGCCAGCCATGACCCAGCGATGGTTTGGTGTATGAATGCCTCCAGTCAGCAAGCAAGGACGAGCTCTTACCATGAACGTAAACAACCCGTCCTGGATTCCGCGAATTTGCTCGAGTCCCGAACGTTCGGCTACCTGATAGACGAGCGATACCAGGTGGATCATAAATGCTGTGTCCGGCGGTGAGTCGATATTGCAGTTAACGAGCGAAATACACCCGCTTTCCAGCTGTCTCAGAAGAAAATGATCAACCGCCTCCCGCATCAGTGTATTGATACCGGCATCCAAGTAATATCGGGATGCCGGCTGACAATATAGCGGCACGGTCATCGCAAGAGTGCCAATACCTAGCGGGTCGGGTTCACGACCCGCTGCCAAATCAGTTCTGCGCTTCACGAGAAATTGGTCCAACCGTTCATCCTGCAGGTGGATAAGTTCTTTCAATGGGTCGCGAAGGGGTGTATTCATCAGCTTCATCTCCAGTGATTTATTGTCCGGCAAGGACATGTGTCAAAAAAATACATAAGCAAATACAAAAGAGCGAACCACAGATCGTTCGCTCCTTGTGCAGTCGGTTTACAACCTATTACTTTTTCATCGTTTTATAAGCGTCGCCAATCTCTTTGTCGTAATCTTTTCCTCCGGCTCTTTCCCATCCGGCAACCATCTCGCTATACGTCTTCTCGAAGTCCGTAGAAATAATAACTTTGGAGATTCCTTCATACAGGTGCTTCTCAATTGCCGCAACGGTCTTCTGGGCTACTGGCCGAGGTGAATCGATTACGGTGTTCGGTTTACCGAATTTCTTGAAAACATCATAGAACGCAAGATAAGAATTGGCGTACTCTTCACGCTGCTTATCGTCCGGAAGCGAAATCGCAACAGACTTAATCAGTTGTTCTTTGTTGTATGCCGGTACCCCTTGCTGAACAATGGCAAGGTCTCCCTGAGCGGATACCCATGTGGTCTTCTTATTCGCTTCGGGATCAATCTGAACTCGAACGCCGCCGTCATTTTTCCAGTTCACGCCCTCAATTCCGCTTTGTACGGTCGCAAGATTTTTCGGTTCAACCATCCAGTTCAAATATTTCATGACGACATCCGGGTTTTTGCTCGATTTCGGAACGGCTACGAACATGGCGTAATCTCCCACTACCGTCATAACCTGCGATCCATCCGCACGCTTGAATGGTTCTACCGGTACCCAGTTTGCTGTCGGGACGGATTTGCGTGTATTCGTAGTCATGGTATAAGGCACGTCGTTGGAATCGACGAAACCGGCAACACCGCTGTTAACTTGCTGCGTAAATTGCTGAGAACTCACGTCGGTGACGAATTCCTTGGAGATCAAGCCCTCTTTGTACAATTTGTTCATCCATTGGTAGTAAGCTTTTCCTTCAGGCGTAGCAACTGCGGATGTGAAGACACCATTCTTATAGTTGCCGTCCGGCGCATAGAATTGGTTGCTGGGACCGTCCATATTGACGCCGAAGCCGAACATGGGGCCGAAGAAAAATGCTTTCATGGATTGGTTGATCGCAGGGATCGCCCATGGGATGACTTTGTCTTTGCCTACGTTGCCTGGGTCTTTCTCTTTAAAGGCTTTCAGCACCTGATACAGCTCTTCGTTCGTCGTCGGAATTTTCATGCCTAGCGCATCAAGCCAGTCTTTACGGATCTTCATGTTGGGACCAGCGTATGTGTTCGCCTTAAGTGCAGGAATCGCATACCTCTTGCCTTTGTACATTCCCACTTGGTCAAGCGCCTTTTTGTTATTCTTAATCAAGTCTGGATACTTGGCGAGATAGGAATCAAGCTCCCACAATCCGCCTTGTTCAGCATATTTGAAGATCGTATCCATCGAGTAGGTCAGAATGACATCCGGCGCTTCGCCGGAAGCCATCCAAACGTTTAGCTTCTCCGACTCCTGCGCTCTAGGCAGGGAGACGAATTCCACATCGAGACCGATTTTCTTCGTTTCGTCGATCACGTATTTAATGATCGGGTTATTGCCCAGGTTTTGACCCTCCGGCGCATTGGCGCGGTCCCACAATGATACGCGGATTTTTGCCGGTTTTTCAGGTTCTTTGCTTGGAGACGGTGAGTTACTGCCGCTAGGTGACGTTGTTGCAGCGCTTCCCCCCTCATTCTTGGAACAAGCAACCAAGAAACCTGAAAGCATGAGAACGATAGCCATGCTTCCTAAAACCCCTTTTTTAAACACCTTTGCCATACTGCTTCCTCCCTAGTGTTTATTACAGGAATATACGCTCTAATGGGATTTCACCCATATCCTGTAGATAATCCATGACTCCTAAGCGCTTTCATTGAAACATAGATCCTTTCATTCATTGTTTCTATTCTATAATTTTGACATTTTGATAGTTTTTTTGTTATCTAACCGTACTCTTTATCCTTTAACAGACCCTAAGAACGATCCCTTTACGAAATACTTTTGCAGGAACGGGTATACGATTAGAATCGGAACCGTGGCGAAAACAATCGTGGCCGCTTTCAGGGACTCCTCAATGATGTGGAGATTATCCAAAGATTGCATAGTCTCCAACGACGTATCCATTTGTGCAAGCAGCAAAATGTTCCTCAATTTCACCTGCAGCGTGTAGAGAGCCGAATCATCGATGAACAGTACCGCTGTAAAGTACGAGTTCCAGTGGCCGACGGCATAAAACAGACTTATCGTTGCCAAAACTGCACCCGACAGGGGAAGCACGATCTGCACCAAATAACGCAAATTGCCGCAGCCATCCATAACGGCCGCCTCGCGCAGCTCATCCGGGAGATCCTGAAAAAATGTTTTCATGATAATAACGTTAAAAGCACTGATCAAACCGGGAATCATTAACGCCCATAAGCTATTCAGCATACCTAGCGACTTGATCAACAAGTAACCTGGAATCAAACCGCCGCTGAAAACCATGGTCACAATCATGAAATTCATAAAATATTTGCGTCCCTTCAGATCCTTTCTGGAAAGTGGATAGGCCGTTGTAATCGTGAACAGCATATTAAGCGCAGTACCGACTACCGTAATATAAATGGTTACCCCTAACGACCTGATGATATTGGAATCCGTTATTACCGCTTTCATCGCATCAAACTGAAACTCTACAGGCCAAAGCACAACTTTACCCGTCTGTATAGCATGACTGCTGCTGAAGGCATTAGCTAACGTATTGAGGAAGGGAAAGACACATATGAAGGTGAATACGATGAGCAGGGTATAATTCATGATGTTAAAGCTTACGTCCCAGCCGGAATACTTGCCGAATAAGCTGCGTTTATATCCTTGTTTGCGCGCAGTAGCCGCCATATCTCTACTCTCCTATTCGTTCGAATTTTACCAAAGTCCTTCCTTGCCAAATCGCTTGGCAAAATAGTTCGCACCAAGCACAAGAATAAGGTTAATGAAGGATTGCGACATCCCGATTGCAGTCGTAATTCCGAATTGCCCCTGCTTAATCCCCGCGGAGTAAACGTATGTGCTGATTACATCCGAAATATTCGTAACGACAGGGTTCTGCAAGGCGAATGGATGCTCGACACCAATGGATACCATATGACCGATGTTAAGAATCAACAGCACGATGATAGTTGGCATAATGCCCGGCAGCGTAATATGCACGATCTTCTTCCATCTACCCGCGCCGTCCATGACAGCAGCTTCATACAAAGAGGGATCGATCGTAGTCATGGCCGCCAGGTAAATAATCGTTCCCCAGCCCGCTCCCGCCCATACGCTGGACAGCGTATACGTGATGACCCACCACGTTTCTTCGATCATGAAATAGATCTCTTTCATCCCCATGAATCTCATTAGATCATTAACGATCCCATATTTCGGGGAAAGCAGGTTATAGATAATCCCGCCCATAATGACCCAAGACATAAAGTGAGGCAGATACAGAAGCGACTGCGAAATTTTCTTGAAATATTTAGCTCTGATTTCATTCAGCATAAGCGCCAGAATAATCGGAGCCGGAAAACCCACGATCAGACCTAGAACATTAAGCAGCAGCGTATTGCGGACGATCCTATAGAAATCCTGAATCTGCAGCATATCCTTGAAATGCTGAAGCCCTACCCAATCGGAATCGAAGACGCCTTTGAAAATGTTATAATCCTTAAAGGCAATGACAAGACCGAACATAGGGATATAACAAAATACAAAGAAGAATATGACGCCCGGGGCAAGAAGTAAGTACAAATCGTAATTTTTGAACAGCTCTTTCGTAAAAGTGCTTCTTGGTTTACTGTCCGTCTGTGCAATTACAGGAAGTTTTTGAGATTGTGCTTCCATACTCTCGCTCCTTTTCTACAAATGCTATTCCAACACGCGAAAGCGCTTTCCAAAATACTACGAACCCATTGTTTCTTAGAAGAAAGAGAGGATCCACATCTCCTAGCCGATAAAAGGGACAGCTAAGCCGTTTCTTCTAGGCGTATTACAAGTATACTCGCTTGTGAAAACGGTTTACATGTTAGGATTTTTACTTTTTATTAGTTTTCTTTACCTCCAGCTGAATATCTCTTACTTTCTGTTAATCGATCAGCAATTCATACATGCCCTGCAAGCAGATTTCGGCATGCTGCATCATATCGTCGATAAAGATGAACTCGTCGGCCTGATGCACGCGGGTATCGACGCCGCCGGGCAGTCCCGCACCGAATGCGACTCCATTGTTGCGCAGCTTACGGGCATATGTACCGGCACCCATACGCAGCATCACAGCTTCCTCTCCGGTGATTTTCTTATAAGCCCGGCTTAACCGGACAATGACCGGATGGGTCTCTGGCACATACACGGGAAGCAGATGCCGCAACTGTTCGGTCTCGATTCCATTCATGCGCGCAAGATGGTCGAGCGTAGATAATATGCCAGCGCCGTCATAGCTTATGGGATAACGTATATTGCACAGTGCTTCCGCACGCTCCTGATCACAGGAAATGGTACGCAAATAAACGACCAACCCGCCCGATACGCTATCGCTGCAGGCGATACCGAGCGACTGTCCGTCTGTCTCCGCGCTGATCTTGCTGTGTAGGAAGCGCAGGAAGTTATCCCAATTTGTATCCATTCCTTGCGCAAGCAGGAAAGCAACTATATTAGCGATTGCATTTCGCGATCCCGTCGGACTGCCTTCTACAAGCTCGCTACCGGCTGTTAGTTCCAGCACCCTGTCGGCAGAGTATGCTGCCGACAGATTCGCCTGGAGGTTGACCGAATGGCGGATGTTTTCCACCTGACTGTCGGTCAGAAACGACAGAGAGAGCGACGCCGTGCAGGTCTCCGGAATCAGCGTAAGCATACTGCCGCCCTTCAGAGACAAGAGAGGAAGCAGCGGCTTCTCTGAAACAGCCTCCTGCTTACTCGAGAACACCACGTTCATGTTGCCCATCTCCACATTATAAATCGGGTAGCCCGCGTCGGGCGCAAACGCCATATCCGGAAGCTGTTCCCTCTCGAAATAATAGTCGAGGTCCTTCATTCCACTCTCTTCATTCGTGCCAAAGATCAAGCGGAGACGGCGATTGCCGGTAATGCCCAGATCCATCAGCGTTTTCAGCGCATAAAGAGCGACCACAGCAGGTCCTTTGTTATCGGATGCTCCTCTTCCGATAATCTTGCCATTCTCGATGAGGCCGCCGAACGGGGGAGACATCCATCCTTCCCCTTCTTCTACTGTATCAAGGTGGACAAGCACCGCTGCTATCTCGTCGCCTTGGCCGTATTCGACATGGCCTGCATAGCCGTCCACATTTGTCACATCGAACCCTAACGATTCAGCCAAACCGAGCATATGCTGCAAAGCGCAGTCAACTCCAGCCCCGAACGGTTTTCCCGGCTCCGGGGCGGCCATAATGCTTCTTATTTGTACGAGCTCCGAAATGCCAGCCGCAATCGCATTCCGATATTTGCGAATTTCGTTTCCAATGACCATGTGCATGCATCCCGCCTTTACGTTTATCATGAAGCCATAAAGCGATACTGCGCCTCAAGCAATCCATGGTAAATGCCCTGGTTAGCCAGTAGCTCTTCATGGGTGCCCTGCTCCAGTCAGTCGACATGATGCAGGCTTTCCACCAGCATCAGCAGCGTCATGGATTGCCCGTAGGGCATCGGACATACCGCAATTTCGCGGTAAAACTGCAGCGTGCGTCCCATGCGCGTTCCGTAAGATACCCCGTGAACGGCTCCCTTTTCGTCAATCTTATTAATGACAGCTTGCAGCGCCTTCAACCCGACTTCTTTGTAAACTTCGCTGATATAACCTTTGCGAACAGCCTTCAGAATACCGTATGCGAAACCCGCAGTAGCCGATGTTTCCTCGTACGATGTCGGATCGTTCAGCAATGTCGTCCACAATCCGCTCGGTCTTTGCAGCTCAGTCAGCTTCTGAATCTGACGTTCCAGAGAAGAAAGCAAGAACACTTCCACGCCCAGCGGTATCTTGACGATATCTAGGTAGTCGACCAACCCGGCCGTGTACCACGCATTACCACGGCCCCAGAGTGCTTCCGCGAAATTATGGCCCTCCACGAATGTCCAGCCATGGAAAAACAGTCCTGTTTTCTTATCGGTCAAATACTTAAGATGGACGAGGAACTGACGGATGCTTTCTTGTACGTAGTGATCCTTTTCCAACAAAATGCCCATCCGGCCCATGAACAGCACCGTCATATAGAGCGTGTCGTCCCACAGCTCGCCTTCGTTCGCATTGTCAATGGTCTCGTGCGTGATCCCAAACTCAGGCGTGCGCGGCATCTCATCGGCCGCATAGCTAGCCCACTCTTCGCAAATCCGCAGATACTCCGGATTAAGCGTTTCTTCGTAAATGTAGCTGAGCGTAAGCAGCGGACACATCGTGTTGACGTTCTTCGGTGGGAGCCCTTCGCGAATCCGGCTGTCGAACCAATCGGTCAAATACGTGAAAATATCGCGGTTTCTGGTTTCCTTGTAGTACAAATATAGAGAGAACAACCCGACTCCTTGGGACCAGTCCCATTTGTCCATCGTAATGATGCTTATCGGCGTGTCTTCTTGGATCGTTACCTCCAGATTTTTCATGCCGCTGATGACTTTCTGAATCATGCTCTCTATATCTTGCCTCTGCATTTGCGCTAGAGTCATGGTAAGCACCTCCCAATACGCACTATAAAGTGCTTGTAACAACAATGTAACGCACGCTCAAACCAGTTTACATACGAGATTTTTACGCTTTTATTAGTTTTCTTTACTTCTGTTCTTATACTCCTTTGGCGACAAGCCTTCAAGTCTCTTGAAAACCTGATAGAAATAGGCATATTCCTTATACCCTACCATTTCTCCGACTTCATTTACCTTATTCTTGGGATCCATGAGCAGACGCTTAGCAGTCTCAATTCGCGCCTTAGACACAAGATCCACGAAATTAATACCGGTTTCCGTACGCAATAGCCTGCTTAAGTAGCTCGGGCTCAGACCAAAATGATCGGCGGTTGACGTCAAGTTGATCGTGTCGGCTATATGGCTGTTGATGTGATCGATGACCTTCTTCACAACGAGGCAGTACACCTTTTCCCCACCTTCAAGCTTCTTCTTGATATTCCCAATAAACGATGTGAGGTAGGAAGAGGCCTCCCTCATACTCGTCAGCCGATATACATCCCCGAGAATTTGATCGACGCTTTTACCGAGACCGAACTCATCGCCGGTTACCCGGAAATAGTAGCGGGCCACCGCAAGACATACTTCTGAGAGCAAGCCCTTCACTACGAGAATATTACCTTCACTATAGGCGGTAATTTGTTTCAGAAACCGCTCCAAATGGGTAATCACATCTTCGCTCGACTTGTTCTCCAGCATTTGGTTGAACTGCTCCAAATCCTGAATGATCGAGAATTTCCCCAGTTCCTTCTCTTGCTGGCTATGATCCGGGAATAACACACTTTCCTCCGTCCTGAAAAAGCTTGAATCCATAATCAGGGACGCTTCATGGAAAGCCTCCGGCAGCTCAAGAAGCGATTTGTACACGGAACTGACCGCAAAGCAGCAGGATACTTGGTTCCTCACGCTTGCCTCATCGATGAACTCGCTGCAGAAGCTCTGCAGCTTCATCCTGATTTCCCGCTGCGGAAGTGCCTTTGGGAAAAGGCATACAAATAAAAGGTCGTTATTACGCAGGGATTCAATAAGATAGAAATCGCGCTTGGCAGTCAGCTGGTGCGCTTGTTCTGAAAGGCGGAGCTGCATCTGCTGCTTGAGCTTGGCGGCGTTCGTTGCACCGGATTGGCCCGGCTTCTCTTTCGTACGGACGATTTGCAAAACGTACCGGCTAAACGGGATCTCGAGATTCTTCACTTGCTCCTGCATATTGTCTGTTCCTGCGATCAAATCACCGATCAGCTTGCTTCTAAGCGAGGGAATTGAACTGGTATGCTGTTTCTCCAACTCGACGAAAGCAGAGGTGATCTTAACCGTGTTCTCACGCTCCTTGCGCTTGTTATCGAGCTCTGATACGGCACTCCCTATCACTCTGCTTAGCTCTTCGTGATTGATTGGTTTGACGATAAAATCGTATACACCGAGTCGGACGGCCCGCTTGGCATATTCAAAATCCTGGTAGCCGGTAACCAGGATTGTTTTGGCCATAGGAAAGTCCGCGCTCATCTGTTCGGCTAAATCGAGCCCGCTTAAGCCGGGCATTTTGATATCCGTCACGAGAATATCCGGCTGCAGCTCCATGATCAAACGCTTGCCTTCAATTCCGTCCTCCGCTTGACCAACCACTGCGCAATTCAGCTTCTCCCAGGCGATCATCTGTACAATCGCTTGCCGGATCAGCGGTTTATCGTCTATAACCACCACTTTATATGTCATTCGGAGCCCTCCTCGGTTATGATCGGAAGACGAATCCGAATCGTCGTCCCCTGATCCATTTCGCTCATAATGCTTAAACCGTATTCTTCTCCGTATAAGATTTGAATCCGTTTGTGCACGCTGATGACCCCGACATTCGTATGCTTATCCTTCTGTTTCAGCTTCGAGTGCTCCGGAGGGTTGAGCAACTGGTTCCTCGTTTCTTCATCTATGCCTACTCCATTATCGGACACTTCTAGATACAGATCGTCTTCTTTGGTCCAACAGCCGATACTGACAATCCCTTTGCCCGGTTTCTCTTCAATTCCATGCTTGATCGAGTTTTCTACTAGCGGCTGCAGGATGAATTTAGGAACCATGAAGGACATCAGGCTCGTGTCGAAATAATAATTGACCTCAATTCTATGACCATAAATTATTTTATGAATAGTCAAATAACTCCTAATGTAGTCCACTTCTTCCTGCAGGTAGATGATATCGCCCTTCTTGCTAATGCTCTCTCGAAGCAGCTTGCCGAGCAGGTAGATCATTTCACTGACTTGTTCGTCGCCACGCAGCTTGGCTAAGCTATGAATCGACTCCAGTGTATTGTAGAGAAAATGGGGATCAATCTGGGCCTGCAGCGCTTTATATTCGAATTGCAGTGTGCGGTATTCGGCTTTTTGCTTAAGCAGCTTCTCCGTGTAGATGGTGTGGATCAGCTCGCCGATTTTCTCGGCCATCGAATTGAATTTCTCCGCAAGCAATCCCACCTCGTCTCTGCTTCTGGGTACAATCGCCTTATGGGTGAAGTCCATGGAGAAATGGGTCATGCTCTGAAGCAGCAGCCGGACGTTTCCTGTAATGTTTCTGGAAATGATCACCGCTAGGATGAACGCAATAAACATCGAGACCAGTATGGTGCTGATTGTCCACACCTTGATGACTTCAGTGCCGCGCGTTAATTCGTTGACCGCGATGACCTGGACAATCATCCACTTGTCATAGGGTGTTGTAATAATGGTGGAAATGTACGTTTGCCCTTCAAACTGAAAACCCTGATTGAGACTGGGCTTGTGAGCGTACATCTTGTTTTCGATGAAATAGCGGGACGGCTTGGAAACAAGCCTTTCGAACAGCAGCGGTTCGAATACCTCGTTCAAGATGACGATGTTCCCCTTCGTAAGTTCGTCCACGTTCGTGTAGATGCCGCTGATCAGCTTGCTGTCCACACCGACGATAATAATGCCCACATAACGGTTGGTCGTGACGTCATACACCGCTTTTTCCATAAAGATAACGTTGCTGTTTCCCGGAATCCAGGAAGCGCGACCTCGCTTATCCTTAATCATCTCGACGTCCACATTCATCAAGTTTTTATTGTAATTTTGGGTTGCACTGCGTTCGAACCCGAACTGATTGCCTGCGGCATCGATTACCATAACCGACAAATAATCATCTTTGGAGAACAGTAAATCTTTCATAAATTCACTGATCGCCCTATTCTTGATGTACAAATCGGGTTCGCTGTTTTCAGGAATGCCCAGTGTCGTATTGAGCGCGGAATTACGGAACTGCTGGAATACTTGCTCCTCGATATCCTTGGTGCGTTTCTCGAGGTTTATCCCGATTTGTTCGATTAAATATTCGGAAAAAATGGCTGTATTCTGTTTGATTACGCTTACAGAAACGTAGTAATTAACGGAGCTGATCATTAGCACGGTTACCAAGATCATAACGGTAAAGGACAGCAGAAACTTCGTACGCAGCTTCAAATTCAGAAATTTGGAAATCATCTTAGACAACCGCTTCACCCGCATCCTGATGGAATGGCAAGTGCGTGAAGCAAAAAGGAAATCCGTTCGCTCACGCACCTATTGTTAGCATTATAAACCTTTCCACCGTAATCGGCTATTGACTGCCGACCTCACGCCTGAATCGCACTCTAAATATAAGGCATGACAAGAAAGCTTTCTTGGTCAATCTGCCAAAAAAATAGGGGATTTCCCTTATTAAAATAAACCTCCAACCCCACCTTCATCATAGTGGTTTTGGAGGTTTATTCACTAGTACTTGTCGTAATTGAGTTCCATGGTCGCAAATCCACAAAACTCAGGAAAGCTGTGCAGCACTTTGTTTATCTCATCCTGGCTGTAGCCCATTTTGCGAAGATGCATCTGCTTGACGGTTTCAGCGGCATTCTGGGCGGATACGAAATCCTCCATATGCTCGAATAGCTTCGCGCCCCATTTCTGTCCGAATCCAACATGGAGACGCTCGTCGGCGATATCGTATTCGGATTGGATTGACGACAAGGGATCGCCATGCTTCATGAACGCTCCAATCGATTTGCGCTTCTTTATGAAGGAACAGGGCTCCATAACCATCGTCAGGCTAGAATAGAACTCCGGAAACACCTGCTTCATCGTTGCAGACGTCGGCGCCGTGGACGGGTGCCAGGAGAAATCCTCCGTGCGATAGCCCATCTGCTTCAATCGGCGAACGCCCATTTGGCTGTGACGGACTTCATCCCACGTATGCCGTGCTACATCGAGATAGAAGTCTACTGGCATTTTATGCACGCCGTAGTACAGATAGGTCAGGCTTTCCACAGCCGACATTTCGCTGGCATTGATGAAGATCATATGTTTCACACTATCGTAAGTGGGAGATTTCGGATCGAACATGGCGCTTTTATATTTCGTCAGATCGACATGCGGATACTTTGGATCGTTAGCAGGCTTCAGCGGAATCGGTCCTGCCGGCTCGGAGACCGGATGGTCGGGCCAATCGATCTTTTTCTTCGACGACGAACTCTCAAGCATCTTCCACACTTGATCGATATAGACTAACCAACTGTGATATGCATCGCGTTTCTCTTGGTCTTCAACAAAGGCAAACTTCATGTAAGGAATACCCCAGGAAAGCATCTGCTCCTTATCGAGCTCGATATATCGCAGCTTATCGAACGTCGGTCCGTCGAGAATAGGGTCAAGCGTTTCATGAAAAGCGGTATACTGTTCATAAAGCTTAGTGACGATGAACTTATAGCCCGCTGCGAATTCAATCAGCCCTCCCGCATGCGTAATACGCTGACAAGCTTCTTGGAGACCCCTCGGCGTCCAAGCTTTATCGTTGATATCCGCTCCAGGCAGCTCGCTGATCCGTTCGCGCAGCTGTACCATGTGCTGGGTATGCAGGTACGACAGTCGCACCAGTTCCCCTTTCAGATCCCAATCCGGTACAGACGGGACCCATCCCATCGTCATCCGCGACAGCTCAAACTCTAACCAGAAGCACATCTTAAGCAGCTTCGCAGTATCGATCGGCCGCAGCAGCGAACCTCTGTAGGAAGATGCAGCTTCAAGGAAGCTGTAATCCGTTACGTCCACTTCTATTCTCTTCGCCATCGATGATTACCTCCCCTAAGAAAAAACGGATTCAAAACTCTTCTGCTTTCTATTACAAGGAAACGCTTTCGCGAAATCTTGTTGCATTGTCTTGAAGTAATGGGGTATTCTCTACTTTTCACTCTATCGTGTAAACGGCACGGTACTCTGCTCCACAGCCTTTCCTTCTTACCAAAACACCGAATCGTTTATTCGCAGTCGTATCTTCGTAGCCCTCGAATAAATAAATTTCCGTTCCCATACACCCTTCCATCCGAAGAATCAACGTTCGTTCCGGCAACACCCAGCGTATCGACCAACTGTCGCTAGTCGTGAATACTCTTAGATTCATGAGGTGCTGGTAGCCGAACTCGCTCCCGAGGGGCGCACACGGCTGCGTCTCAAAATCAGTCTCCATCTGCCCGTGGCAATGAAAAAGCCAATCAGTCAGATGTTCGTCTTCGCTGATCACCTGAAACGTATCCGAGATGCATCCTTCCTGAAGATGAATATCGCGCATATAATCGACGCCAGGATATACTTCCTTGGCCTTGGCGCGAATCCGGTTCCGCTCCGGTTCGAATCGTTCTACGATTCCACGCTCAGAACAAATCTGATCGACGGCATCGACGATGACCGTATTATGGGCGATTGTCTTCCGCTGCCACTCCAAAAACAAGAACGAGCCATAGCCGTTCGAGGAGATATCGTGAGACCATAAGCAATCCGCGTCGAACAACTCGATATTCATTAAATCAGGGTGCGCATGGCTCCGCGTATTTAGGCCGTACTTCATAAATAAAGCCGTCTTTCCTGCGCGTAACGAGCAAATATTCGAAGCCGGATAATATTTCGTTCCGCGCTGCATCTCTTCCCCGGCGTATTCCCCTTTGCCGAACAAGAGCCGCTGAACCCACCCTTCAGGCGAATTTTCAATCATACCGCCATAGGCCATCGTTGGACTGTAGTACTCCTCGTATGATCTGGAAAGCGCATACTCGAAGGCCGGATCTGGAAACAAACGATTCGCATACTCGTACTGTCCCGCATAGTGAGTCAGCGCGATATTCGGCCAGCCGTCATTCGGATTGGGAAAAATTCCGTTATCAAACACAAGCTCCGCTGGGAACACATACATCCGTTTAACGATTTCTTCCATGCCACCGCATTCCACATCATAAATACGGGCGAACAATAGGAAATACGTGAACGGTTCTACGCAATAGAAGTGATAGTGAAATGAACCTTCGTACCAGAATCCTTCCGCTGTCACGCCTTCCTGCAATTGCTGCAGCAGGCCGAACGGACCATTCAGTGCCCGTTCTACGTAGCTTCTCTCCCCGAAGAACATCCCCGCCATACCGACTGCCGCCTTCATCCAACAGGGGATGTTGTGAATGCTGGTAGAGTGGCTGTCCAGCAGCTCTACCTGAGGGTCGAACAGCTTGCTTTTATAGAGCCGAAGCTCTTCGGAGCTTAACGTTTCCTTAATCATCTCCATTCCCTGCAGCAGCCAAATCATGCCGACCGCGTCACAGAGATCGGTGCCGGCTATTTTGCCGACGTAGCCGGGTTTAACGTCTACCTGAAGCTGCTCATAATGATCGCTGTAAAAAGACAGCACCTTGCGGATGTAAGCCGTGTAACGTTCATCGCCCGTGAGCCGATACAGCACCCCAGCGTAAAAAACATGCTTGTGAGCTTCATCGCGGTACAAATAGTTCCATGCCTGATCGAAACGAGCACCCTTGTTCCGGTACCCGCAGCTTCGGCAGCTATTCTCTTGGGGTGTTTCTCTCTCGAAATCGATCCTGCTCCCGCAAGCTTCGCAGAAATAGTTGTGCCCCCATCCGGTAATTCTCCCAGGATCATCTGCGTAATGATTGACCCACCACTCCGTGGTCTCAAGCAGAGTGTCATAGACGTGCTTCGCCCACGCTTCCGTCCGAATTTTCTCTTGAATATGCTGCCAGTCCTGTACATAGCTCACGTTTAACACCCGTCCTTTCATTCTTAGTGCAATACCCTTAACCGACTATCGTGTCATTTCGATCAGTGCGCGGTCCAGATCATCGATAATCGAAACAGCACTCTCCAGACCGACCGAAATGCGCATCAGACCGATCGGAATTCCCGACAGGAGAGATGTTTCCTCGTTCACCCATAAACCCGGTGAATTGATTAGACTCTCGAACCCGCCCCAGCTAGGGCCTTCTTCGAAATAGCGCAAGCTTTTCATCATCTTCATAATCTGCTGTTTGTCGCCCTTTGGCACGAAGCTCAGCAATCCCGAGTAACCGGACATCTGTCTGCACCCAAGCTCATATTGCGGATGGCTGGGTAGACCCGGATAGTAAACAGCGGATACTCGGGAATGCTCTTCCAGGAAAGCTGCAACCTTCTTACCATTCTCCTGATGCTGCTTCATCCTAACCGGGAGGGTGCGCAGGCTTCGGATGAGCAGCCAGGATTGATGCGGATCCATAACAGCCCCGAACAAGCTTCTTTCGTTATTTGTGATCGATTCTAGAACCTGCTTGCTCCCTATGATGACGCCGCCCAGAATATCACTGTGTCCGCCCAAATACTTAGATGCCGAGTGGACCACGAGATCAATGCCATATTGAAGGGGATTCTGATAGAGCGGCGTCGCCCAGGTATTGTCGATAATCGTCGCAATCCCATGCGATTTCGCCAAAGCGGAGATCGCTTTCAGATCCTGAAGCGAGAAAATGTTCGATAGTGGGCTTTCCAAATAAATAACCTTCGTATTGGGGCGGATCGCCTGTTCGAATTCCTCGATGCTTTCGCCTGAAACGAGGGTCACCTCACAGCCGAACTTCTTCATATAGGTTTCCAGAAATGCTTTCGCCGGCACATAGGCCGCGCGCGGACAAATAACATGGCTATCTTTCTCCAGATAGTATGTCAAGGCGGCGCTGATAGCGGCCATTCCCGAAGAGAAACAACGCGCTTCCTCCCCGCCCTCGAGTGCGGCGATCTTCATCTCGGCAATCTCTGTCGTCGGGTTAGCGACGCGCGTATACGTATACCCGTGATTGATTGTTTTCCTTGTAAATAACGAGTTTTGAAAAATGGGGGGCACAATCGCACCCAAATAACGGTCATAATCGTCGCCCAGATGAGCAAGAATGTCTTCCTTACTCTTTAAAGAATCCTTGTCCATACCTTTTCCCCTTCCTTATGAACCGTTGATACTCTCAAATTTAAATAATTTGTTACATATGGGCTAATAGCGGGAACATCCGACCTGCCAACGGCTGGTTTTCTTGCAGGTTCAAATCCATCGTTATCGCATGCTTTTTCCCGTTAAAGGTCGTTCCGTCAGGCATGTAAATAATCGCTAGCGCCCGCCTCGGTTTATCGGTTACATTGGAGTGCGCATAGTGAAAGGTAAGCCCATTATGGAACGTACAGCTTCCTGCTTTCAGCGGCAGCTTCACCGGCTTCGCATTCTCATAATCGGTCCCCTTAACGAACTCGAATAGATCCTGCGGATTCGCCAAGTCTATATGGTTCAGCTTGCCGGCGTTTTGCGATTTCGGTACGAACATCATACAGCCGTTCTTCTCATCTACGTCATCGAGCGCGATCCATATCGACATAGCGCCCTGCTCATTCATCGGCCAGTAGGGGAAATCTTGGTGCCACGGGGTCGGCTTGGAATCGCCTGGCATTTTCCACAGCGCATGATCGTGAAAGAGACGAATGCCGCTAGCACCAGTAAGCTCTAGTGCCATTTGTGCAAAACGCGGGTTGAACGAATACTTGTGCATGCCTCCATGGTCCCGCCATACGTTAACACGCTGGTTAAGCACGCGGTAGTAGCTGCCGCCTTTTTTATCCGTTTGCAGTGACATCGATGCGGATTCCTCGACCATCACTTCTTCCATATATTGACGAAGCTCGATTAATTCTTGCTCACTCAGTACATTATCCACTTGTACGAACCCGTTCTCCTGATAAAATGTACGATGCTCCGAGGTTAAAAGCGATTGAATGGCATTGGTCATGACAGCCAGCTCCTTTTGTACTTTCTATACTTTGGTATCACTATATCACGCGCAAAAGGGAGCAGACTTGGTGAATCCGTCAGAGTTTCAAGGTGATTTACCAGCTTTTCTTCTTCCTGGAAATACTCTATGATAAAAGGAATTGAAGCACTTATCATCCTTCCCGGAGGTCTTGCCCGATGACCCGATTTCAGAATGAAAGCTACTTGGAAGCCCACGATTTTCCCTTTCATCTCGAGCAGTACACGTCCAAAAGAAAAGAATCCGTTTTGCCGCATTCGCATGAATTTATCGAGTTTGTGTATGTGGTGGAAGGATCGGGGCGCCATATCTATTCCGGAACGGAATACCGAATCCAAGAAGGCGATGTCTTCGTCATCGAGCCAGATGTAGAGCATGCCTATTTAATTGACGAGCACCTCATCGTTTACAACATCCTGTTTGCTCCTTCGATCCTGAGTCACGAACTGCAATCGTTATCCAACGTAACGTCGTTCGTCGACTTTTTCTACGTAGAGCCTTTTCTGCGGCAGTCGGTCCACTTCCAATCCCATCTTAGACTGAATCCGCACCAAAGGATCGAGATGAAGCAGCTGCTTGACCGCATCCTCAGCGAATACACGGAGAAGAAGCTCGGTTATCGCCTGCTCGTGAAGACCCGGCTAATCGAAATGTTCGTATTCCTCAGCCGCTGCTACGATCAGATGCTGCACAAACCGATGACGGCGCTAGCCTCCGAGCATAAAGTAATCGAGCGCGTAGCTGAGTTTATCGAGCTGCATCACGCGAATCCGCTGTCGCTTGCCCAAGTCAGCCAGATGTGCGCCATGAGCCAGTCCGCCTTCACATCCAGGTTTAAGCAGTATATGGGCAAAACCTTCATCGAATTCCGCAACGAAATTCGCATACGCATGGCCAAAGAGCTGATGCTTTCTACAAACAGCAACATTTTGCAGATTGCCCAGGAGGTCGGTTTCGACGACTTGAGCTTTTTCAATAAACTTTTTAAACAGATGACCGGGCTCTCGCCCGGGAAATTCCGCAAAAGCCAGAAGGAGGTTTAACATTAGCAACGCGCTACGTTACAACCCTGCCTAACCGGAGCTATCCAATCACATGAATCTGAATGTCCCAATCCTCCGACAGCTCCGGTGCAGCCTCAACTTGGATGTCTCGCGGAACAGATACGCGCATCACTCGTTTATCCTCTTCCTTCGACCACGATACATCGATACGCCCGTAAGCAGTCGGAACGATCCCATCCGCCCAAAGCAGCTCCGTAACAGGGGGAGCGATTCGAATTTTGCGGTAGCCCTCCTCCAGCTTTTCAACGCCCAACAGCTGATTGCCAAGGACAAAAGCCGGCGCAGATGACCAGGCGTGCGCATGGCTCCTCGGGAATACATGAAACGTTTCCCAAGTGGTGGTAGCGCCGTATTGGATCATCTTGCCCCAGTCGGTCCTGATCTGCGCCAGCGTACGATCGAGTTCGCCGAAACGCTGCCACACCTCAAACAGATAGAACGAGAAAAAAGGCGAGCCAATCTTAATCCAATCCTCCGGCGGGTCCAGCAGCTTGAGTTTGATAACGGCTGTCTGCCGCTCTCCGAGGCAGTCGGCCAGATACAGCAGCACATGCGTCTGGAGACTTCTCGTTGTCGAAGGCTTACCGTTACGGTAGATACCGTCTAGGTAATCTTGAGCATCTTCGTCCCACAAATGCTCCTGAATCGCCCGTTTCAACTGCTCCGCATGATTGAGCAGAGTCTCCGCCTCGCTATGCAATCCGAGCGATTCCGCCATCTTCGCTGCGATCCGGTGGCACTGGGCCAGCTGCGCCTGCTGCGCTGTGACTACGCCGACATAGGGAATATCGATTGGCGCCCAATCGAGCATATTCCAAGAGCTGGTATCAAACAGGCCGTCTTTGTTGAGAAAGCCCCTATACGCATCGAGCGTTTCCCGGATTTCCGGATAGATCGCCTCGAAGAACGTGCTATCGCCGCTGTAATCGACATATTCCTTGCAGGCGATAATCCAGCTGAAAGTCCACATCGGAATAGCCGCCTGCCAATCGGTTGGCAGTAAAGCAAGCAGCAGCGGACTTTGACTCCGCGACCGCGGTACCATTTCCAAGCAATGCCTGACGAGCTCATAGGAACCGAACAACTGATAGTTGACAAGCGCGCTCACCCGGCAGTCCCCTACCCAGAATACCTGCTCATAGGTGGGACAATCGACGAACGTATCCTCCATGCACATCTGCGACGTATGTCTGGAAATTTCCCAAATATCATTCAGCAAGGGATCCGAACAGCGGAATAACGCCTTATCCGTAGCCGGGTAGCTGGACTGGTGCAGCTGGAGCCGGTGAATCCGCATCTGTACATCAGCCTTACGCACCGTGACGATCAAATAACGGAAGCCCATCCGGGTGAAGCTCTTGAACATCTGCCTGCCATCGCGACATATGTACCGGAATGAATTATTGCAGCCGGATGTATAGGCATTGACGCCGTTGACGCGGTTTTCGAAGCCGTATACATCGATCACCGTTCCTTGGGGGGCATCTACTTCTAGCTCGATTGTCCCTACGTAAATTTTCCCGAAATCCAGAACGATTTCTATATCCCCGCCTTCCATGGGAACGGGCAGCTCAGTCGGCAGCAGATGATCATGGAGCATCCGCTCCAACCGGTTGGTAACGGGATAGTGCTTGACTACTCGTTTACGCATCATCAACGAGTAGATCATATTATTAACAAGCACATGTCTTGAATGAACGTCCTTGCACATGTCTTTGTACGCCTCTAATGCAGTCAACGTGGAGCAGGCCCCGATTTCCAGCAGCAGAGGATGCTCGTGATTCAAACCCGTGCTTTTCTCAACGCCCCCATATACAGGCTGGAAGCCGTCGGCATGCGACTCGATCGTCTCGAACGGGCCAATGGTAACGAATGAGGCATCTTGATTGCCCTCAAATGGATGCGCGAACCGCAGTTCCGTATCGAAATCGAATTCCATATGGGAGAACAAATCATTATGAACGCCGCAAATTTCCATCAAGAACAGATGCTCGCCGGCAGCCACCTGAATCTCGTCATTATGAACATACCAGCGGTCATCGATCCTGAACCGTCCCTGAACGCCGTTCCACTTAGAATGTGCGAACGTTAAGCGGCCGCAGGCTTCAGCCTCAGCCACCAGCTTAACCGCCAAAAATCCGCTGAATATTTTCGCATTCGCATCGCGCGAATCGGGATACAGGTTCTCCCGCATATTGACGGATATCACTTGGCGGATCGGTACAATCTCGCTAAGGGCGATGATCTGCTTCGGCCTGACGATCTGCGTGGACAACGGCTCGATACCCCGGGGATATAACTTCCCCCAAGGTACGCCTCCATAGGGAGCGACAACTTCACTACGCGCCCAGTTCCTGTCATCGTAGGAAGGAAGCACCCATTGTTCGCTCATCGCATTGGCATCGTATATTTCCATCCAACCAATATTCACATTACGTTTGACCACATCGGCATCGTATCCCTCATGTCTACGGTAGAGCCACGTTTCATCCGTGCCGATCACTTGAATACCGGCGGAGCCGTGCAGCGATAATTGAGCAATGAGGCCCGCTTCATTCTCAACATATTGATAATTGGAATGACCGTAGTGCCAGACCTTCACGGCAATCGCATTAGCGCCAGGCCGTAATAGGTGAGTAATATCAAACTCATCGTAATACCAGTGGTCAGCGGTCGAACGAATAGGACCTTCTCCAAGCTCCGTCCCATTTACCCATAGCCTGTACTTGGTATCCGCAGAGATGGACAGCATCGCTCGATTGGATAACGCAGCCGCCCATTCGAACGTTTTCCGAAAGATGATGTGCTCATTAATCGGTCTCCGGTCTCCCGTCTTCCATATCCAATTAGCCTTTTCGAACATGAGGCTCTCCCCGCTTTCTGTAGGCGTTATTCGTGTTCTTCGAATATTCGGGCTTCGATTAGTTCTGCCAGCTGGGCATGCAGCGCGCGGTCAGGGTGATTGATTCCATTGGCCAATCTAGCATGAGGAGCTTGCCCCTTCATCAGCCAGTCCTCCCACAGGGCATATATATCCACGTAAGGCAGCTTTTCTTGATCCAAATACTCCCGCAGCGCAAGGGTATACAGCCGTAAATAGCCCTTCTCTGCCGTATCCGTGAAGCGTGGCAATACGACTCTATCCTTCTCGTGAATGTTACAGTTGTCGTGCAGCATCATCATGTTCGGAGTGAGCAATAGGAGATCTGCTTCCGTATCGCGTTTCACGGTTCGTACTAACGCGTCCATTTTTTCCAAGTAAATCTTAAGCCCGGCCTCCCCAGCATGACAATCATTCACGCCGAAGCCTATTGTGACGAGATCCGGCTGATAAGCAATCAAGTCCCGCTGCCACCTGGGTTCCGACTTCACAACCGTATCACCAGATACTCCGGAATTGATTACATTCAGAACAGTCGTAGGATACCGTTTCACGATACGATTCTTAAACAGATTGTGATAGACCCGTTCATGCTCGATCGTAGCGTATTCCATACATCCCTGGGTCACACTGTCACCGAAAGCCACGTATGTGACGGGACGGGCCCGGACATCGTCAGCCTTCTCCTTTAGACGCTGCCGGAATCTGGAAAAAGCGCTCATAACGGATCCACCAGCGTGTCCGGATTATGATAATTACGCGGCCAATTGAACGATTTCAGCTGCTCAAGCAGCTCAGACGGCAACGGCTTCCCGTCCGAAACCTTGAGATTGGCTTCCAATTCCTTGGCGTTGCGCATACCCGGAATGACGCAGCTCACAGCTTCATCCGACAGACAGAAGCGGAGCGCAACTTCGGCAAGCGTCATAGTAGTATCGTATTCACGGATCATCTGTTTGATCGCTTCCACCTTCTCAAGCGTCCGCAGGAAACGATCGCCCTTGAAATAGCTCCGTCTAACATCGCCTGGCGCGAAAGTCTCGTAGGATTCCGGCGTCCAACTGCCTATCAGCGAGCCTTCATCAAAAGGTACCCTGGCAAGCACAGCCAATCCGTTCTGCTTACACGCAGGAAATAGTTCTTCCGCCGGCCGCTGTTCAAAAATATTATAAACAACCTGTTGGGCTTGGATCAGCCCAGCCTCAGCAAGCGCAATACCTTCCTGCGGACGATAATCGCGAATTGACACGCCGAACTCGCGGATTTTACCTGCCTTCTGCAGCTCCGTCAACGCCTCATGCCATTCTCGATCCTCCAACCCCTTCGGAAACCAGCCATGCAGCTGATACAAATCAATCGCTTCCACACCTAGCCTAGTCAAGCTGTCCTCGCACTGCTTGCGAATGTGAGCATTGGGATAACGGCCTGTCATATCCGGATCAATCTCATTCGGATGCGGCCATTGAACGGGCTGCACCTTGGAAGCTATATAAATATGATCACGATTCCATTCCTTGAGCGCCATGCCGATGACTTCCTCGGAGTGGCCCTTCCCGTACATTTGAGCCGTATCTACCAGATTGATACCCCGGTCCCACGCTTCAAGCAGGGTTCTTACCGACTCGCTGTCGTCCACTTGTCCGAAAGCCCCGCCACCGCCAATCTGCCAGCCTCCGAAACCGATCTCCGAAACGTCCCATTCCGTATTACCGAATTTTCGATATTTCATAAGAAGCACCTTCCTCCCTCGAATCACCTTTAAGTATAAGGAATTTACGAAGAGGCTTTCTTGGTCAATCTGCCAGAAAAAACACGCCAAATTCGAACTTCACAGCCTATAGCGGATGATGTAGAATGTAGGAACTTGACCATCCGAGTGCACGAAGGGACGAAAAAGCATATGAAGGAGGATTCGATTTCTATGCGAGGAGAGAATTATGCAAATTTTACAGAGGACGGGGCGTGGTGTTTCTTCGCCGATCCGAGGGCAGTCCGTTATGTCGGGCAGCAGGATCGTACATATGTCGGCTGGTTAACGAGACATGGCCACGTCATGATCGGTACGTACGATCATCGTGACGGGACCCTCGACTCCGTAGCGATTAAGCCAAGTCTGCAGCAGGACGACCATGCGAATCCTTCGCTCTATTTTCCTGCTGATGGACGCGCAATTATCTATTATTCAGCTCATAACGGGAAGACGATGTATTACCGCAAGATGGAAACTGCCGAGGATATCACATCCTTCAGCGTCGAACAGGAACTTCCGGAGAATACGAGCGGCATGCACGGTTATACGTACCCCAATCCGATCTATGTCGGCCAGGAACGGAAGCTGTATTTGTTCTGGCGGGGCGGCAATTTCAAACCGAATTTTAGTACCTGTCCAGATGAAGAAGGCGCATGGTCGGAGCCCCAAACCTTAATAATGGGAGATGGAGCCCGCCCATACGTCAAGTATGCGGGCAACGGGGAGGATACGATCTACTTTGCTTTTACCGACGGACACCCCAATATAGAGCCGCATAACAGTATCTATTTCGCCTGCATCCAAGACGGTATCGTCTATCATGCGGACGGATCAGCCATTAAGCCGGCCTCCGACCTGCCCATGCTTCCCTGCGATGCTGATGTCGTGTTCGACGGAACCCTGCACGATGCGAAGGCCTGGATCTGGGATATTGCGGTGGACGCCAGCGGTCGTCCCGCCATCGTGTACGCCGTCTTCCACTCCGATACGGACCACCGCTATTGGTACAGCTATTGGAACGGCGATTCCTGGGAGAATCATGAAATGACAGCCGGCGGCTCTTGGTTCCCGCAAACCGCGCAAGACGCCGTGGAACGGGAGCCCTTCTACTCGGGCGGTCTTATACTGGATCATGCCGATCCAGCCAACGTCTACTTATCCCGTTCGGTGAACGGCATATTCGAGATTGAGCATTGGCATACGGCTGATCATGGGAAAACGTGGGAGTTCGCTGCCGTAACCACCGGTTCTTCCCGCAACAACGTGAGGCCCGTCCTAGCTCGGAGCAGCGGGCAAGAAGACGCGCTCCTTCTCTGGATGCACGGGGATTATGTGCATTTCACCAGCTATGAGACGGCGTTGAAGATGAAGACGGTTATGGGGAAACAATAACTCTCTAAGGATAAATTCTGACCTGTATACCTTCGATTAAAGACGGGAAATACTTCTAGTTAATTATGCTATCATAGAAAAAAAACGAAAATCTCTCTGAAATTGATCAGTGAGATTTCGTTTTCATGTACAATATAAGTAGAATCAGCTTTGTGAAGAGGTGTCCTATGACCACATTACCATCAGAAATCGTACGCCATTTTTTTGAAAAAGTTCGCTCCGGTCTTGCACCGGATACAGCTAATCTTTACATGGCCGAGCAGGTGCTTGCTCATCAAATAACCGCAGAAAACGAAACCACCGTTCGCCGAACTCCTGCCAATTATGCAGACCACGTTAGGGAAATGATCGCAGCCTATGGTGATTTCCACCTGGAAGTGCAAGAATTAATTGCTCAGGATGATCGTGTTTACGTACGCTGGAAACAGACTGGCACTCACATCGGAGAAGTCGACGGCTTTCCGCCAACTGGTCGAACCATCATTGAAATCGCCAGTGCTGTGTATCGCCTCGAAAACGAACGTATCGTAGAGTACTGGATTCAAATCGATCGTGAGGGCATCCGTCTGCAGCTCCAAAGAAACGCTTAAGTCATACCTGTTTTCCCATAGCTTATTGGTTATGTGGTACGCGAACAGTGCTTATCGATGTTGATTTATTACCTGCATTGTCAGTTATCCTATACGTAATCGTGTATATTCGCCCCGTTCCATTACCTAATCTTTCCGCCCGTAACTGAAATGAAGTAGCGGGCGTGCCTATATTAGCCTCAATGTCACCCTGACCACTATCCGGTTCATTACTTGTAATGGAGGTTAACACCAGAGATGCAACACCTGATGCAGCATCACTCGCGTACACCGCAGCATGAACCGTCACCATCTCATGATTCGGCGGCCATAATGACGTTTTATCTAACTGAACTGTTACTAATGGAGCTGTTTGGTCAATCTTAAACTCAATTGTTTTGACCTGTTCTACATTGCCTGCTTGATCCGTGCTTCGATATCCGACCTTATACGTCCCTTCTACAAAGGCAGGAATGGAACCGGTATAGGTTATCCAAGCCCCGTTATTTACTTGATATTCTGTTTTTGCTACACCGGATATTTGGTCATACACGGCTATGCTTACCGTTACTTCCGATGTATACCATCCGTTGCTGCCGTCTGGAGTCACCGTACTTACGGAGGCACTGCTTATAGGAGCTTCCGTATCCCCCTTAAAATAAGCCCAATCCGTCTGGATTCCCACTAGCAGTGCAGGTGCACTGGAGTTTTCATTTAAACTTCCAGCTTGGGTGCCAATGGAAATTTGAGTTCCCTTATTTAGGCTTCCTGTAAAACCATTCAATTGACTTTTTTTCATAATCCCTTCCGTCAATACTCTTCCCGACTTGCCTGGTATAATCCGCTCTAGCGTGATGCCTACAAAGCTTCCAGGTGAATCAGCAGCGCTCATGAGTCGCAGCGTGGTATTGTCGGTATCAAATCGTACAGCGGCAAATCGGGGAATGCCAACCTGGGTATTATTTCGTAAAGTTAATTGCTTATCTGGCACCTGCGGATAGTATTCAGCACCAGTGACGTTATACTCCGCCACTCTGCCCGAAGCGCCCAAAATTCCGTTCATTTTTGCCAATATATAGGTATTAGGTTGATTTGTATAATTTTCATTAAAAATGATCGTTTTGGTTGTTCCATCTTCAAAGATCACTTGAAGTGTTTTATGAATGATCGTGCAGTCCCCCAGCCTTCTTCCGAGCGTATTATTGACCTCAATGTTGGCATTCAGCCCCACTTTGATGCCGGATATATCCCAATAGCCGTATAGATAACCGCTCAGGCCACCGCCCCCGTCTCGGGTTTCATACTGTCCTAGAATAGCTGGTACCGCATCACCGCTGACCCTTACATAGGAACTGCTGCCTGTGGATTTACTGAACAAGGCTAGCGCTCTTCCCCTGTGCTCATCCGAATAGCCAATAGGTGTACTGTTATTAAAAGTAACCTTATAATCCGCATGATTGGCATATTGGTTCTCCGGTTTTTGCGTAATCCAAGGCGAATCATCCTGAACCATGTAAGTCCCAATAATCTCCGTGTTGTTGAAAAAAACCTCATCTTTGGTTCCACTGCCTAGCGATTGTATGATAATAGGCTTCAAAGTCTCCGTAGAAACAATTTTACTGTCGTTGATGATATTGATCTGGGGTTTGGTGAAATCCTCCCGATTATGCACATACCAGCCATCAGCTTTTGAAACAAAAGTGCTTCCATACACAATTTCCGTTACACCGCTGGCGGATCCATAACCCCAAGCATGGGAACCAACCCCGCTGATCCCTCCCCATACCTTGGCTGGATCTAAGTCTGCTGGTGGAGTAACCCCCGGATGTGCGGCCATCCAGTTTTGGCGATACACGACAGCTTCCAGATTGCCGTAATGCTCAATATGGGAATTCTTCACGATATGGATAGCATCCTTATTATTGCCGTTGTCTTCACTATGAATCGGATATCTCATGTTTTTAGCGGTGACGGTGAGATTCTCCAGATTTGCCGTCCCCTTCAACCATACGGTCGATTGATTGGTAATTTCGCTGTTCGTGGCCGAAGCGACGTTCTCTCCTTTCAGGATAACTTGATCCCTATCAGTTCCTCGAAGCGTCGTATAGGGCTTTACTACCCAATTTTTCTCGGTGTACACGCCCGGATAGATCAGAATGACATACTGCTTAGCAGAACTGCTATCCTGAATGCTATCATTAGCCAATTTAGGAGAGACAAAATCGCCAGTTCCATCAGGCTTCACTGTCAAGGTGACCGTTTCGTAAACCCCTTCCCGAACTGTTACAGATGAAGTAGCCGTTTTACCCCCATCCACGGTTGTAACCGTGATATGGGCGCTTCCCTCCTTTTTTCCGTAAACAGCTCCATTCACGTCCACGATTGCCACTTCTGGATTGTCAGAACTCCAAGTAACTGCCCTTTCTACCGCATTAAGAGGCTCAATGATAGCCATCAACCTCGCTGTCGTTCCAGGATTAATCTCCATAGCCGTTTTATTCAGACTGATTCCCGAGACTCTAGCAGGGATTGGATCATTAGCATAAGTCACCGGCCGAATCTCCACATCATCCAGATAGTAGCTATCTGCCGCTGCCGGAAAATCCGTATAGATATACATGGTTAAATTGGTAATAGTGCCGGTTTCATTCAGCTTAAAATATCCTTCCGCCTTTTTCCAAGTAGAGGTATCCATCGCAGGCCCCGTAACCATCACCACCTGTTTGGTCTCTCCGTTCACTTTGTACTGCAGACAAATTCGGAGCTTCTCCCCCGCTGTGGAGCCGGGAGCCAGCTTCCCCCAAGCCGAGTAGTAGTATTCTTTACCATTCTCTATGCCGGGGAAAAGAATTTTTCCATAAGCATACTCCTTGGTGACTTTAACCGACTGATGGCCCGAATGGTACTCCGTGGTGCTTAGTTCTGCAGCAATTCTTTCACCGGAGTAAGACAGAGTACCCATTTCCATTCCTGGATCTGTTAAAATATTGTCTCCAACTATTTTGAATGGACCGGAGATATACAAGGTCTCATCTAACGCTTCCCATGCAACGTTATAACCAAATAGTTCCTTCAAAGCATCAGGTGACACCAACAGATCATAGCTCGTAGTCACAGGAACATGCTGCAAGGCTACGGCCGTATTTCCTGTATAAGCTGTAAGCTGTCCTGGCACGACCCGAATAACACTGCCATTCTTGATGGCTAGGATGGCTCCTGTATCATCTCGTTCCGTCGTAATTCCATCCTTCGCCAGAACTTCGGCCAGCGGCAGCATGGCACTGCCGTCGATCATTTCCAGCGGAGTCACGGTTTTCATCGGTTGCCCGTTCAGATACAATTTCACTCCCGCAATGGGAACCTTCACGAACCCTATCCGGTCAATGCTGAAATCACCCGTAGTTGTAAGGGGATCGAATCGGATTGCTTGGATATTTCCCGTCCACTTCTTGTTGCTCCACATGGGAACATAATAGTCCGTGTAACCGTTATCATTCGGCCTTACAAATAATCCGATTCCTTTGGCTTCATTCCAATTTCGATCCGTTTCCGTAATGAAATAAATCTGTCCGGCTGTATCACTGGAACTATTTTTCATACGGATATGGATATAGGGGTTTTCTTCTGCTGATATCCCCAAGGAAGTCGGTGAATGAAGGCCTGGATCACTTCCTGTTGATGTACCTGAATAGTGTCCTTCTGCTGTACTTACAGGATAGACTTGCTTCGCTACCGCCCAGCCCTCACTGTCCCCATCTGTGTTGAAATCCCACAACTTGCTGTACGTAATAGGACTAATATCCGTTATTGGAGGGACTTCCACTGTTTTTGGAGGAACAATCCGCCCTTGGGGATATAATCCTCGGACTCTCTCCTTTTGTGCCTCTGAAGGAACAGTATCCGAATGTTCTCCGCCCTCCGTAAACACATTACGAATCGCACTCAGATACTTGAAACCGTTTAATCCGGCAGGCATGATGAAGTGGCCTTCCCCATATTCGTTCCAGTTATCCAGAAGAACCATTTTCCGGCCCACGCTGTTTACTGGCAAGGATGGCACAAAAGTGTCCTTCACCCATTGGCCCGTTGACTGGAACTCCTCAGGTGTCGCATAATATCCGGCTGGTCCATCCCATGCACGATCGTCCCTCCCCATGCTGACAACGGGAACCACATCCATGGAACCAGCATCTCTTTGCTGCTCCAGCTTTGTCTTTTGCAATTCTTCTTTCCCTGCAAAAGCTCCCCATGAATAGGCAAACATGGCGTCGAGTCCGGCTTCATTCTTCATTTCTTGTATCAAGGAGGCGTCAGAACTTGAATTGGATATCAGAATAATAACATCATCGAAGCCAGCATCTCTGGCTGCCTGTCTTAAATATTCCACTTCTGCCTTAACACCTGCCGCAGTGCCTCCGAAATTCCGTTTCAAGCCGGAATAACTAAAAATCCCAATGACAGGCTTATTGTCAATGACCACATATCGTGGATCTTTAAAATAGTATTCCATCCAATACGGCACAACATTGTTTCTGAAATCCTGGCTTCCGCTAACTTTGGAGGATGAGGCCTCCCACATGATCATAAAATCGGCCTTGTCGCTGTACTTGGCATTGAAATAACCATCATGAAGTGCCGCTCCCAGACGGGGCTCCTTTATCGGCTTTCCTTCTGTGCCTGTCGGTCTGTACCAACAATACATCTGGAAATCAACCCCATGTTCAGCCATCCATTTGATTTCCCAGTCAGCTACCTCTGGGTTACCTTCGTCATAATAACCAAGATAAGGCTTTCTTTCTGGATATGGATTGATCCGGTCCCATCCCAGGTGCTGCCCTTCTCTCCACAAGGAACAAGCTTGAGCTCCTACCAACTCATCATCCGAGTTTGCGGGGACGGGTGCAGGCACATAATCCTGTGGCTCTGCTGCCTCGTGATATAAGAGGATATCATCCAGTGACATGCTTCCCCTATTTGAGCCTCCGATTGAAAAGTTAACACGGTTAACACCGCTGGGCGGGGTGTCGATTTGTTCTACTTTCAATTTACCGTTCAGGTAAAGATCTGCTTTACCCGTCACTGTATTCAGTTTGAGTTTTACATGATACCAGAGGTTTGGTATGTAGTCGTAGAAGGCCACATTTTGACCGCTTGAGTTCTTATAAGCAAATTTCCCGTCTGCTGTAAGCCATTGGAAGACTGTCGAATTTTCATTTTTTAGCGCAGCTGAGAAACCATCCATTTTAACGGGAATAAATACTTTGTATTCAAAAATCAAGCTTCCTTCCTGAGAAGGTACAGATTTCTCCATACTCATCTCGCCAGTCGCATTCGTTGCATTCATCTTCAGACTAAACACATCCGGCGGCTTCGAATTATCCATCTTCTCCACAGCAATCACACCACCACTAGTCTGTGACTGCCAATCCTCAGGAAGGGGGCCTTGAACCGTGGATATAAATTTCTCATTAATGGCATACCCTTTGTGAATCTTTACCGGAGCGAAAAATAGGTCTCCCGTTGTGACATCACCCGTGATCACATGAAAGTTATCTATAAATGCCACATCGTTCGTAAAACTCTTCTCTGATGCTTTTACGATACCGTTTACATAAACCTGGACTTTTCGCGCATCCAGATTAACGATCACTTTGACTCCGAATTCCGCATTAGCGTTGATCGTCTGGAGATTGTAACTAGTATCACTAGATTCCAGAACTAAATTGCCATTCTTAACCTCAAGGCTGACCCCTTCAGTTACTCCGCTTCGAAGCTGCCACTTTACACCATTTACGACAGATGGCATCTTAAAGCGGTATTCCAGGGTAAGGATGCCGGCATTCTGAGATCGTATTTGTTTATTCATGGATACGGGAAGTACATCACTGGTATCACTGATTTTAAACCAATTGTTAAAACTGTAGGAGATCGATCCTCCAGCTCTTTTCACATCCCATCCGCTTGGTACGATGTCACTCGGTTCGTAGGAAGTGGCAAGGTTAGAAAAATCTTCATCCAACAGGTATTCCGCTTTTTCAGGAGTAGTTGTCGTTTCTGCATAAACCGTGGAAGTTTCCCATGGATTTACTGTTAAAGTGGACAACATACATACCATCATAAGGATCGCAACCAGCCTGCGCCTTGTCTTCATATCACTTTCCCCCCTTCATGATTTAAGTTGTTTCTTACGCCTCTTGGCATAGCATCAACAAGGCAATCCCTTGACCCCAAGGCATGATAGACTGCCGGGGAATAGTGTTATACTCCAGAATACTTTTTTGAATGCCCGTTCCTGCCGAAACACCCTGCACCGTACCCTCTTCCGAAATATGCCGAAGTACAGCCTGATATCCTTTTTCCGCGCAGAGCAAGTATTTTTTATCCAAATAGCCCATACGCACGCTTTTAGATATGCCATATACAAAGCCCGCCGTAGCAGAAGTTTCCTCATAAGAGGAGGCATCATCTAGAATGGTAGACCACATGCCATTGTCCTTTTGAACAGCCGCCAGTGCCTCGACCTGCAGGTGGATTCTTTCAAAAAACCAACTCTTTTCCTTTTCATAACCACTCAAGGTTGCGAATATTTCCGGTATGCTGATCGTTACCCAGCTGTTTCCTCTGGCCCAGAGACAACCGCTGAGATGATAGTTGCCTGACAAACTGTAGCCATGGTAAAGCAAGCCATTGTCCCCGGTTTGAAGGCATTCGATATGAAGTCTAGCCTGCAGTAGCCCTTCCTCGATATATGCCGCTTTATTCACCATCTGTCCCAATTCGGTTAAGAACACACCGGCCATAAATACCGTATCGACCCACATTTCTCCGGCAAACTTATCGTTAATGACGGTATGCTCAAGAGCCCCATTAGATAAACGTGGAGCTTCCTTCATGAGCCAACTGGCAAATTTTTCGGCAAAATCAAGGTAATGATGTTCTCCCGTTTCTCGATAGAGCAGCAAAACCGAGAGCAGCGGTGCTGTCGTATTGATGTTATACGAAATCTTCTGGCTGTTCGCCATGTTAGAGTCGATAAACGTTTTGATGAAGTTATAGATCTCTTGGCTTCCGGTTGTCTCATACACTTTGCGCAATCCGTACAAAGCGACGCCTGCGCCCCAGTCCCAATCGCCTTTCTTGTCTACATTAAAATCCATCCTCATCGTTGTTTGTGCTACTTTTTCCAGAAATTCATTCACTTCTCACACCTCCAGTTACTCTTGCCTGACGGTCATCTGGTTAAAATCGTAGGTTGCTTTTTTTTCGTTTGACCTTAATTCGATAATGCCACTGTTAAAAGCTGAAACCATATACGGTCCGTTATATGTAGGATAAGGAAAGATCACCGTTTCTCCATTTACGGATCGCTTAGATTTGTCCATCGATAGTTCCCCCACGGAGGAAGAACAGTACGATAACTGCATATTTACAGGGTCGAAAACAATACGGTTCTGCAAAATCGTCCTGCGAAACGTCTCAAAATCCGGGAAGCTCATGTCATCTCCCACTTCGCAAATGACCGCATTGCACCTTCCATGAATTTTGACTTCTTTTCTGGCGTACTCACCTTCTTCCGTCCAGTCATACCCATTGTGGATAAATAAGGAGATATAAACCCCGGACTTTCGTAGAAAAAGGTAATTCCCCTCTTCCTTCACCTCATCAAAGGTATCCCTCGGAACATGGAGGTGAATCCAGTGCAGCGCTTGCCCATGGGGGATCTGATACATGGACATCACCACATTTTTCTCACCGAAAAAGTGCCCACAACCACAACCCAAATCTCCCGTCCAGTAGCCATGCTCGCTGCCCTCCGTGCCATTATGCCCGGGATGATGACTGAATATTTTCAAAGTGGTGTCCTCCGCAAGACTCAGATCCCATTGGTGCTGCTGATGATGGGCATACCAGCCCGCTTCACTACCTAGTCGGTATGAATCTTGGAAATTCACGGCTCCCATGATATACCGGGGAGTGTAATAGGTATATTTATTGATGCTTCCCTCCTCCTGCGGCAGCCTTTTGTGAGGTGTTTCGCAAGTTATGCAATGTAAATGCTTGCTTTCCTGATGCACATAGGGCTGCGTTCGCCCTAGTGCAATTTCATAAATCTGCTGAGGGGGCCGATAGCGCGAGCAAATGGCAGCTAAGAGGCAGGAGCCTTGGATTTCCTCCCTGTAACTATGCCCGAAATACAGATAGTAGAGAGGAAAGGTACCGCTTCGGGCGTGATCCAATGCCACAGGCGCATAGATGCGGCCATGAGCCCCTCCGTACAAACCGTCGAGGCTATCGCATACCATGTCCATCATCAGCAAATCCAGCATCATCTCTGCAAGTTTAACAAGGTCTGAATCGTAGGCAAAATCATAGAGACACAGCAGACACTCCACGACTTCTGGCATATAGCTGGAGGAATCAAACTCTGCCCATCCCCGCTTGGCGCGAAAAATAAGGTATTCCCGGAGAAGTTTTCCTTCCGCCTCCAGAAGCTCCTCTCCTTTCTTTCCATACGCCTTGAAGCACTCTTCCGGATATTTCTGTGCAGCCAGATACCGAGAGGTATGAAAAAGCAGCATGTGATTCTCTGACTTGTATTTACTTTCAAAATCATGATTCAGATAGAAGTTTCGTATGGAGCTGCTGGTCGCCTCCTGTAGAAGGCCAATAGGCTCAAACTGGTAAAGGGCGCGTATAAGCTTGATGGCGGCGAAATCCGATTCTCCTTGCGGATCGCGGCCGTAAAGATGGGGATGCACAAACCACTCAGCTGTCCTAAGTAATCTCTGATTACATGCCTCCACATAGATGCCTTTACTCAGATTCGCAATGGCCATACCTCCATAAAGGTCCTTGGACATATCCTTCTGAATTTGCTTATCGAGCAAATAGGAGCTTCTTTCTTCGAGGCTATCTATAGCCTTGCATGCCAGAGACTCTGCATCGTCGGACAGTGTAATGAATTCCATTCCCATCTCACCTTATTCCACAATGTCATATTTGGGGTAATTCCTACCATTCAGTTATTCTTTAGCAAGTACTGGTAAATATCCTTGGTCAGGAACGCATTCTTTTTATTCTGCTCATACCACTTCGCATACCAATCGAGGGTCTGATTTTGTCCGATCTTCTGCTTCAAATTCTTAAGATCATTCATCCCTTGATCAACAGAAACGCTGCCGCCGCTGACTACAGTCTTTGCAATCAGGTCCTTGCTTTGCTGGATCCAGTCATTATTGATTTTTAACAAATCGGCTGGAAGCGTGGGCATATGCTCACTATGCGTAAGAGTGTATAACGGTATTGCGGGATTTTCGTATAATGCACGTGTTTGTTGTCTGATTCCAGCCCATTCCTCAGCATTTGGAATATTCTTGTCAAGGACAGGAAGGTTGCATATCACTTTGGAATCAACCGTTGTCGCTATCAAGTTCAAATCGGCATTATAGTTTACTTCAGTTTTACGTAAATCCGGATTAATCGCTCTGGGACATCCGAGCTCGTCATTTTTCCAATGTACGTTTTCCGTGCCGAATTTCAGCATTTTCCACGTCGGTTCAGCTATCATGAAGTCGATCGTTTTCACTGCAGCGACCGGATCCTTCGAGCCTGCATAGACCACCGTCGTCATCTGAAGTGGATTTAACATTCCGATCGTGTATTGTCCGAACTCTGTCTTCGGCATCAGCATGGGGGCGATCGTTGCATCTCGATTCGTGCTGCGGAGCGTCGTTAATAAATCAACGTTAGCGTTGTCAGCCACATAGATTCCGAGTTTACCAGACAAAAAGTCTTTTTTTGCCTTCTCGCCGTTCTTGTCCGTCAAATAATCACGATCAACAACGCCTTCGTCGAACAGTCGTTTCTTGAAGGAAACGGCCGCTTTCATTCTCGCATCATCTTCGATCAGCTTATCATCTTTAATAAACATCGTATTGCCATGCATAGCATCAATCGCTTTATCCCCTAAGTAGGCGAGTGAAAAGCCATATGTATCCTTTTTCCCATTGCCGTCCGGATCTTGTTCGGTGAACGCTTTCGACACTTTCAATAGATCATCGGGCGTTTGCGGTATTGGCAACGAAAGTTTTTTAAGCCAGTCGGTGCGGATGAATACGGCTATTTGTACAGAGCTAGGAATAACTCGCCCGATTTCGTATAATTTGCCGTCAGGTTTTGTACCGATCTGGCGCAGAATCGGATATTTTTCCAGCAATTTGTTGTAGTTCGGCGCATGTTGTTTGATCAGATCCTCCAGCGGAAGCAGCTGCTTCTGACTATAGAGCTGATCCCGGTAGCTCGTATCAAATTCGGTGATTACGTCCGGAGCTTCTCCTGAGGCAAACAGCGTATTAAACTTCTGCTTCGATTCAAACCGCGGAATGGCGACATATTCGACATCCGCAGGCGCGTTCTCGTTAATCCATTTCGTCCAGCGGTTATTCGTAACCGTTCCTTCCGCGGGCGGAGTGTTGCCACGGTCGTAGAGGGACATTTTGATCTTGCCCCGTTTCTCCGGTGCTGATGACGACGATCCCGCTTTTGTTGGTGAGACGGAAGCTCCACTACCCTCTTCTTTTGGTTTGCTACAAGCCGTAAGTACCGTCCCTGCCGCCAACAAAGTCACCACTGCCATTAACGTACTTTTCTTCATTTTGTCTTCCACTTCGTTCATCCCCTTTAGTATTTATAGACTGACTTCGAATCCGTTCATCCTATCGCCATTTTACGATTTATCCTTTGATAGCGCCAAGCATCACACCCTTTACAAAATACTTTTGCAGAATCGGATATACAATCAGCATGGGCAGTGTCATGATCACAATGCCTCCGGCTTTCACAGCCTCAGGCGACATATTCTCCAGATCTTCCGGCTGCAAGGCAATCGTCTGCAACAGCAAGCTCTGACTCTGCACCATCTGCTGAACAAATACGGTCAAATTCATCTTCTCCCCATCATTGATGAATATGAGGACGCTCAGGAAGGAGTTCCAGTAACCAACAGCTAAAAATAGGCAAATCGTCGCGATAACAGGTAAGGATAGAGGAAGAAATATTTGCGCAAGAAGCCGCCATTCACCACAGCCGTCGATGCGTGCGGACTCCTCGATCTCTGCCGGAATTCCTTCGAAATAGGTACGCATGAGCAGCAGATTATAGGCGCCAACCAACCCGGGGAGCCATAGTGACCAGTAGGTGTTGATCAGGCCGAGGCTTTTCATCACAAGAAAAAATGGAATCAGCCCACCGCTGAACATCATCGTAAAAACCATGGCCAGCGTAATAAATCTGCGTCCGTAGCAGTATTTACGGGACAATGCATAAGCGGCAAGAGTCGTACAGAGCAAGCTTAATGCCGTTCCTCCTAACGTGATCTGTAAGCTGTTCAGAAAAGCGGGGATGACTCTTGAACCGAGAAACAGTGTTTTATAAGCTTCCACATTGAAATGAATCGGCCACAACCAGACGAATCCGGAATCGATTGCCGCTGAGTCGCTGAATGAAACAGCGATAATATTGATTAGCGGAATGAGGCAGCTGACAGCAGCCATCAGCAAAATGATATGAACCATAGCACTAAACCATTTTCCTGCGTAATTCTCTCTCACGTTCTCACTTCCTTTCAAGCTCGATTACCATAGACTCTGGTTGAATTTACGGGCAATACTGTTTGCGGTCAACACAAGCACGAAGCCTACTAGTGACTCGAATAAACCCATCGCAGCAGGAACGCCGAATTCGCCCCCCTGAATTCCCGTCTTGAACGTGTACGTGCTGATGACTTCCGAAATATCGGCGACTACCCGATTCTGCATCACATAGATGTGGTCGAAACCGACCTCCATGACACGCCCTACACCAAGTATCAGCATCAAAATGATCGTCGGTCGAATGCCCGGCAGCGACACATGCCACATCTGACGCCATTTGCCAGCGCCGTCCATTGCGCTCGACTCATACAAGCTCGGATCGATCGTCGTAAGCGCCGCTAAATAAATGATCGCCGAGAAACCGGCTTCCTTCCAAATGCCTGAACTCAAAAACACCGCAACCCATGAGAACGGTTGATAAAGGAAGGCATACCGCTCACCGCCAAGCTTCTCCAGTATGTCGTTCACCATCCCGGAATCCTGAGAAAACAAGGTGATAAAGATGCCGCCGACAATAACCCAGGAAAGGAAATGGGGCAAATACAACAGTGTTTGTACGATTTTCTTGAACCACATTTTCCGAACCTCATTCAGCAGCAGAGCAACTAATATCGGAAATGGAAACCCAATAAAGCTTAATAAGCTCAGCATGAACGTATTGCGAATTATCTTCCATCCTTGTGGATTGTTAAACAAATAATCAAAATGCTTTAATCCAACCCAAGGACTCCCCCAGACTCCATCCCAAAAGTTATAATCCTTGAATGCAAGGACGATCCCGCCCATCGGCGCATACTTGAATAGGAGAAAACAAATAATGGCTGGAGTCAGCATGATATACAGCGGAATATTTTGCTTCAGATACTTGCTTTCCCGCTTCTTCGTATCTCTGGATCGAACCGATTTTTCCACTTCCAAAGCTGTGTGCTGCGAAGATACTTGCATGTGACTTTACCTCCTATGTCGCCCTGCCGAGCGTGTACCGCATGGTTGTGATCGTTTCTATTCCGCTCACAACTCAACACTACACGGAAGTCCCTTAGCTCAGCAATTCACACATTTAGACGCGATGCACAACTTCAATAATCGGCAGCAGATAGGGGTTTAAAAGGTATGCAGCCACGCTTGGTGGCATCCCATGCACAGTTTTTACACAAGACTCCGTTTCCACAATTCCTTTGGATAATGAGGATAAACGGCTTATCGGCCTTCAATAAACAAAAAACGACCCCTTCAGGGACTTTGTTGATCTTTCCCTAAATCGATCGTTTTCGATACTTCTTGATTATGATTGTTGGAACTCCTTGCGGTACTCACCAGGTGTCCGGCCTACGAGTTTCTTGAATACACGGATAAACGAAAAGGTATGTGTATACCCGACCTTCACTGCGATTTCCTGGATCGCCACGGGTGTTGTGACCAACAAATATTTGGCCTGTTCGATTCGTAGGCCAGCCAAATAATCAATGAATTTCTCACCGAATTCTTCTTTAAACAAGCGGCTTAAATAATTCGGAGTCAACTTAAATTTCTCACTCAGCATGACGAGCGAGAAATCCGGATTGTTATACTCATTCTCGATATATACTTTCACTTGGTCGATCAGATCGTGCTGACTTCGCTGTTCGCGAAGGGTATCCAACCTCCGGGAGGCATCTTCCAGAATATCATGCAGTTCTTTCTCCAATTCATCTACCGTGTCGAAGGCCACAATCCATTCGTTGATTGGATTCATGGCATATTCTCGCCAACACTCCAGATATTCTGCGGATAACCCCGACATTTCCTTATAGAAGTGAAATAATAAATAATTCATTAGATTAACAACTTGTTCCCGTGAAAAAAGCTGTATGCGAATTTCCGCAAACAGGGCGCTATAATGGCGTTCCCATTCCGCTTCGCCGATCCTATAGAAATGGACCAGTTCACGAACATAAGGTAGAGATCGGAATATTTCTTCGCCCGATTTGTTATTAATATCCTTGAATTCAATGAGGCTGCTGACTCCAAACGTAGTCTTATAGCTGAGTGCTTCTATAGCTTCTTCATAGGAACTAGATACCTTATGAATACCCGACACTTTCGTTCCAAGTCCACAGGTGACCGTAATCGATACATTTTTGTAGATCCAATCCACCGTTTTGCGCATGATCTCTCGGAACGGATCACCTACAGCAGTCTCATTCGGCAATTGACAGACGACGCATAACCGATGTTTTTCGATCCACTCTGGACAGATTAGGATGCCCGCATTCTGATTCAGTTCTTGAACGACGTTATCAATGATGAATTTAATCAAATATTGATCCTTATTATTGTAAGTGGAGGTAAAATTCGAATACTTGTCGATCTCAAGAATGGCCACTATATATTGATCGTACGTCTCTTGAAATCCGAAACGCGATAACTCCTTTTCCCATCCCTCTTCTAGCTGAAGCTGCGTCCCAGACAGCAATTCTTCGAACAAGTATCGCCGACGGTAGCTGAAATTCTCGTCGTTCTCTAGCCGATACTTGCCGAATTGTTCGAGCAGATGATCAAGCAGATTGTCAATAATTTTGAATTCATCGTACTTGACTTGTCCTAGTATATGCGGTCTCTGCAGCGGGACAGATGAGAGTCGCTCCAGAAGTGACTGAATGGGCTTGTAGTTCTGCCGACTCGCGTATACGATCCAGAGTGCTCCTCCAAATACCGTGATGATGCCAAACACTAGCCAAAATGCATTGAGGTTCGACAGAAAGCGAAAAAAGACGCCGTCAATAAATCCGCTGCGAATCGTCCAACCTGTGTACTCCGATTTCATAACGGTAAAATCTTCCCGTTCTTGGCTAGCTTTACCGTCGATCGTGTCGTCACTGATGATATAATCACCATTGGCATCAAGTAGGTGAAGATAACTGAATTTAGAACTGGACACATTGTTGACGAGCTTAGCTATCGTATGTAATTTAATATTTGCAACAAGAACTCCATCCGTACCCAGCGGCAATGGCATCCGCATGACCAGAGATACTACGGACGTTGTCACTCCGGCATTGTCAATATACTCGCGACCTATACTCCAGCGATTTGCAGGGGGAGCGGCTATTAGCGTATTCAAATACTTGATGTTGGAAAATTGATCGAGCCCCATCATCGACGTGTCACTTAAGACAATTTGGTCTCGGGTGCGATACAAATACACCGAATCGATCTCACTGAAGCTGTCTCGCAGCAGAATCAATTTCTTATATACGTCGCGATCGTTAAGGTAGCGGTTCTTCGATAACGGAGATACACTATAAAAATCGATAACAGATTGGTCATCGAGAAATGTCTGCACGATATATTGTTCGACCGTTCGCAGTTTGGAATCGATATATTGCATGGTGTTTTCTGCGTAGATCTCGTTCGCCTTCAGCGCCTGCTGCTTGGACAACTCACTCATGGTGACGAAAAAAATCCATAGCAATACGATAATAACAAGAATGAAAACGGGCAGATAGGCAAATACAAGGCGATTTCTCCAATTCTTCCTCATGTTAACATCCCCTTTATTCGTCCAAAGTACAACGTTACGGTTAGACAAGTCAATACTCAATTAGGAGAATCATGCACATTTAGAAAAATGCAGGCTGTGAATGAACGAAGAAAACCCCTTCCAACCAATCAGGCAGGAGGGGGAATAGCAGCCTTCTATCTTTGATTCACTTCGTTATTTTAACCCCTAGATGCAACCTGCTCATTCAGCCATGCTGCAATGTCATCCATGACTTCATCCCGATTCACTTCATTTAACATTTCATGTCTGCCGCGGGGATATAGCTTGCTGCTAACGTTTTTAAGCCCAAGTTCCTTGTACATGCTAAGCAGCCTGCGTACCCCTTTACCTCCACCAACCGGATCATCTTCACCTGCGAATACGTATAAAGGTAAATCTTTACGTATTTGGTTGACATGCTTAGCTTGATGAATCTCCTTTAGTCCTCTAAAGAAATCTCTGAAATAACCCGATGTAAACGTAACGCCGCAATAAGGATCTTCTACATACTTATCAATTTCGCCTCCATCATTACTTAACCAATCGAATGGCGTTCGATTCGGTGCGAATCTTTTATTAAAAGCTCCAAATGAAAGAGACGTAACAAGCTTACTCCGGTGATGATCTCCACGAATAGCTGCTTCTGCTGTAGCAATACCAATGCCAGCATACAAGGCTGCACCCTCTTTTCCATTGGAGCCTGACAGAATGATGCCTTGAACGTTGTCGGGATGTTCATTTATATACGACACCATGTAGTGCTGCGTTAAGAACGAGCCCATACTATGTCCCATCAGAAATAATGGAATCTGCTTTGGATACCTTTTATGGATCTCACTAGTGATCTGCCCCATATTTTCAACCATACCATGAAAGCAATCTTTGCCAAATTTACCTACGGCTTCAGGTGTTCCTGCAGTTCGTCCATGCCCCAAATGATCGTTCGCATAGACAGCATAACCTTGGCTTGTTAATAATGCAGCTAGCCTCTCGTACCTAACGGCCGTCTCGGACATGCCATGTGCGATTTGCACAATCGCTTTTATTTCACTGGACTCATCAGGCAGCCATTCATATACATAGTTATTAATCTGCTGAGAGTCTTTCCATATAAAATGCTGCTTCTGCATAAGATCCCTCCATTAACTTTCCATTTCACTCCAAAATAATACGCCTGTTCTTCATCATTATACGGCTTCCGCTTCATGAAAACAGCCCCCTTTCCGAAGAAAGAGGGCTTGTAGACCACTTTTATACTTAACCGCTCTAATGCTAGCCTTTACTCGTTTGTTTGACTGATTTTACTGCTTGCAATTGGGATTGCGGTTGAGATGACGCGTCGAATCGTTTTCTCTCTGTTTTATCGATTTGAGCAATTTTACCGTCGTGAACGACGATTTGAACGGAACCGTATTCCAACCCGTTTAACATTTGTTTAATTCTATCCACCCAAACATCGTCTAACTCTAGTGGTTTCGCCATTCTATTGCCTCCGCTTCCTTAAATTGTCCAATCGTTCCAATCTTTTTTCTGCTTTTGAATAAAGGCTAACCAGTTCCCTGTTTTCTCAAAAAGTTCTTTCGCAGAACCTGTTGTTGAATAAGTATGATCTGCTTGATAAACAAGCTCGAGTTCGCATTGCCCCTCTGATCGCATCCAGAACATCTTCTGGTATAATGGCGCATAATCGACTGGTATCGTATCGTCCGCAGTACCGTGTATAACGAAGACATCACCGTTAAATTTACGCAGTTGTTCAAACGGTTGATGCTGGGATAAAGAATCAAAAAATTTACTTGTCAATACATAGCCATGATGATCGATCGCTCCACCTATAGGAAGTTTCTCGTATTCAGATTTGCTTACAATTCTTACAATATCATTGTGTGGATGAGCGACAGCTGACCATAGCACGAGTGTTTTCACGCGATTATCTCTCGCTGCCGTTAGAACTGCAGCCGCACCGCCTAAGCTATGACCCACCAAGATCACACGACTAAGATCTACACAATCAATCGTTGATGCATAATCAATAACACTTCGCGTTTGTTCAATCAGAACATCCAGCCCGCCAGCACCATAGTCGCCAGTACTCTCACCGCAACCACCGTAATCGAAACGGAGAACTAGGTATCCTTGCGAGCTAAACTCACGAGCTGCTTTCACAAATAGCCGATCCACCCCTATCCGACTGCCAATAAATCCATGACAGATGATAATAAGCGGCCAACGTTGACAATCAACTTGCGCGGCTCCTGATTGATTTGTCGGGTAATGTAACGTTGCGGCCAATTCGACGTCGTCGCTTTGAATTGTGATAGCATGCTCCATGATGTTAACTCCCTTTCGCGTTCGCATATAATTCCGATAAGTTTAGTATGAATTAGGTATAAACCAATATTAGCATCACCTACTAGAGGTGTCAATCCTATTTTTAACATATTTTCGGCAATTATCATTTGCCCTAATTTGATGTTTTTCACTTTATTATGTGGATAGAAAAGACTCCCACCTTACTCTAGTGAGAGTCTTTCCATATTTACCTTTCATTAACCGCGCTTCACTCGTTGTCTGACGATGAATTGCTTATACTGATAATAAATCGCACATCCGATGCAATAGCCCAACAAGGCTGCACCTGCAGCTAAGAGTAAAAAGCCAGTAAAGATATACCCCACCATACTCCAACCGATGGTAAAAGAAGTAAGTGATAAAGTAAGAAATATTACAGCCAAAGCATTGTTAAACCTTGTCAACTCTGCGGCTTGTGTTTCAGTACCGCTTCGAGATAGAAACGGTTCAGACACCACCACGAACAGATTCCATTTCCCACCACCTATAAAGCCAAGCAACTGAATCACCCAAAGCAAGCCAACTAGCCAAGTCCATTGAAACGCAAATGCCAGTAGGACAAAGACAACAATACCCGTTTGATTGGCCTTTACATAGGAAATTGGAACTTCTTTCACCCTCATCCCCCCTTGGTCAATCCTATTTCACTAACCAGTCCGTTATAACAAAATCTTTCTTCGCTAATCCTTGCTCCACAAGAAATTTCTTCGTTTCTTCTATTAGTTTTAACCCATCCGGTGTGCTTGATTCAACGGGCCACTGCTCGATCTTGAAGGAAGCTTTCACAACGTCCACTGGATAGCCGGATGCTTCCGCATAGAATTTGAAAAACTCTTCACTGTTCTCACGAATTTCCTTCACTGCTTTCGTACGAAGATCGTTCCAAAGTTTAGGAAATTGAGGATTTTTAGCCAAATAATCTTCCGTAACTACGGTTAGACTTGAGCCTTGTAGAACCGGATGTTTGGCCGCTTCATCAATAGCAACATATCCTTTTTTCAGAAGTAAAGGACCGAAACCAGTCGGATAGGCGTATGCTGCAATGTCACCGCGGGATAGCGCAGCTTCGCCATCAGCAGGCAATAAATGCAGGATCTTTACGTCTTTATCAAGCCCTTGCTCCTTAAGCAAGCTAGTTAGATATCGGCTCATATAGGAGCCTTGGGAAGTAGCTACCTTTTTACCTTTGAGATCAGAGAGCGTCTTAGGTCCATCTGCTTTAGCTACCAACCAAGCATTCATATTGATTTGCGTTTGGTTAATTAAACGCGTTTTCAGACCTGCAGCTTTCCCATTAATTGCGGGAGTATCCCCATAGATTCCAACATCCAGCGTTCCCGCGGTAATCGCTTCGTTCAAGTTAGGACCATTCGGGAAGTTGAAATATTTGAACTCCTTAACGCCGTATTTCTTGAGTTCGCTTTCCAAGTAACCTTTGGATTGCGCCCAGCCTTCCGGTCCTGTTATGGTCTTATTATTATTCGCCGAAATAAAACCAATACGAAGTGTTTCAGGCAATGTTGTTTTTGCATCTGATGCTGCTGGCGTCGTTGCTGGAGCCGTTGTTTTCGTCGATTTTGCCCCGCAAGCCGCTAAGAATACTGTAAATAAAGTTAAAATAAGAGCAATACTGAGCACTTTCAATGATCTCTGTGTCATATGTCTTTGGACCCCCTGATAGTTATGTGGAATGGATAATGAACGAATTAATGTGATGCACGCATACGCTGGAAAATGATATATGAACCGTCTGAGGAGGCTGTCGAAACTCTGCCTTTTCCCCAGCCTATGTTCTCTTTATAGCTTCCTAATAAACCTTCTTGAACTAACTCCCCTTCGTTGACTGCAATCGTTTGTTCCGCTACCGGAGAAACGTAAAGAGCATCCGTTGGGCAGTATAACTCACACATGAAGCAGCTTTGGCAGTCCGATTGTCTGGCGATAACCGGAATATCTCCCGCTACGGATTCGAATACATTCGTAGGGCATACGGATACACACTGATTGCAGCTAATGCAGCGATCCTTACTGAGCAGTTCAATCATTACACAACAGCCTCCTTTTTGACGATTGAAAATGATGGGTCAATCAAAGGCTTTGCCCAAGTTGTATCCAAACCACCGCTAATGATGCGATATTGCTGGGCTTGATCAACTCGCGGGAAATCCTCCCGGCGATGCATACCGCGTGTTTCCTTTCGTTCCAAACCACTGGTATACATCCATCTAGCTGTTGCCGTCATAGCAGCTGCTTCACGAACTCGAACAACATTCCCATCACTAGCTTGAATACCCTGTTTCAGCTCATGCCACAGATGATTTAAGCGTCCCAGTGAATCTTGTAAACCTTCTCCTGTGCGGAACCAATTACGGTCATACGGAAATACTTCCGCTTGAACGGCTTTGATAATTTCTTGCGTATCAGGAGCATCGGATCTTGTCGTTGCTTGTTTGGGTACACCTGTTGCTTCGGACAATCCTTTAGCCTTCCTATTTGAAGCTCCTACACCCAGTTTCAGCGCATATTTAGCCGATGCCTCACCAGAGAAATACCCTGAGGACATAGCCCAAGCTGCGTTGTGACTTCCACCGCCGGTAAATCCACCGCAGATTAACTCTCTTGTCGCTGCATCTCCTGCTGCATAAAGACCAGGCACTTCCGTCGCGCACGTTTCGTCAATGATATGGATACCGCCAGTCCCCCTTACAGTGCCTTCAAACCGCAAAGTGACTGGAAACTTTTGTGTGAAAGGATCAATGCCCAGGCGATCAAACGATAGAAAAAAGTTAGGCTGCGCCTGACGCATCGCTTTTTTGACGATATCATCAGCCTTATCAATTCTAGCGAATACTTGCTGCGTCAGCAGCGTTCGAGCAATCACTGAACGCCCCTTTTGCGAGCCAGCGCCTTCTATTACGCTGCCATCTTCATAGTAAAATGTTGCCCACGTATAGAAGGCAGACTTCGTTACAGGTGAAAAGGCTGGCGCTAAAGAATACGCGGTGGAGAATTCCATTCCCGATAAGTTAGCTCCCGCTTCAGCCGCGAGCAAGTACCCATCACCTGTCAAGACATTCGTCCCCAAAGCCTTACTAAGGAAAGCACATCCGCCTGTTGCAATCACGACTGAGGTCGCATCCACACGCCATGTATCTTTCGTTTGGTTGTTCACCCCAGTTGCCCCTGCAACACCATGCTCATCAGCTAGCAGTTCAAGCGCTGGACTGTGGTCCAGGATGCGAACTCCCGCTTTCTGCACTTGCTTGCGCATCAGCTTCATGTATTCAGGCCCTTGCAAGCTCTTCCGGTGCGAAGTTCCTGCTTCGTCAAGCGGGAATGGGTATCCCCAAGCAGCAATTTGATTCGTATTGGTATACGTTTGGTCTAGGACTTTCTTCATCCAACCGCGATCAGCTAAGTAACCGCCAAGCGCTTCTCTACTCTTCATAGCTTCTTCACGCTCATCCGCATTGGGATTCACGTACCATAAGCCTGTGCCAGATGGTGCCGTAGCACCGCTCGTTCCGCAGTACCCTTTATCAACCAGAATGACTTTCACTCCTTCTTTCGCCGCTGTGATGGCTGCCCATGCGCCAGAAGGTCCCCCACCAATAATTAGTACATCCGCTTGGAGCTGCAAATCAAATTGAGTCATTCCTATGTCCTCCTTTATTTTCACTCTTCTATTCGTTAAATCGAGAATGCATCTGCCGCAATTCTTACCTGCTCATATGATTGCTTCACAAGAAGCCGATCCAAAATGGTCTTCTCATAATAAGCGAACCCACTATCATGCTCTCTTGGTCTAGAAAGTGAGATCTTTAAGTCCAGACCTATTTTCCCATCTTCAATAATGATGACCCTGTCAGCTAAAGCTACAGCTTCACTAACATCATGTGTGACCAACAGGACCGTGAATTGCTTCTCCAACCATAGCTGCTCAATCAGCTGCTGCATTTCAATCCGAGTTAAAGCATCCAAAGCGCCTAACGGTTCATCTAGAAGCAGCAGACGTGGATTCCCCGCCAGTGCTCTTGCCAAGGCTACCCGCTGCCTTTGACCACCGGAGAGAACAGCAGGCCAATCATCCCGTTTATGTTCAAGCCCAACTTGCTGGAGTGCTTTAAAGGCAATTTCTTTGTCGCCGGATTTAACACCGATCCGCACGTTATCGATATTCTTTTTCCATGGCAGCAAACGGTGTTCCTGAAACAGTACCCTCGTATCTTCATGAATACCATTGATCGCCTGAGCATCTAATAAGATCGCACCACTTGAAGCCTCATCGAGTCCTGCAATTAAACGAAGCAATGTACTTTTTCCACATCCACTGCGACCCACTATCGCTACAAATTCTCCCTGTTTAATCGATAAATCAATCCCAGATAACACATGTGTTTGTCCAAATGCTTTGTTTACATTCCGAATGTGCAGCAGTGTGCCTCCGCTTTTCATGCTCATGACTATTCCTCCTTCTCTAGGCTTTATTCAAGTAGTTGTGATGCCACTTCAGCCAACGATTTTCAAAATACTTGGCAATTAAATCAGATAATTTCCCCAATAGTGCGTACAAGATTACACATAACACGACAACATCCATTTGCATAAACTCTCTGGCATGCGTTGCCATATAACCAATTCCGGAATCCGCCGCAATCGTTTCAGCTACAATTAAACTAAGCCACATGATGCCTAACGAAAATCGGATGCCAAGTAAAATGTTCGCTAATGCCCCTGGTAAAATCACTTTCGCAAATAACGCGAATCCTTTAAGGCCGTACACTTTGCCCATTTCTACTAAACCTGGATCTACGGATCGAATCCCATGAAACGTATTGAGGTATATGGGGAAAGCAACTCCCAATGAAACAAGGAACAACTTTGATGTCTCACCGATACCAAACCACATAATAACGAGAGGAATCATCGCTAGGTGGGGAATGGTTCGAACCATTTGGACTGAAGAATCAATATATCGTTCGGCTATTGGGAATACCCCATTTAGCAAACCAATTACGAATGCGATGCTCCCGCCAATCAGGAACCCCAGAAAAGCCCGCTTCGTGCTCACGGCTACGTATTCGAAAATAGTTCCATCTTTAATGACACCGTATAAAGCAGTTAAAACCTCCCAAGGCGTAGGCAGAATGCGCTCAGATAACCAACCGGATAATCCAAGAACTTGCCAGAGAAGCAGTATGAAGATCGGTATGACCCAAGGCTGCCAAAACTTAGATTCAGTTAATGATGAAGTGCGATTAGCTAGCATGCGAATCCCTCTTTCTTCTCATAAAGTAAAGTGGCGTTAGAAAACGGAAAAGACTCCCGATTCATGCCTCAGAGTACAAAGCAAGAATGGGAGTCTCCAGTCTTCTGGTCGACTCTTTTATTTAATTTACTAATTCATACCTGTTTACTTGGTTTTTATTTGTTTACTATACTATCACCTGTTTTAAGCAGCGTCAATGACTTTTTCTGCATACTAAAAGACTATTCACAGAAGAATAGTTATTTTCAGGCAGCGATTATTCCTTCTGAAATATCCCTTCATTAATAAGCTTGTCTTTTAACATCCGAAAATCATGTTTAAACTCGTATTTTAGTCGCGCAAAACATGCAATATCACTTGTATATTTACTTATCAGAAAAATATTTCATCATTCTTGCATAAAAATGAGATTAGGCGTATTGACAAATCAGACCATCCGTTGGTATAGTCAATTTATTATTCCGAGTAAATAGCTATGATTAATGAAATTAGGTGGTGTAATGTGGGAAATAAGGTTTTTAAAGCTACGGTTCGATCTGTGCTTATCGGCTATTTGTTAGTACTTCTTGTCATCCCCATAGGTTCCATCTATTTGAAAGGATTTTCGTTAGGTTGGGATCCATTTTGGAAAGAGGTTACAGGACCATTAGCCTGGAAGTCCATTCTGTTAACCATTAAGCTCAGCGTTGTCTCAACCATCATTCAAGCGATTGTAGGTACCATCATTTCGTATGTTCTCGTCCGCTATACCTTCCGCGGCAAAAGTATTTTAAACAGCATGGTAGATCTCCCCTTCTCACTCCCGACTTCCGTAGCTGGTTTAATGTTCCTAACCCTATTAGGACCTTCAAGTCCACTAGGTGTCTGGCTCGACCATTTGGGAATTAAGCTGCTTTATAATCAAACGGCTATCGTGATCGGCCTTGTATTTGTTACCTTTCCTTTTGTCATTCGAACTGTTCAACCTTTACTTGAACAAATCGATCCAGCAGAAGAACAAGCCAGCTTTACGCTTGGTGCGGGAAGATTTTACACCTTCTGTAGAATCGTGTTCCCCGCCATTTTCCCAGGTATCATAGCCGGCAGTATGCTCGCCTTTTCTCGATCACTTGCCGAATTTGGAGCCATCTCCCTTATATCAGGCAATTTGCCTGGTAAAACGATGGTGGCATCGGTCTATATATATGGTGAAACACAGAACTTTAATCCCGAAGGTGCAGCCGCTATCTCTCTCGTGCTCCTGACATTGTCCGTCCTTATTCTCTGGATCATCAATGTACTGACACGCGGAAAGGGGCGCCTAGCATGAGAAAAGTATTGATCAGTATTTCGTTTCTCGTAATTTTCTTACTTATTATGTTACCTTTTCTTGGTATTACCTTTGGTGCTTTTGAAGAAGGCCCGCAAGCTTTTTTCGACGCTCTTGTACGACCTGAAGCCCTTCATGCCATGAAAATTTCTTTAATTATCGTTGTGATTGTAACCATTCTTAATGCCATTGTCGGCATTTACGTTTCCTTAGAAATTGTCAGAGGTTCTTGGATCTCTCGCTGGTTGAAACCTGTCATTAATGCACTTATTGATCTACCATTTGCTGTATCTCCTATCATTGTTGGTTTAATGGTTATTTTGATCTTTGGTCCAAACACGGCATTTGGCACCTTCATGGAAGATCATAATATGAAAATTGTCTATGCTGTACCCGGCATGGTCTTAGCAACGATGTTCATTACGTTCCCTTTGATGGTACGTGAAGTGGTTCCTTTACTTGAAGAGATTGGTACACAGTCGGAAGAAGCTTCTGCTACTTTAGGGGCTAGCGCCTGGCGTACATTCATTCAAATTACATGGCCAGGTATTCGTTGGGGCGTGCTGTACGGTCTCATCCTAACGATCGCACGAGCACTTGGTGAGTTTGGATCGATCCTAGTCGTGTCTGGCAATATCATTAATCAAACGCAAACAGCTACAACCCTTGTTTATCAAGATGCCGAACAATTCCACCTCGTGGCAGCGAACAGCGTTGCTTTCGTCTTAGGTCTCGTATCGATTTCTATTTTATTAGCACTTGAGTGGTTGAAAAGAAGAAGTGAAAAATTGAGAAGCCATTAAGGAGGAGCCCCAGCATGCATATCGAAGTCAAAAACCTAAATAAACATTTCGGGCAGTTTCATGCCATCAAGGACGTTAATTTCAGCATTACGAAAGGTCATCTGGTAGGATTGATCGGGCCAAGCGGAGGCGGCAAAACGTCCATTCTTCGCATGTTGTCGGGATTAGAAAGCCCCACCTCTGGCGATATTTACTTCGACGGGAAACTAGCGACTCATCTTCCAGTTCAAAAAAGAGGAATTGGCTTCGTGTTTCAAAGCTATGCCCTCTTCAAGCATATGACCGTTTTTGAAAATGTGGCCTATGGCTTAAAGGTATTGAAAAAGCCAAAGGATTTCATTCAAGATCGCGTTACTTACCTTCTAGGTTTGATGGGGCTTGCCGGTAGTGAGCGTAAGTACCCTCATCAGCTATCTGGCGGTCAACGCCAACGGGTTGCTTTTGCAAGAGCATTAGCACCCGAACCTCAACTGCTCTTGCTTGATGAACCTTTTGCAGCCATTGATGCTAAAATTCGTAAAGAGCTGCGTGTTTGGCTCAGAAACCTCATCGATGAGTTTAAAGTAACAACCCTATTCGTCACCCATGATCAGGATGAAGCCATTGAGGTTGCGGACGAAATCATTCTCGTTCAAGGCGGAAAAATTGAGCAGCAAGGAAGTCCTTGGGAGATTTACACGAAGCCCGCTTCCTCTTTTGTGGCCTCGTTTATTGGAGAATCCAACATCATTTCGCAATATACCCCACTAATCGGGTTCCCTTACTTAGAAGAATTGCAGAACGATGGTCAATGGCTTCCAGACGTTAACGTGATGATACGACCAGAATCCATTGAAGTTCGCAATCATGATGTTTCTCATCTCGCTACAGCTGGGGAAAAAGGGAAAGTAACACATGCTCATTTCCGTGGGGATTCCTGGTATTTGGAAATTGATACAGGCGCCCTAAAGCTATTTGCTTACCAGTCCGTGAAGGAGAAGATTTATAAACCTGGAGATGAGGTAAATATCCTCATCCATCACATTTCCGTGTTTACGAAAACGGACAATAAGTTGATTGAGAATCAGGCTAAACAAGATCCGCTGCCTGTTTTTATATAATAATTTCTATACATTAATAGGGGAGTTGTAAACCATGAAAAATTTCAAAACGCTTGGCTTAATCACCGCAACACTATTCACAGCAAGTATCGCACTTACAGCTTGCGGTACTGGCACGAAATCTGCAAGTACACCTGCGGCATCAACAGCTGCTGCAACAACCGCGGCAAGCGCTTCTCCAAAAGCTGAAGGCGGTAAAGTGACGATTACACTAGGAGCATATTCGGTCGTCAAAGAATCCTTCGATCTCATTATTCCAAAATTTAAAGATCAATGGAAAAATAAAACAGGTCAAACTGTTGAATTCCAAGAATCCTATGTGGCATCTGGTGCGCAAGCTACTGCCATTATCCAAGGTTTTGAAGCTGACATCGCTCCACTTTCTTTGGAAGGTGATATTCAAAAGATCGCTGAAAAAGGCTTAATTACGCACGACTGGAAAAACAATCCTTACAAAGGTAATATCACAGCTTCAATTGCAGCAATTGGTGTTCGTGAAGGTAATCCTAAAGGAATTAAAGACTGGGCTGATTTGACGAAACCGGGTGTTGAAGTTCTGATTCCTAATCCGAGTACTTCCGGCGGAGCCAAATGGGATATTAATGCCATCTATGGCGCAGGCCTGAAAGCTTCCGAAGCTGCAGGTAAAAAAGACCCAGCTGCAGCAAAAGATCTCGTAAGCAAAGTATACAAAAACATTAAAGTATTGGATAAAAGCGGAGCAGATTCCCTTACTACCTTCGATAAAGGTGTTGGCGATGCGATCGTAACTTATGAAAATGAGCTTCTAGCTCGTATTCAATCCGGTAAAAAGTATGTAGAAGTCATTCCACAATACACAACATCCATTGAGAATCCAGTTGCCCTTATTGATAAATACGTAGACAAACATGGTAATCGTGAAGTAGCGCAAGCGTTCCTAGACTTCTTATATACACCAGAAGCCCAAACAGTATTCGCAGAAAAGGGCTTCCGTTCCGTTCTACCTGAGGTTGCTAAGAAATACGAGAAAAACTATACTACGCCTGCAGGCTTATTCAACATTGAATACCTCGGCGGTTGGGATAAAGTGAACAAAGAGCTTTATGGCAAAGGCGCAATCTGGGAAACCATCCTTGCAGAAGGTGGAGCCAAGTAAGAACAAAGGAAAAGCCCGGTGCGAATGTGCAATTCGCTTCCGGGCTTTTTTGTTATACGTTATGAGTGCAATCCTTATCTTCCGTCTCCATCAAGCAAATTACCAAGACCGCCTAAGATACTTCCCTCTTCTTTCCTTCCTCCAACTCTTGATGCTGAAGCCATACGGTCCGCCAGCCTACTGAACGGCAAGGATTGGATCCAGACGCGCCCAGGTCCGCGTAACGTAGCGAAGAATAAGCCTTCTCCGCCGAATAGCGCAGTTTTAACGCCTTTGACCATCTCAATATCGTAATCTACTTCTTGTGTCATTGCCACGAGGCAACCCGTATCCACGCGAATCACTTCTCCTGGGCGGAGCACACGTTCACAGATGGAGCCACCCGCATGAACAAAAGCCAAACCATCGCCTTCAATCTTCTGCATGATAAAGCCTTCACCACCGAAGAATCCAGCCCCTAGCTTACGCTGAAAAGCAATACCTACTGAGACACCTTTCGCTGCGCATAGGAAGGAATCTTTTTGACAAACTAATTTACCACCGAGATCTTGCAAATCCATCGCTATGATTTTCCCAGGATAAGGTGCAGCAAAATTAACTTGTTCTTTCCCATGTGAGCTGTGATTCGTAAAAACCGTCATAAACAAGCTTTCACCCGTTAATAATCGTTTACCAGCTCCAAGCAGCTTGCCCATGAACCCTTTATTATCACTGCTGCCGTCTCCAAATACAGTCACCATCTGGATGTTTTGATCCATCATCATCATACTACCGGCTTCAGCTACCACACTTTCACCCGGATCCAACTCGATTTCTACATACTGCATTTCACTTCCTAAAATACGATAATCAATTTCATGTGCGTTCATTACTTTCTTACCTCCTATTTGTTTTCCGTAAGGATATCAACATAAATTAAGCCATTTTTAGATGTTATACGATGTATTTGAGGGTTGGTTTCAGGAAACCCTTCACTTATAATTTTTCTTTATTTGCTCTATCGATTCTCTTAAAGATGTACTAGTCTTTACTTCAATCACAACGGACAAGCCATGATTTTCGGCAAAAAGAAGTCGATCATTAATTGGAACATTACCGCTATATAAGGACTGATGGTCTGATTTTTCATTGCAATCATGTAGATGCATATGCTTAATGCGATCAGTAAATTCGCGGAATACAACCTCTTCCTTAAAGTTAACTTTAGCATCGTGTCCTACATCCCAAGTGAGGTAAAAGTTTTCGAACTTCGCTAACATCTCGAGAGCTCTTCTGATGAACGGAACATGAAAATTGCATGTATTCTCTATCGACAAAACAACATTTAAAGAATTAGCTATCTGATAGAGTTGTGAATATGATTCAAAGAGTAATTTATTAAATTCTGATTCGTATTGTTCATTAATCCACATTCTCTCGTGGGGTAGCGTAAAGTAAATGCCATTATTTAAATGCATATTCAGAGTTTGTATCCCTGCCCTACTAGCCCATTCAATTGTTTCTTTACATCTCTGTAAATGTCCTAGTCTTATTGGAGGATGAAACGATGATAAATCAATTTCTTCTGGTAAATGAACAGTAAATTCAATACCATATTCGTTATTAATATGCCTTATTTCCTGATGACTTAAATTCTCTGGTAAACATATCGGAAGATTCATATTTAGTTCAATGAAATCAAGACCTAATTCTTTACACAGGTCAACATTCTGTTCAATTGTTTTAAATTCTATTAAAGTTGGCATTCCTACTTGCAATTTGGATTACCTCCTTTTCCTTCGATCTTGTTAAAGAATGATCTTATTATCCATAACCTTATTATGTAGTTCAATTATTGGTTTTGTGTAGCTATCAAATGTAAAATCATCACTTAGTTCAATCCATGCTATATCAACTAGATCACTATTATATTCTTTCGTATTATCAAGATACATCTCTCCACCTATAATCTGAGCTCTAAAAGTGTGCTTGTTATTATTGGTACATAAATGCCCTTCGATTTTAATATCAAAACCTGTTTCTTCTTTCGTTTCTCTTATACAAGCTTGCTCTGGTGTTTCATTTTCCTCTATACCCCCTCCTGGGAAATTCCATACAATATCGCCTCTCTGAACATATTGTTTTACCATAAGGACTTTATTGTCTTGTATAATCAAAGCTTGTGAAATCACTTTCGGTCACCCATCTTCTCTGAGGTAGCTTATTATCACAAATGTACTATATATTCGAAGCTACCTCTTCTTAAAAAAATTCCACAAATATCTTCAACTATTTATTGGAGTCCCATTTTCTATCACATAGAACTACTGATGTCTCGATTTGTCTTTCAGATACATTCCAAAATCTATGTAGTAATTCCCCCTTCTCTTCATGTGAAATTAACTTAAATCCATTTTTTAGATAAAAATTAATCGCCCATTCAGCCGATTCCCAGGTCCCGATCAGAATTGGTTTATCTGTTAAATTAATTAAATGATTCAGAAGCTTGGTCCCTATACCACCTTTACGTTGACTCGTTTTAACATAAGCATGTCTGATTAGTGATACTTCCCCTTTATCTTGTATGCCCATGACTCCAAGTAACTCATTGTTTTCCTCTAACCCCCAAAACATAACTCCTTCATTCATTTCATGATTTAAGTCTTCCATTGTCATGTATGGTTCATGATACATATCATAAGGAATAACTCCTTCGTATGCTTGAGCGGCATCATTGATAATCTGATGGATAACTTCTTTATCTCGGTATTCACACAATCTGATCATGATATTTAAACTCCTTTTATTGTTTAATTCAGAAATTCCCTCGGGAAGACCAAGGTGGCTTCTCCTTTACTTATATGAATATGCATGCAATTCACTTTGTTATTTCTTGTACTATCAATTCAATGATCGTTTCAATAGGTAATAATCCATCAACAATATAGTCCGAGTTAGGTTTTACTGTACTTAACATATTTAGATATGCATTTCTACCGCGATCAAGATAATTAGTGATATCATTTTGAATTATTTCGGTCTTCGTATTTTTGTAATCTCTCTGAATTCGTCTACATAACGCTACATCCAGTGGGGTATCAATAAAAATTGTAAAGTTTAATAGCTCACTCATTGTCTTGTGCCGATAAGCAAAGGGATAATCAAGTATTATATATTTATGTGACTGGTTTTCATCAAAAATTAGAGATTTGAGATCATTAATTAGTGGTGTTAAATTCCATTGGTTATGATCTGCCCCGCTCTCTACCCACTCACAAATGTCTTTTGGACTATCATCAAAATCATACTCATCAAAATATAAGGCCTTGGATTTCACTAAAGTAGCATTCAATTGTTTTACTAAAGTGGTTTTGCCACCACCAGATACTGCTGAAACAGCAAGTACAAATGGTTTTTGTTGATGCATCAGTACACCTTCTTTCAAAAATAGAAAATTTTCAAGAATTTCGTAAATGTCCTCGAATTCATCATGTTGCTTTCAAAGTAAATTTCCATTTAAATGTAAATTACTCTTTAATATGTTCTTTACTCTGGTAATTGTATTTGAGCTTTTAGGCAGACCAACAATTCTATTAAGTAATAGCCATCTAAGGCAAGCTACTGCCTCAAATAATTCTAGTTCTTCTATTGTATATTGATTTTGCGATAGATAAGCAGAAAGATAAACGGAACCATACCTTTCTCCAACATAAATCTTAATTAAAACAATTGACCAAGCAATATCATATCTTGGGTCACCAAGTTGCCCGTTCGTCCAATCAATTATTGTGTACTTTCCTTCCGCTTCCAAAATATTTCCCAAATTAAAATCACCATGAATAAGACAAGCTTGTTTAAGATTCGCACTTTCAGTAAGCCGGATTAATAGATTCTTAATGTCCTGATGTTCTTCAATTCTCGGGTAAAAATAGCTGACAAAATCATGTTTTTGAAGTATTAAACTATCCACATCTTCTAGGGGAAATCTATGAATATTGGTTAATATCTTAGCAAGTTTAGTAAGTTTAGACTGATTTACTTTATTTATAGGTGACCCGTCAAAACTGGTTAGTAAAACTTGATTTTTATTCTTATCCAAACCCCAACCAAAAGGCATTGATACTGATAACCCTCGGCTATAAAGAGCATCTAGCAACTTATACTGACGTTCAACATCTGGCTTTGAATCCCTATTCCATACTTTTAATACAAAGCTTGTTTCGGCTGTACAAATTTTTGTTACTTCTGCTTCAAGTCCAGAATCCAAAGGGATAATGGTTAATGAACTATCTTGTTCTACCAGTGAATCAATTACTTTGTTTTTTACCATCCAGTTAATCTCTCTAATTGGTTCACCCATGGTTCTCTTCCTTTCGCGGGGGATTTCTTATTAAGTTGTTGTGCTATCTCTTCACAGTACCAAATGTAATTTTCATGTTTGGTGCATATGTTAAGTAAGAATTATCATCGAATTCCTTTGAAAATAGTAACTCAGCTTCATATTGATTCATCGCCTCATTAACCATTAATCCGCGATTCACTAATCTATGAAGAAATTCCTCTTTCTCTCCAGGTAACTCCCCTAATCCTTCTTCCCTCAAAGAGGTATAAAGACTTTGCTTACTTAGCAAGTCCGTATTCTGATCCAAGAAATTAACCTTATCACTTATTCTACACTCAACGTTCTTCAAACCTAATTGACTGAGATAGATCGGTAATTTAATGCCAATATTTCCGTCCATACCCTTGTGTTTAAAATCTCCCTCGTACAATTTCTGCAAAATACCCAATTTAATCACTTTTGAATGCTCCAGTTCATCAAGGCTGTAGTTTGACATGTTAGCAATCCAATGTGGTTCAAAGCAAATGACCATTCCATCATCTAAAACACAATCAATCATCTTCTGAAGTACTTTCTTCGAATCAGACATATGTAATAAAAAAGCATGGCACATAGCTATGTCATACTTTCTGTTTATTGTAACTTCTTCAATGTCACTCACGAAAAATTCTGAGGGATAAGGTTGATTTTGAAAGACTTCCCTCGCCGTATTAATAAGTTCATTACCCTTGTCAATTCCCGTATAGGTTGATCCTTCTGGTAAAAGCGGTAACAGTTTAAGCCCCAAATATCCAAAACCACAACCGTAATCGATGATGTTCACTGGTTTTAAGATCTTCCAAACAGTCTTCACTAAAAATTCTAAATAATCATCATTGTAATAAAGTCCACGCGTATTTCTTAAATATTCAATCTTGTTATCCCAGTAATATTCGGACATTTTAAGCTCCTTCTTTATTATGACTTTAGGTGGGCTAACGCCTTGATTTAACTTGTCTGTAAAATAAAAGAATTAAAACAAGCACAAGTAGCGCCCCACTTATATACATATATGTCCTAATGCTTCCTTCCTTTTCGTTTTCAATTGTAGTATTATTTTCAACCTCTATTTCTTGACCTAATAAGCCTAGTTCACTCTTGGCTTTCTGATATTCCGTATTTCCTGTGCAAAAATTAGTTTCTAATGCACCGTCATTTCCTAAGTATGAATATACCAAATAAGATTCATTACTCTTGAATTTGTATCCACACGACGCACCATCACCATCATAACTATAAATTGAAATATTTTTAGTTATTTGTCCTTTCCAAGCATTATTTACCTCAAAAGTATACTTCCTAAGTTTTCCTATATTACTGTTCTTAGTTCCGCCAACTTCTATTACACGCCCTGTAAAAACGGCATCTGATCGTTCTAACTTTTCAGTAATGCTGCCACCAACACAACTACATGCATAGACTTCATTATCTGTAAGATTTATTCCGGTAGTTATTATGAATAAAACAAAAAGTGCTACTAGTATTTTTCTCATTTTTGTCTCCTGGTCATTAAAGCACCTAATCTTTGTTCTGTATTTACTATCTCTTTAAAAAAGTATGTAGGATTGGTTTATCTGGAGGACTAATATTGTCAGGTATCTCATTTAATTCGAAAAATCTAATTTCTGCTACTTCCGACTCATCGAGGTTGATAACTCCATCAAATTCTTTACATATATAAGCAGCCACTACGTTATAGACCTCATCACCGTGTGGATATTTGTAATACAATTCTTGACCTGAAAATACATCTAATAATTCAAGCTTCTTGGCTTGTAAACCGGTTTCTTCAAATAACTCTCTTCTTGCTACTTGTTCCATTGTTTCCCCAGGCTCTAAGGATCCTCCAGGCAATCCCCACATGCCATTATCAGTTCTTCGCTCAAATAAAATGGAGTTATTATGAATAACAACGACACAAGCACCGGCCATAATCAAAGGTCTTGTTCCAACGTTCTTTCTTAAGTCCATTATGTAACCCATAGTTATATCACTCCTCGAGATTATCTATTTTCTTCGACCGATATACAATAAATGTGAAGATACTCCTAATAGGTGAGGATTCTCAGATTCTTTGTAAATCATATTCATTACTTCTTGAAATTCTTCTTCGCCACGAGAACGCCAATATTCAAATTGCTCTGACTTAAATGAACCAGCTATACTAGATGACCCAATCAATTTGAGGCTTTCAAATCCATGAGATTCCATGAAAGGATTAATGTCTTCTATATTAAAATAATACGCCCCTGTGAATCTTCCTTCGTCCTTATGATTAAATATACCGGTTTCTAAAAATGAGTTTATATCCTCAATGTTGTCATTCGGTTTCCAATGTTCAGGGAATAATAAGGAAGTCGTTAGATGCCGTATCCTTGTCATAAATGCGACAAATACAATACCATCCCGCTTAGTAACTCGATGCAATTCTTGTACGGCATAATCCCGATCTGCTTGCGTTTGTAAATGATATAAAGGCCCCAACATTAAAGATGCATCAAATTGCTCATCATTGAAAATGTCTAAATTTCTTGCATCAGCAGTATGAAAACCTTTGAAAAATTCCTCTAACTTCAATTCGACTGCCTTCTCACCAGCTATTTCCACTAATCTCGGGGTAAGATCCGTTAGTGTAACATCATAACCACATTTCGCTAATTCAACTGAGTATTTACCCGGTCCAGCTCCGTTATCTAAGATGTGCCCTTTCTGCGGTAGCAAACTCCTTATATGGTGCCAGTTAACTATAAATTCAATAGGTTCTCTATCAAGACGGCCCCATTCGTCAAATCTATTATAATAATTAATCACTTTATCCATGTATATCTTCTCCTTTATAAGTTTTTAATAGACAGCGGAATTCTTTCGTTCAAAGAAAAAAACGCTCCTTTCTTTAATTCAATAAATTCCAAAATATCCCTCTATTTCATACGAAGAGTAAAACAAAAAGGGGCAGAACCCCAATGGAGTATCTGTCCCTTTGTCTTCGATTATTTCAACATGACCGACAAGTCCGACGCATCTGAAGCTTATTTTTTGCTGCATTTCTTGCTCCAACAATGATGCCTATAGAGGCTGAAGTCACGATCCCTGGAAATGATGGGAGTGCTGCGGTTACGGATGCAACTTTGAATCCAGTTTGGTTACTGGGCACAAATGATCGGAAGGTTGCGGTAAACTTACCTCTTGCGTCTGTAATGGTAATGGTAGAAATGATAGTACCCAATGTGCAATCGGTCGATAATAAGACAACGATCCCTGCCGCAGGACGACCATTCTTCTGGACTTGTCCCGAAAGAGTCGAAGATTCCCCAGCTATTAAAATGGTTGGTACGGCAATCATGTTTATGGTAATTCGAGCTTTCTTCCCTTTACGATTTGAGAGTGAAACCATTTTAAACTCCTCCCTATTCATAAGCCATTTCTATATTAATATATGAAAATGGTGGTAGTTTTGACTGTACGAATCCTACTAACTCAAAAATGTGCGTAAAAAAAAACGCACGTTACCTAAGTAACATGCGCTTTTACTTTTACGTTGACTATGAATCTCGTAATAAAATTTTATAAAGTTTAATGACACTTATATGCATGCCTTCATGGTACAAATTAAAACTTAGAAACTGTTCTGGCGTTTCCAAGGTCATTCCGGCTGAAGTTGTATACGGTGGATCAATTTTCTCCCCTAAGCGATGACCGAGCACATCACGTATCCGCTCTTGCTGATCTTTCAGCAAGTTCTCCAACTCTTGCAAAGTAGGAACGGCAGCGGAATCGGGCCTGTTTAAAGGCGATGTACCATACTCGAACTGTTCCTTGAATCCTTCTGGCAAACGAAGCGGAAGTCCCATATATTGAAATGCGAACCGTTCAAGCACGACATAAACGTGCCCTAACTGCCAACGAATCGTATTTCGAAAGCCATCGGGAATTCGGTCAGCTGTTTCCTCGGTAACTCCATCCATCAATTTTAAGGTTTGGCCCCTAACGAAAGCCAGCTGTTTGAACAAATAGTGTTCTATCGTCCTCACTCCTTCAAATCATTGTTTATGGCATATTATACCATAATATCAAGCAATGGCTAAGGAAGCGAAAGTTATTTCCACCAAATATAATAAAAGGACAGTTCCTAGTAAGGAACTGCCCGACTCTTCAGGGGAAACAATTTTCAATGAGAAAACCTCTATCGAGGCCATTCAAAGATGAGCGACCGCGTTTAACGAGGAGAGACTTTGGTCTACAACCAAAGATCCCTATATTAGGTTTTATCGCCAATAAAAAAGCGGTTTTCGTGATCCGAAAACTTATACTTTCTTATGTGGTCAAAAAGACTACATGTTCAAATTCCGCTCTTCTTTGCGAAGCTTGCGCGCGGCAAATCGAGTTTCGGCTGTTTCGAACAGGCGTTTTTCTTCATCCGTTTCAGGGATGATTTCTGGCACCGGACACGGTTGTCCGTTATCATCTAGCGCCACGAAGGTTAGGTAGGCCGTCGCAGTACGCTTCTTTTCACCTGTCAGAAGGTTCTCCGACTCGATTTTCACATAAACCTCCATCGAACTTCGATGTGTCCACGTAACAAACGCCTCCAACTGAATAGCCTCTCCTAGTTTGACAGGGGCGAAAAAGTCTAAGCTATCGCTAGATGCTGTCACGACACCTCTACGTGAATGACGCATTGAGGCAATCGTTGCTACCTTATCTATATACTGCATCACGCGGCCGCCAAACACAGTATTGTGATAATTCGTGTCTGCCGGCAAAATGATTTCTGTCAAAACGGTTCGGGAGAGTCTTGCTGGTTTAGCTTCCATTATGCTTGCCTCCTGATGATGACTTGACTTGGGTAACCTAATCTTATTCGTAGTTGAGTTTAAGCAATCCAGCCGCTTGCTTCGCAAGGCTTCGCGCTTCCTCTACCGTATCTGCACTGCTCAGCGCAACGGCCATGCGGCGTCCCACTTTCGTCTCCGGCTTACCAAAGACGCGAACCTGTGTATTGGGTACGGATAAAGCTTGCTCTAAACCGCTAATTGTATACTCTACCTGTTCACGATCCGCTTTAAGGGTATAGCTAGCACCTGGCGTCAAAAGACGAATACCTGTAATAGGCAGTCCCAGAATCGCTCTAGCATGCAGGGCGAACTCGCTCAAATCCTGTGTTGCCATCGTAACCATGCCGGTATCATGCGGTCGCGGCGAAACTTCACTGAAATAAACGCCTTCCTTGGTCAGGAACAGCTCAACCCCATAAAGTCCGAAGCCTCCGAGTGCGTCCGTAATGGTTTTGGCCATGTGTTGGGCGTCTGAAATTTGCTGCTCCGTCATCGCATGAGGCTGCCACGATTCGATGTAATCTCCATCTTTTTGAATGTGACCAATCGGCTCACAATACGTTGTGCCTGAAACTGAACGAACAGTCAACAGCGTAATTTCTGATTCAAAATGAATGAATTCTTCCACAATCACTCTAGCGTTTTTCGCGCGGCCTCCTTCCATGGCGATGTTCCACGATTGTTCCACATTCTCAGGTGTGCGGCAAACGCTTTGACCTTTACCTGAGGAGCTCATGATCGGCTTAATAACACATGGTGTACCAATCTCCGCAACAGCAGCATGTAATTCTTCAAGGCTATTTGCAAAAGCATACTTAGCTGTCCGCAGCTCTAGTGTTTCTGAAGCAAGGCGGCGAATCCCCTCGCGGTCCATCGTCAAACGGGAAGCTGTAGCCGTAGGAATGACACGATATCCTTCCTTCTCAAGCTCCACAAGAACAGGCGTAGCGATAGCTTCAATTTCAGGTACGATAAGATCCGGACGTTCTTGCTCAATCAAAGCTCTAAGCTGCTCACCATCGAGCATATTAATGACATGGCTGCGATGTGCTACTTGCATAGCTGGTGCATTCGCATATCGGTCAACGGCGATTGTTTCAATCCCTAGGCGCTGCGCTTCGATAACAACTTCTTTCCCAAGTTCTCCGGATCCAAGCAGCATAATTTTCTTGGCTTTGTTCGATAATGGTGCTCCGTACATGAAATGATATCCCCCTTATGTTAGGTCGAAATAAGCAAATAATTGGTTGACATGTATGTAAGTAAAAAAAAGATAATGACGATAAGCAGGGTAATTCATCCGCATTGAAGATAAAAATACCCTGATCTATTGTAAAGGATTTCGACATTAAAAGATAGATTTAAGCAGAAGTTTGCGCAAAATGGGCACCAACTGTTCGGCGAGCTCCTCCACATTGGGGACGACAATACTGCTGCGCCCATACATGTTGCGCATTGCAATCCGCTCCGTTTCGTGGACAGCGCCACTTGCCAGAAAGATGCTGATGACCTCAATACCTTGACGCCGAGCGTGAAGCACGGCTTCATAGGTGTCGAGGATACCGACATCATTGTAATTGGCTGCCGAAGGCTCGCCATCCGAGAACACCAAGAGGATGCGCTGCCGTTCTGTGCGCCGCAGCAGCCGCTCTGTCATGCGGCGAATCGCGAAGCCGTCGCGGTTGTCCTGCTGCGGCTCAAGCTGCAGCAGAGCCGCGCCGCTTCCGGACGCTAAGGAGGAGCCGAAGTCGACCGCAACCTGGAACAGGTTCGGCGCTTCCTGCTCCGTGACACGGTCCGCGTCCTCCCAGAATCCCACGATTTCGTGCGGGATTCGTAAGGATCGGAGGGTCTCGTGGAAGAGCACGAGACCGAGCTTGGTTTCGTCCATTTTGTCATACATGGACGCCGAGCAATCGACGAGCAGCGCGAACGCCGCGTCGAGTTGGGGTACTGGCGCGCGCTTCTTATAGAAGAGGCGCGGCATCTCTTGCGTCACGGCTCGCGTTAGCCGCTTGTCGAGCCGTCCGAACAGCCGATCGCCCTGCGGGGCGATCCGCTTCTGCTCCAGCGTGCGCCGTATGGCACGCTGCAAAGGCTTCGCGAGCGCTGCGCGCTCGCTCAGGCGCCTGTACCCGGCCTCCTGCGCAGCAGTCGGCCGTTCAGGCGCCAGCCACGTCGCCGTCGCATACGCGGCGACTGCGCCCTCCCCGTGCCCCGCGGTAGCGGGCACGGCAGCACCCTCGCGCCGCTCGCCAGAGGCGGCGCCAGTGCGCTTAGCGCGCACCGAGCGCCCTTGGGCGATGGCGAGCGCCTGGTCGGCCGCGTCGCCCTCGCGGGGCGCAGACCCCTGCGCGGCTGTGCGCGAGCCGCGCTCCAGCTCGAACCGCAGCAGCCCCGGGCTGCGGTCGCTGCTTTCGCGGTGCCAGGTCGGCATGCGCTCCTGGCCCGGCAGCTGACGCTCCCCCTCTTGCTCGGGGAGCACATCATCATTTGCGAGCCGCTTCGCACGCTTCAGCTCGCCCTTATACCCTGCAGGCAGCGGCTCCGCCACTCCGCTACCTGGCTGCATCCAGAAATATGCGGCTGTCGCATCTCTGACTAGCCAATAAGACAGCGAGTCCATCATCGCCTCACAGCAAGCGGCAACCTCGGCCGTATGTGCGGCTTCCTCAATCTGCTCCAAAATCGGATAAATCTGAGCTAACCGGCCAGAAAGTCCAGCACCAGCATCACCCAAGCCAGCATGCCATTCCAAACCAGTAAACCAACCATATACCAATAAAAGAACAGCGTCTGCCAACTCGCCTTTGCTCAGGTGTGTACGCAGCTTATGTTGAAAATAGACCCTCAATATGCGATGTCGATGTGCGAATACACGGGCAGTTCCCGGTCTGCGAGCTCGACAAATACGTTCTAGTCGCATATCTTCACATAGCGCAAAGAGCGAATTAGCCAGCTTCGGGAAACTCGCACTTTGGCAAAAGTGTAGATATGACTTAACCGCGTCGGCCCCTGTGAACCAAGCACTACCGATACCCCGTAGGTAAACATCACTCTTCATTCCTGCCGTTTTATCAACAAGAGGATAATCCCGCCAAAACTGACTCACGGTTATACGAGCGGAAGCTTCCTCATAGTCCGCATGGAACGTCGCTTCCACTTCTAGTTCTTTGCGCTTGGTAAACATCCGTGCCAAATCAACAAGCTGCATTTGGAGCATCGCATCGATTTTATCCTCTAATAAGCTTAGCTTTCCTACAAACATAGGCTCAGAATAACGTCTCGGCCGCATTCATCACGGCTGCACGCTCCCTTTCATCCTCCAATTTATCCGCAATAGCTCGCGCAACTGCCCGCATCGGAGGAATATAAGCCGTCAAATCGCAAGCATCCAGTAGCGCTCGAATCGATCCTGCTTCGTCGGGCAGCTGCCCCATTTCAATAAGCGATAGTAAATCGGCAGATAACTGTACGAATGTTCTTAACTGCTTTTCATCCCGTAAAACAGATTTGCTCTTTAGCAGTTGAAACAGTGTCTCACCTTGCAAATAGGGAACATCAATCGTTACAAATCGGTTTTTCAAGGCTTCATTGAGCGGCACTGTACCAATATAGCCTTCGTTAATGGCTGCAATAACTCGAAAGTCCGGATGTGCTGTAATGACGTCCCCTGTAAAAGGGTTTGTAATCGATCTACGATGATCCAAAACACCATTTATCAAAGGTAAAGTTTCCGGCTTGGCCATATTAATTTCGTCTATGTATAGAAAATGTCCCTTTGTCATGGCTTTCATGATCGGACCGGGAATGAAAGCAATCTGAGTACGCCCCTGCTCATCGTGCGTTAACGTTTTGAATCCAAGCAAGGCTTCAGCATCGAGATCGGTTGAACAGTTTACGGCATGCATGGGCTGATCAAAGAACGCTGAAACATGCTCAGCCAGCTTCGTCTTTCCCGACCCTGTTGGACCCTTCAACAAGACATTTTTGCCCAAATACAGAGCAATCATGGTATCCGTTAAAATGTCTTCACGAGGGGCTTCGAAAGCTGCCGTTCCAATGAGTTTACGTTCTTCTGCTGTATGTTTCTGTCTTTGCAGCTTATTCTGCTCTATATGCTCACGTATTTCTTGTGGTAAAGTGTCTGTCATCATGACTTTGATGGTCCTTTCCTGATCCCTTTGTCCTCTTACTATTTATCAGGAAAGCTTAGATTGTCAAGCTTTTCAGGGCAGCCACGGTTCATCTATAATCGAGTGAGAATAAAAAGCCATCGATTCACCGCATTTCGGACAACTCGGTTTGGTAGGGATATCATTATAATACAGCGCCAATCCATATGCGGTTTCAAAGTTAATCGCTTGGATCACATCATCCTTATGAACATAATCACACTCTCGTGAACTACAATAAGCACGGACCTTATAACGATTACTCATTCTTTCTTACAGACATACCTAGCACTATTAATTCAGCTTCTGGTATCATCGTCGAGCTCCTTTTTTGAAAGCTTTCATTTGATGTGAACGCAAATATATACGACAAAACCCCCAGCAGACAGCTGAGGGAGAGTAACTATAGAGCACCTATGGAATAGTTACGCATTTCGCCTTTTTCAAACATCCTTAAGGTAAGACGTTTCTTTGCCCCGAGGAATAGGTTGGGAACACATATTGGACCATCGTGTTAAATTCATTCAAATACGTATCCATTCGTTTATTATTTCGCTGTTGCGTGTCATAGTACATCATCCGATTCACGAAATGCGGATTCGACGAGATGAAAATATTCGTTTCCGGATAAATCCGAGTTAACAAATGTCGAATGGCATTGGCACTTTCCGCTGGAAGCGGTTTGGCCGAGAGCCAATCCATCTGTGAGCCCACCCCCGAGCCGAACAAGCCTGCTTCGTTTTCCGGATCGTTATGTTTACTTAACATTTTAACACCATCATCGGCGCCCATCGCTTGCATGCCCCCCATATCAACTGCGACATAAATATTGTTATCGGTTACGGCAACAGCAGTAGATCCTAAGTGCGCCGCTTGAATAATCTGATCAGCTAAATCTCGATTCAGCTGCAAATGCGTGTTGATATGTGCTTTCACATTATCAATCGTAGGTTGAAGTATCGTAGGCTGAGGTGATTGATTGACACTCTTTGCACCCATTGAAGGATTTTCATTGTTTCTCAATCCTGTATCCCAACTGCCAGCTCCTGGGTTTGAAGAGCTTGCGCCTGCTTGATTTTTGGGACTCGCTGCTGTACAGCCTGCTGACAGGCCGACGAGTATAGCCGTCACCACGATTTTGAACATCGTTTTTTTCATATAGTCCCCCCTTCTATTAGCTCAAACTTTACTTTTTTTACTCGCATCATCTTCTTGCGTATAAGCAATCAGGGCGACCTCATACCCCAGTTCAGCCTTCATGCGGGACTCGAGGCTGCGCAGATCTTCCAGCAAATCTTCACGTGTGCCAAAGTTAGCAAAACGGTAGGACTCTGTATCCATGATTTCTCCCCCCTCTCCTAAGCAAAAGCTATTAGAGTTAATATGGACATTTATCCTCATTTTTACTAAACAAAAAAAAGCCCGCCGCCGAATCATCGGCAAGCTGGCTCTGTACAAACATTATGAAGGCATTCAATCATGCCTATTCCTTTTTATTGCGTGTTTCATCCAGTTCTTCAAGCAGCTTACGAACCGCTTCTGGATCTACATTCCCATTTTCACGAAATTCTCTCAGCTTATTTAAGAGGTCCTGTGCAATAGCATCATCCTCAGTTTGCTGCAATTCATGTGAGGGGTCAAACCAAATGTAAAATCCCTCTGGACCATTTCTCAAAAATGATTTGTGCCAATGCTCTGGATAAGCATAACCCTGCTCCCCAAATATCAAACCGAGCACATCATCGCTGTCAATAGGCAGCAAATAATGAAATGATTCCGGCTCACCTGTGTTCGTAAAATCTCGATGCATGTAAGCATAATGAAGATAATGCTCTCCTGTTTCTACGTCTTTTGACACCTCATACATGTCAAGCTCCGTTTGCACTAATTCTTTCACCGAAATAATCCGCGATGCAATCGTCTCTGCCGAAACCTTTTGCTGTTGTAACAATGATGTTTCCATTTTAACCATCCTCCTTTCAAGCTTCAGATAGTCCAATGCTACGAATCGGATCTGCGTGTTGCCTCAAGAGGAGCCCCCCGTAAGGAACGTTTAGGCAGTTTCCATTTATAAAAGACCGATAACATTCTCAGAACCACGATTAGCACAAATAGGACAGCTAAATGCCAAGCGCCTTGCGTCCATCCAAGTCCGACCAACGCGCCTGCCAGCATGCCCCAAACGGCATAAATTTCATCCTTGAGCACGAGCGGCTTGCGTCCTGCTAATACATCCCGAACCATCCCTCCGCCAATTCCTGTCAGAACTGCGGCAACAATAATGGCACTAAGCGGATGTCCCATATTCGTTGCATACAGCGCACCCTGGATGGAAAAAGCAGCCAAACCAATCGCATCAAAGAAAGCTTCCCAAGTTTTCCATAATCGGATATATCGAACTGGCATAAAAAACACAAGTGTCATTGCAAACAAAGCAATTTGAAAATATAGACCTTGCTCCCATAACAGGACGATCGGTTTACCGATCAGTAAGTTTCGTATGACTCCGCCGCCGAAAGCCGTAACAAGTCCGAGTACATAGACGCCTAATATATCATATTCTTCTTCCATCGCAACTATGGCACCACTCACCGCGAATGCTATCGTTCCAATGATACTAAATAACTCCCAATTCACTTCCTGCAGCCCCTGTCTACTCGATGTCCCAGTCCAATTTCACTTCATTACCCGTTTGCGACGAACGGTAGATCGCATCCAAGATCAAGTTATTCGTATACCCCGTCATGACGGATGTTAACGGCTGTAAGCCGCTCTCGATACACGACAAGAAATGTCTCGCCATACGGACACGAGGTCCTTCATCAAATTCAGGCACCGTAAGGTCAATATCAGCTTCGCGGTCGAACATTTCTGCGAACAGCTTCCCTTTCGTCCCACGAATCGAGGCCCCGCCTTCGCTTCCAAGCAGCTGAACATAAGGTTGGTTATCTGTTTCAATGAGAGCTGCCCAACTTACATCCAGAGATAAGGTAGCGCCATTGTCAAATTTAATCAGAGCCGTTGCCAAATCCTCCACATCATATTGACCATCCCAGTTGGGTGCCCCCCATGATCCAATCCCTTTTTTACGCGGACCGAATTCAGCATAGGTCGCTCCATAGACCGAGACAGGTTTCGGATTCCCCATCAAATATAAAGATAAATCCAACATATGCACACCAAGATCAATTAGTGGTCCTCCACCGGATTTCCCCATTTGTGTAAACCAAGTTCCCCAGCCTGGAATCCCTTTGCGTCTTAACCAGCCTGCTTTTGCATGATAAATGTGGCCAAGCGCACCTTTCTCGACCTGCTGTTTCACAGCTAGTGATAAGGCATCCCAACGTAGTTGGTGCGGAATCATCAGAACTTTACCCGCTTTGCGCTCCGCTTCAACAATTTGTTTTGCCGAAGCAAGATTTAATGCCATGGGTTTCTCGAGCATGACGTGCTTACCGGCCTCTAGCGCTTGTATCGCGATAGGCGCATGCCATTCATTAGACACAGCGATGATTACCGCATCTATAGATGGGTCCGAGAGCAGCTTGTCCGTACTTTCATAAACACGTTCAATGTTATGTTCTTTTGCTCTAGCTTCAGCAAGTGGCAAATATACATCTGTAACGGCGGTGATTTCGGCCTCCGGTACTTTTTTCAGCACTTCCATATGTACATTTCCGATATTTCCGGAACCTATTATACCTATACGAATTGGCTTTCCAGCTGTCATTTCTATATCCTCCAGAACGTGTTTAGATTTCAATCTTTCTTATTATAAATGTGGTTATCCTTCGCCGCAACAGCCAATCTCTTGTGCTCAAATTAATCTTTGAGGAACTGGCCCTCTAGAGCTATTCTTTACATATAATAAATTGCTAAAACTTTTTTAATAGTTTGACCCTAACATATCTAACATTTGAAATGTATCCTTAATGTGTAGACCAGATGTAATGAAAGCGTATGAAGTTAGTTTTCCCAAAGGAAGACTCGAAGGAGGGCTTAACATGCAAGCATTAACCATTAGATTCAAAAACAAATCCATCCCCGTGCTTAATTTCACACATAAACGATCACATATGGAACTGTTGTCCAGTAAACTTAAGGAACTTGAGCTGAATTTTGAATTTCGCAAAAAATTAAAAATGATCTCGATGATCGAGATCATTGGTGATGTCGCCATTTTCAAATATAACGACGGCACGAAATTGTATCTAGAAGTTTCTTAATCTTTCGTTGGAAAATATTCTTTCTGTAACTGATCAAGCTCCTGCAGAGAGCGCCCAGCCCACGCTTCCATGTCCGACAGCTTACTGATTTGCGTGAGTAGCGCTCTCTTCAGAGAATCTTGGTAATCCGGAATCTGACCTGCATAAGGACGTATGGTGGAAATAGGAATTAAGGCAATTTCTTGATAAGACAACGCTCGTCGTTGATGAAAAAAAGCTACACTTGGATCCATCGGGTTATGTAAATCCCCCTGTGTTGGGTGCTCTTTTACAGCCAGAATGCGGACTGCCGCTTTCATCGAACTGCTTACCTCTACAACCTCACCAAAATAAGCTCCTGTTTTATACTCAGCGGTTACGCGATCTCCTATTTGAAAATTACTCATTCGTCAACAACTCCATTCTTCTCAAATTCACATGCGGTTAAGTGGCAGCAGTTTAAGATACAGCTCATCCACCGATTGCATGCGGTATATAAATTCTTTCTCTTTTCCCTGTTCTATGATGACTATACATGGTACACTGCTAATTTGCCATTCGCGAGTAATTTGCGGAAGAAAGTTAATATTGCACTTTACAAGTGGTAAAGCAGGCATCATTGTCATAATGATGTCTAACATCCGCTCCGTCACTTTGCATGTACCGCAAAAAGGTGTATACAAAAAAACAGCGAACGAACCTTCCTGCGAACTGCTTATTCGCTCTAACAGTTCCTGCTCAGTTAATTCCTGCATACTAGCTCCCTCTTTCATCCAACCAAGCTAAACTATCTACAGCATACGCGATGAGATGAGGGAAATCATCAATCTGACTTTCATCTACTTTGCGTCCGAAGGATAATGTGATTTGATTATGATAAGAAATTGGATGTAGGCCATATTCATAGGAAAGTAGCTGAATGACTTGGGGACGCTGCTCCCAAATGGCACCTAATTGCTCTTCGATATAAGGGCACTCGATATCTGGGTCCTTAACTTTGGTGAATAGCTTAATGGTCAACGTACAGCCTGGCTTGGCTGTTGGATTTTCTAAAATTTCAGCTGCTAAATCACTCAAATGAACATGCAGATTAATTTCGGCTTTGCTTGGTTTATCGATCTTTCGGGCAAATTCAATCGCATAAGTGCGTGACATCGAGGATAGATCAACTTGATCCTGCCGCCGTGTGATGATTATTTTACCGTCCAAATCCAAGTCATAGACAGCTCCCTCAAGCACAACTTTAATATTGTCATAAATCGTTGGATCAAACATCCCCTACACCTTCTTTCATCTTTTCTTAGATTCGATTATACTAAAAGCATACCACGTAAAGAAGGTGTTCCTATGTCAGACAAGCCTGAAGATCAACTGGGCGAAGAACAAGGCCCAAAAAAAGTTAGTTTAGCTGACGCCATTAAGCAGAAACTAGCCCAGAAGAAAGCGGATCAAGCCGCTGCACGCGCAAACCCGAAACAAGCTGGAAACAATAATCAAAGCGGTAAAAGTCAAATGACTAAAAAAGTAAACAATCAACGCCGTCGTACTGGCGGCAGCTAAACGTCGCTTTGCGTAGGCAAAAGCGCCCTGAGAGTAATACGTCAGGGCGCTTTTCATTTATAATTACGCGTATTGCGCTTCGCGTTGTTTTTGAACATCTTCGCTTTCTAGGTATTCATCATAGGTGAACATTTTATCGATGAGTCCTTTAGGCGTGATTTCCATAATGCGTGTAGCAATCGTTTGGATGAACTGATGGTCATGGGAGACGAATAGAATCGTTCCGTCGAAGTCAACTAGACCATTGTTAAGTGCTGTAATGGACTCCAAATCCAAATGGTTCGTAGGCTCATCAAGAATGAGGACATTGGATCCGCTTAGCATCATTTTGGAGAACATGCAGCGTACTTTCTCTCCACCCGATAGCACGTTTGCTTTCTTCAGCGCTTCTTCGCCTGAGAATAGCATACGGCCTAGGAAGCCGCGCAAGAAGGATTCATCTTGGTCTTTGGAGTATTGACGAAGCCAGTCCACCAAAGTTAAATCAGAATTGAAATAGTCTTGGCTGTCTTTAGGGAAGTAAGCTTGGGAAGTTGTAATCCCCCATGTGTACGTACCCTCATCAGCTTCCATTTCACCCATTAAGATTTTGAATAGCGTCGTTTTGGCGATGCCATCCGGACCAACAAAGGCAACTTTATCCCCTTTATTGATAGTAAACGATATGTTGTCTAACACTTTAACACCATCAATCGTTTTGGACAATTTCTCAACAGCCAGCAGCTGCTTACCAGCTTCACGCTCACCTTTGAAGTGAATGAACGGATATTTACGGCTGGATGGTCTAATATCTTCAAGAGTAAGCTTCTCGAGTTGTTTTTTACGGGATGTAGCTTGTTTCGATTTGGAGGCATTCGCGCTAAAGCGTGCGATAAAGGCTTCCAACTCTTTACGTTTTTCTTCCGTTTTCTTGTTCGCGTCTCTCGTCAAACGAAGTGCCAGTTGGCTGGACTCATACCACCAGTCGTAGTTACCGACATACATTTGAATTTTACCAAAATCAATATCCGCAATATGCGTACATACTTGGTTCAGGAAGTGACGATCATGGGATACAACGATAACAGTGCCTTCAAAGCGGGAAAGGAAGTTCTCCAGCCAACGAATGGACTCTAAGTTCAAATGGTTGGTAGGCTCATCCAGTAGCAAAATATTCGGATTACCGAACAAGGCTTGCGCTAAGAGGACACGTACTTTTTCATTACCATCAAGGTCTTTCATTTTCGTGTCATGAATAGAAGTCGGGATACCGAGACCGATGAGAAGCTCAGCTGCATCCGATTCTGCCTGCCAGCCATCTAGATCCTGGAATTCACCTTCGAGTTCAGCTGCCTTCATGCCATCTTCTTCTGTAAAATCAGCTTTGGCATACAAAGCATCTTTCTCTTCCATAATTTTAAACAAGCGAGCATGACCCATCATGACGGTTTTCAACACTTCGATTTCGTCAAACTCGTAATGATTTTGTTTCAAAACAGCCATTCTTTCACCAGGTGTAATGCTGACTTCGCCTGTGTTAGGCTCAATCTCACCGGAAAGAATTTTCAGAAAAGTTGATTTACCGGCACCATTTGCTCCGATAAGTCCGTAGCAGTTACCCGGCGTAAATTTGATATTGGCGTCCTCGAATAGGGCTCTCTTGCCGTAACGAAGCGTCACGTTATTAACATTAATCATGTTTATTACATACCTGCCTTTATAGTAGTTTGTTCTATCATATCATATATAGGGATCTTTAATCGAAGATTAAAGTCTCTCCTTTTTGGGATCCCTAATCGAAGAGCGAAGTCTCTCCTACTTGTTTCGTTCTATTTCCTCTAGCAACTCGGATAAATAAGTCCATCTTTCCATCGCCGCTTCCAGATCCAAAGCTGTTTGCTGCTCTTGCTCATATAGATCGCGAACACGGTCAAAGTCGCTGCCAGCCTCTTCGATTTGCTTTTTCAAGCTTGCCGCTTTGTCTTCCAGAGAAGCTATAGTACCCTCAATTTCGTCCCATTCCTTCTGTTCTTTGAACGTTAGCTTCTTAGGACGGTTCGCATTCGATGTGCCTCCTGCTGCTGCAGGACTACTAATAACGGCTGCTGTAGTTGTGTTGGAACCACCATTAGACTTGGCAGAGCTTGCATTGCGTATCAACTCTTTCCGAGTCTGATCAGCCTCTGCCTGCTCCTGCTTCTCTTCCAAGTAATCGGAGTAGTTACCAATGTAAGGCTCGATCTGGCCTTTGCCATCAAAAGCAAATAGATGCGAAACCGTACGATCCAAAAAGTATCGATCATGGGAAACCGTTATAACGGCACCAGGAAATTGATCCAGATAATCTTCCAGTATGGTCAAAGTTTGGATATCCAAGTCGTTGGTCGGCTCATCCAGAAGCAGTACGTTGGGTTCTCCCATAAGTGTGCGGAGCAAATAAAGTCTGCGCCGTTCACCGCCGGAGAGCTTTCCGATTGGCGACCACTGAAGTGTTGGCGAGAAGAGGAAGCGTTCGAGCATTTGCGACGCCGAAATGGTCTCACCATCAGCTGTGCGGATCTGCTCCGCAGCCTCTTTGATGTACTCGATGACGCGCATCTTCTCATCCATCTCGACGTTCTCTTGCGTGTAGTAGGCAAGCTTCACGGTCGTGCCGGTCTCGATCGTCCCACTGTCGGGCTGAATACGCCCGGCGAGCATGTTCAGCAGCGTCGATTTGCCGCTGCCGTTCGGACCGATAATGCCGAGGCGATCCCTCGGCATCACGATATAGCTGAAGCCGCTCAGCAGCGGCTTCCCGCTCTCGAAAGCCTTGGTGACGTCTTCCAGCTCCATCACCTTCTTGCCAAGACGGCTGCCAGCCAGCGCCATGTCAAGCTTCTCCCCGGGACCATCCACCTTGCGGTCCCGCAGTTCCTCGGCGCGCCCAATACGCGCCTTCTGTTTGGTCGTGCGCGCCTTCGCGCCGCGACGAAGCCAAGCCAGCTCGCGGCGCAAAAGATTCTGCCGCTTATCTTCGCTGGATGCTTCAGACTCCATCCGCTCCGACTTCTTCTCGAGGAACCACTCGTAGTTCCCCTCGTAGCTGTAGATCTTCCCCCGGTCCAGCTCCAGAATGCGGGTGGTTACCCGCTCTAGGAAGTACCGGTCATGGGTAACGAGCAGCAAGGCTCCGCGCCATTTGCTGAGGAACTCCTCGAGCCATATGGCCGTCTCGTTATCAATATGGTTCGTCGGCTCATCGAGGATGAGCAGGTCGGCGGGCTGAATGAGAACGCGCGCCATGGCAACGCGTTTGCGCTGACCGCCGGACAGCTGGCCGACGGGCTTGTCGAACTCGCTGATGCCTAGCTTCATCAGCACGGTTTTGGCCAAGGTGCTGGCTTCCCAGGCACCTTGCTCATCCATGCGCGACTGGGCGCTGAACAGTCGCGTTTGTTTTTTCTCGTTGGAGGCGTCCAGCTCCAACTCAGCAAGTGCTAGCTCATAGTCGCGAAGCGTCTTCATGAGCGGCGTATCGCCGTGGAATACTTGCTCTAGAACCGTAGAGTTCGGATCGAACTCCGGGTTCTGCGGTAAGTATTCCACACGGAAATGGTTCGCGTGCACGAGCTTGCCGCGATCCGCTGTTTCCAGCCCCGCTAGCAGCTTCAGCAGCGTGGATTTGCCTGTTCCGTTCACGCCAATGAGACCGATGCGCTGCTTCTCGTTCACCGTGAACGAAATATCATCGAACAACACCTTGTCGCCAAATGTTTTGGTTATATTGACTGCACTAAGTATATTCATGCGTGGGCTGGCTCCATGATATAGGCCGCAAGAAGAGCTGCTGTATTCACTACAGCATCCATATGCGTTCTTTCCATGCTATGTGACGCATGAACACCTGGTCCCACCAATGCAGCACGAATATCGCGTCCACCTCTAAGTGCGGCAGATGCATCTGAACCGTAGCGTGGATAAATATCAACGGCATAGCCGATTTCCAGCTTCTCGGCCAGTTCAATCATTTTCGAAGTCATTTGATAATCATAAGGACCTGAGGAATCCTTCGCGCAAATCGATACATCACGCTCGCTTCCGCTCAAGTCATCACCAAGGGCACCCATATCTACAGCAATAAAATCTGTAATATCGTCAGGGATGAAGGAAGAACCATGACCAACCTCTTCATAATTGGAGAAGAACAGCTTGATCGTAAATTCAGGCTTCAAGCCCTCATCTTTGATCAGCTTTAAGAGCCCAAATAAGGAAGCAACACTCGCCTTATCATCCAAATGACGTGATTTCACGAAGCCATTTTCCTTCACTTGTACGCGCGGATCGAACGAAATATAATCTCCCACCCGAATGCCAAGATCTTGTACCTCTTTCTTGGACTTTACAAGCTCATCAATACGCACTTCCATGTTGGCTTCATCCCGTTTATACTCTCTGGCGTCTTCATACACATGCACTGATGGCCTCGAAGTTAGGATAGTTCCATCATAAACACGTTCATCGCGCGTATGAATTTGAACATATTCATTTTCAATAGCGCCCATCATAAAGCCGCCCAATGAAGTGATTTTCAAAGTGCCATTATCTTTGATCGAACGCACCATAGCGCCGAGTGTATCCACGTGCGCAGAAATGCCAATGACACGATTTTGGCTGGTACCTGGTATCGTCACAATACCGCAGCCCTTATTCGTATATGTAAGCTCGAATCCGAGCTTATTCACTTCTTGTTCAACTTTTTGCATAATGTGGTGCGTGTAACCTGTTGGGCTAGGAGTCCGCAGCAGGAGCTCTAAAATTTCTGTCATATAAGCTTTATTTAAGTTCGTTTTCACTCGGGATTCCTCCCTTTTCTATTTATTAGATTTCCTCTAAAGACATGAGAAAACCTCTACCCTCGGCCATTCAAAGATGAGCGACCGCGTTTAGAGGTAGGTTTTATCGCCAATAAGAAAGCGGTTTTCGTGATCCGAAAACTTATACTTTCTTATGTGGTAAAAAACAGTGCAGCCTAGAATTCATAAGCAAGCCCATGACATAAGTCACAAACAAGTCTCCTCTAGTGATACTACACTGTTCCCCTATGTTTTTCAAACTAGATTAGCTTACAAAATCAACACAAATGGACGTTCCATCAAGAACTGTCTTCATATGGGCCTTCACTTCTTCATGAATGGGATGCGTGTCATATACCTTGAGATCCTCTAAGGAATCGAATTTGGTAATCAAAGCAATATCATACGAACGTTCTAGATGCAAAATATCGGTTCCAACTTCGATATGCCGCAGGACCGGGATTTTACCTTCCATGTTCGTAAGTACAGCCTTGGTTACTTCAACCGCTTCCGGACTGCGATCTTTGAGCTTAAAAAACACAACGTGAGTTAACATGAATGAAATCCCCCTAATTGGTTACTTTTGCAGACCATTCTTCAACATCCCACACTCTTGTTACCCAACCTTCATAAAATTCAGGTTCGTGACAAACGAGCAGAACGGTACCTTTATATTCTTTCAAAGCCCTTTGAAGCTCTTCTTTGGCAACAACGTCCAAATGGTTCGTAGGCTCATCGAATAACAACCAGTTACTTTCTCTCATCAGCAGTTTACAAAGCCTAACTTTCGCTTGTTCACCACCGCTAAGCTTACCCATAGCACGTGTGATGTGCTCATTTTTGAGCCCGACTCGGGCAAGTGCTCCTCTGACTTCATTCTGAGTCATCGAAGAGAACTCGTTCCATACGTCGTCGATCGGTGTCATGCTCGGTGCTTTTACCTCTTGTTCAAAATAGGCAGGACTCAAGTAGTCCCCGCGGTATGTTTTGCCGTTGAAAGGCTCAAGCTTACCCAGAATCGTTTTGAGAAGTGTAGATTTCCCTACACCATTGCATCCGACAATAGCAATTTTCTCGCCGCGCTCAATCGTTACATTCATCTTCGGTAAAAGAGGGCGATCATAACCGATTTCCAAGTTTTCCGCCTCAAAAACAACTCTGCTGCTTGAACGTGATTCCTTGAACACAAAAGTCGGCTTCATAGCCGTCTCCGGACGTTCAATTCGATCAATCTTATCAAGTTGTTTTTCCCGGCTCTTGGCACGGGTTGAAGTTGACGCCCGCGCTTTATTTCGCGCGATGAAATCTTCTTGTTTTTTAATGTACTCCTGCTGCTTTTCATAAGCATCAATATGCTGAGTTTTGTTCATTTCAGCCATATCCAGGAATTTCTCATAATTTGCCGTATAACGTGTCAGCTTCGTGAATTCCAAGTGGTATACCACATTAACGACTTCATTCATAAATTCAGTGTCATGTGAAATCAACATAAAGGCAAACGGATAATCTTTAAGGTACATTTTCAACCATTCAATATGCTCAACATCCAAATAGTTGGTGGGCTCATCTAAGAGAAGAACAGTCGGTTTCTCCAAAAGCAGTTTAGCCAAAAGAACCTTGGTCCGTTGTCCACCGCTTAGGGAAGTAACATCACGGTCTAAACCAATGGCATTAAGTCCAAGACCGTTACCCATTTCTTCGATTTTCACATCCAGCATATAGAAACCGCCGATATCCAAACGCTCTTGAATTTCGCCCATTTGCTCCAGAAGAACCTCAAGCTCTTCCGGTGTGGCATCACCCATTTTCTCGGTAATCACCATCATCTCCTTCTCCGCTTCAAAGAGAGGAAGAAAAGCATCGCGCAGAATATCGCGAATGGTTTTGCCTGGTTCTAACACGGAATGCTGGTCCAAATATCCATAATGAACACGCGGCGTCCATTCAACCTTACCTGTATCTTTAAGAACTTTTCCGGTTAATATATTCATTAACGTGGATTTACCCACGCCATTTGCTCCAACAATACCGACACGCTCGCCAGCGAGCAGACGGAAGGATACATTTTTAAATAACGTACGATCTCCAAAGCTATGGCTTAAATCTTCAATTGTCAAAAGACTCATCTCGTAATTCCAAACTCCTGTCTATTTCGAAGATAATCGCACATACTCGCGACTTCTTATTATAACACTGCTTATGCAAGACAGGAATAGGTAAATTCATCTGGGAAGCGTATTCATTGGCTTTTATACAAAACTATGCAGAAAAACGTCCCCCTTGGGACGTCGCAGTTAATGCCAAATGATCGTGATATTGTTTTAATCTCACAATCGAAATTTAATCTCCTGCCGCACAATTCGTATCTCGTCTCCATCCTTCAACAGGTAGGACTGATAAGCAACTAATGGTTCGCCATTTAAATATGTCCCATTCGTTGATCCTGTATCTTTAATCACATAACCCTCTTCATTCTTAATTATTTCAGCATGTACTCTGGAAGCTCCCGCTTCTTCCAAAACATAATCGACCTTCAAACTAGCATCGCCTCTACCCATAGTAAAATGATCGTTATTGAGAGAAACGGATTTAGTAATGCCTTCAATTTGCCATTCTATCCTGGCTCCTAACGGTTGATTCATTAGCCGGCCAAGGAAAACCGTAGCGTTTGGCTTTTTGTGAGTGAGCAAGGTTGTATGCATATGTAAATTTTGATAATAATTTTGGATATTGGTCGATTCAGGTAATGGTGCTTCTAGCTTTAGATCCTGCTGCTTTTCTACAACCGGGAAGATGGGCAGGTTAACACCATTGCTTCCTTTTGTGTATCGTAGAAAGCGCGGTAATCCTAAAAATCGAATAACAAACCAAACAGTCATGAGTAGAATCGAGATTCCTGAGGTTATTTGCAAAGTATCTGTAGATGGGTATGTTAAATAATTCTGCCAAAGAAACGCGGTTAGTAGAATAACAACTGCAAGGACTATCGTTCGTGACCGACCCGATAAAGTGATAAAGGAAACCGGGCTTCCCAGTCCTTCATTCATTTTCGGAACACTATTGGGCTGCAGCAGCTCTTCAATTGATGTGTCTATCCGAACTTGCTGCTGTTCTTCATCCCTCTTCCAAAGTGGCTTAGGCAACCCATTTTCTTTTACAGGAGACATTTGCGTACTAGGACGAATTTCTGGAACTTGCTCGTTATCATGATTAGATGTCAGATCAGTTTCTAATACAAGTGGTTGTTCATCCATTAGAGCAAGCAGTTTCTCCTTGTACCCTTGTAGGCTATGTACCTGCGAGAATGACTCCATCCATGAAACTACCACGCTCCTCTCATTATCGTTCATTTTCTGTGAGAGTTGTTTCATCAGGTACTCAAGCGAATTGAAGACAGATTCTTCATCATTAATAGATTCAAGCGGCACATAAGTTAGATACACATCCGACCAATCACTGCCAATGAAGATGAAATTATCTTTCAAAACGTATCCTGATTCAAAAAGCATGTAATTTTTACTTTCTCCTAGTGCACAAACAATTGCATACATGAGCTTTGCAAAATGCTGTTTAGACAACCCCTCCACCTTTAAAACATGGGCCAGCATTCGTTTAGCCGACAAGTTATACAGTAAACTGATGCGGAAATCCACCTCTTGTATTTCTAGCGGTAGAAGGTTCGGTACATCGTTGGCTTCAAGCATCCTGACCTGCAAAGTCGAGAGATTCTTTGAATCCATTCCATCTTCCTTATACAACACCATGTAATGACCATGTCGATATACAAATTCATAACGAAGTCCAAATACTTCTTGCGTCATGGATTCACCTCTCTCATAAAAACGAATAATACCAAGTCAATGCAACGCCAGGTACAACTGCATACATAAACGGAAATTTCATGTTTTTTTGATGTTTCATACCTAACAGACTGTCCATATCTTGACATACAACAATTGAAACTATCCATGTGGCAAGTTTATGACCTGTTTTTATCATCTGTTTACGGATAAGAAGCAAAATAAGTCCGATTACACCTGCACATAAAATCGCGTAAAGCATCGATTGAAGGACGAATGTAAATCCCATCATTGCCCCAATTGCAGCAAAAAGCTTTACATCACCTGCTCCTAGAGCACCAAAAAAATAAAGCAAAAGCAGAGCCGTAAAACCAGTTATTGCACCAATCACAGCAAAAAACACACCACTCCAACCCTCCGTGCATGCGTGAAATATGAAGCCAATCATTGTTCCACAGAAAGTAACCTTGTTTGGGATCAGTGATTTACGTGCATCTATCACAAATGCAATGACTATAAGAATAAATAAGATCAAATGAATCAAAGGAAAAAGGTCCCTCCTAAAGTTTTCTTAACGTTATTAGGCGCCTACCCATGCCCGCTCAAAAGCCTTTTTCTTCAATATTATCGTGTGACTTATAAACGGCAGCGGAAGCTTGTAAGTCATTTGAGCTTCTATACCAAAAAAAGCATTGCCACCGCTTTCCATACTCGGGAGGGTCACAGAAATGACCTTAAATTTCTCTTTCTTCATGATTGATTGATTACAAAATGCATAAACAATCGGTGTGAAAGCAGCATGAATGCGCGGTTTAACTTGACTTTCGTAAAGCTCGTCCAGCTCTTCTTGAGCCTTCCCCTCTCCTAATTCACGCTTTTCTTTTTCCCATTTAACAAGTTCCAGGAGTGAATTCGGAATGAAAGCGGCATATTCATCGGCCAGATTCTCAGTGTTCTTCACTTGATCTCGAGCCGTTTGTACGCGATCTACAACTGAATTCATCATTTCAGCTGCTTGGCTTTGATCGAATTTCGATTTTGCTTCTTGGACTAGAAGCCTTACAGGGTATAATTGACCGGCAACCGACTTTGTTGCCTCCGTTACCCCTGCTTGCAGCTCCATTTCTAATACGGCAATCTGAATACATATGATCAGACCAATCACAAAAGCTAAAAAGAAAGGGAGCACCAAAGAAGCCTCAAGCACCATGCCGCCTTTTTGCTCTTGGTGAAACTTTCGAAGCATAAACAGTCCCCTTTTCGTCAATAAGCTACGGCTGAAGTACTGCTGAATCGGCATCGATTCCCTTGCACTTTACAACCTAGTAACCCAGTTCCATCTAGCAGCTTCATGATTTGAGGTATAAACCACAACCTCACTTCGCTTGATCCATTCCCCTGAATATACGTCGTTTCTTGAACCAAATCCTTACCTGTTTCCAGTTCGATAAGTGCCTGCATTCTAGCCATAAGTTTCGTATTATTACTGTGTAAAAGCAGAAAAATGCGTAAATAGTCTTTGTACGTCAAACTCAAAGCTGATGTAGTGATTTTCGCAGATAACTCAACAGCTTCACCTTTTGTTAGTTTATTCATGTCTTGAAAAGCTTCCAACGCGCCTTCCGCGGCAGCAGCCAAGAGCACAAGTAAGGGGGAGCCTATACCGAGCAGCTCTTTTTTCGGATCCAGGAGTGCCTCGACTGTGCGGATCGCCATCCGGAATGCAAACATTTCCGCATAGGCGGACGAAATATTAGCAACGCAGGAAGAAAATCCATATAACAGATACTCCACCTCTTGATTTGCCAACTTATGCTTTCCTGGATCCACCAGCTCATTGGATAATTTGGGCTGACCCGCAGGGTCTTTTTCCAATCCATATGTTCGGTAATTAAATTTCGTAAGGGCAAATTCATTCACATAAAGCTCATTTCTCATTGATTCCGCCGCGTTATTAAACGCCTCAAGCATCCCCATCGCTTTTAAGCTAACAGGTTCTGGTTTCTCTAAATCATAAGCAACCTCGTTTCCGATCATTGTATCTTGAACATTAGCTTCTCGATACTTTTGGTACAATCCTCTCTCACCCGCTGTCTGTCCGGCATCACCCTGAAGGCGGTTGTATAGATCAGTCTCTGTACTCTGAGTATTCGGCAAGCTGCAAGAACCGATTGATTGTTTCGCTTGATCCAAGATGGCTTGAATCTTGTTTTTTTGCTGACGCTTATTCGTTGCCGTTGCCTCATTTTTGTCCATTCTTGTTTTTTCCAAAACACTTTGCAGTTTATTGAATTCACTAGATTCAGAAAAATAAGCATTATTCGCTAGGTTTGCTCTGCTTGTATTATCAGATGTGTATAAATATACGGAATCAATAACTTCTTGGAACGAAGTAAATAACGCAGTTATGCTGGCTATGGCTGTCTGATATCTGTAGAAATAATCATCACCCATAACAGGAACATTTTGAAACACTTCATAGGCACCAGCGTTTCCACCTTGAGATCCACTTCCCGAACTTTGATTTATCCCATTTAATTTCGTACGTATCTCGTCATTTCGCTGCTTTGCTAATCGTAGAGCTGGTTCAATTGTTTGCTGTAATAGCTGGATTTCTCTCCCGTTAGCCGGAACTTCCAGCTTTGTAGCAGCTAGGAGAGCTGCGTACTTAATGATCAGTTGCAACAACGCTTCTAGCTCATTTAACTTCTGGGCGAAGACCTGTGCCTGAGACCCTAATACTTGTTTAGAAGCTGCGAGGGATTGTATGCTCGCCACTGCGCCAGGTCCAGCTTGGCTTAGCGCTGCTATTGACATATCCAGATCCCGTATGGAATCTTGAATGGATCTCAACTGATTTTTCACATCTACGATTTCGCTTCTCACTTCTTCTGCTGTATGAATTCCGATTTGGGCAGCTAATTCGTCTAATTCGGTGATGCGTTTTTGATAATAAGCATGATACTTCGCTATTTTTTCTATCAGCTCTTCGCTGCTCTGCCAAGCTTCATCAAGCGCGCTTTCTCTTTGATCAATGAGTTTTTCAAGCTCTGCCGCTTCATTCGAAAACTGAGACCCAAGGTGAAAAGGGGCTTTTGTCCCGCTTTTCCGAAACTTATCGGTAATTTCAAGTGTATACTCGATGGGAGCCTTGATCTTCATATCCTCCAGTACCTGCCGCTCAAAAATCGCATGACTGGCCAATGTGTACACTGGGGTAACACGCATGCCATTCTCTACGGGTCTTGTATCCACATAATGAAATGCTCCTGGAGACACTTCACCTGACAAATTGCTTGCAAATACCTTCCGGAATAACGCCTCCGTTTCTTCCTGCGAAATGCCAAGACCATAGAGTCCCATCGCTTGCAGATCTGTATCATAAGCTGACATAACCGATCGCGCCGCTGCTTTGACCGCTGATTCCGTTTCTTTTTCAGCTAGCTTAATTCTTGCGAAATCAATGAGTACAGCTTGAAATAAGAAAATGGGCACAATGATGAGAATCAGATAGACAGACACTGCGCCTCTCTCTGAACGAACGAATTTCCTCAAAAACTCCCCCCTTTCTAATTATGGATGACAACTACAATGCCTTTGCGCTCCAGCTCCTTGCGAAATGAATTAGATGGCATTCCTTTGCCGCTGGCATCTTTTTTGAAAAAGTGCCACACGATGCCCTTCACTTGTGTTCTTTGATCAAGGAGCTCTATATCCTTAGGCATTTGCTCAGTGCGAAGCTGAAATTCCGTCATATTGTAAAAAGCCTGATGACCAATACCTCGAGCATCCAGCGCATCTACCGTTCTGCTTTTTCCTGATGTTGTCGTCAAAATGACCTCTGTACCCCCAACCAGTGATTTCAAATATGCCGCGGCTTGACGCTCTGATTTGATCGACACACTAGGGCCAGACAAGTTATCCTGAATAGGTTCTACGAGTGCCTCTCTCGCCTTTTGAGGGGAAATTCGGCCTTTGATCGCTTTGAAATAAGTACGTGTAATATCCGTTAATCGGATAAGTTCAACAGACTCTACAACATGTGAAACGGCCCTGCCAGTTGTTTGCTCAGAATCCAACCATCTCTTTAGCTGCTTCGGCATAAGAAACGACTTTGTCAATTTCACCTCAACCTGATGGTCAAAAAGATAGTTAGCGTATTTTGCAGTTCCCGTCACTCCCTGAGGTAGTAATGCTGAGGATTTGGCAAGTTTGTTCTCCACGTGACCACTAGCACTGCCCGAGGGAATAATGACTTCTGTTGTGCCACTACCACTCAGCATTCCGAATAAATCTGTCACACTATCATGTGTAAGTCGCCAATATAGGCCATCTGTTTCACTGGGGTTATAGTTTCCAGTTACCAAATCTTTGTGGCTGTTATTCCAACTAAAGGCAAGACGCTCTGCCGCAGTCCTCGCAAGCTGCTGAACAAATACGTTCTGATACGCATACATACCCACAAAAAGAAGCGTAACCGTACAAAGTAGAATCAGCGGAAATACAAGAGAAGCTTCTAAAGTAAAGCTTCCTTCCTCATTAACTCGGAGACTCTGTAAACGCCTATGGCGCACAGCTAGTTGTTGGACTAGGCGCACAAGGAACAACCGCGCTGTTGTCTTTCAAATCAGAGTTGGCATCCCCAATTAACTTCTGAAACCACGAGACAATCCACTTTCTGAAAATGATAGCAATAGCTACAAGCACAGCAACGATCAATAAAATCTCCAAAGTACCTAATCCTTCTTCATCTTCCCAAAACTGTTTCAGCCAATCTAACGCTGTTTTCATCTCGACATACCTCCATTATTGTTTCATCATAAGTAAAGCTGGGGCCGCAACAATGACCATCACGACAACGAAAATGAGCACCATGGGAAATACAAGCTTAGATGATGCTTCTTCACCTAATGTTCGTGACACCGACTTCCTTCTTTGCCAAAGATCCAACGAAAGTGCGTGAAGCGCGACAACAAAATCGCTACCACCTCGCTTATAGTTCAGCAAAAGAGTAGAAGTAAACAAGGACACTTCATGAAGGGCACAGCGTTTGCTGAAATCCTCCATTACTTTTGCAAAAGATACATTCATCTCCAGCTCATGAACGGCTTGTGCCAGTTCTTTATAGAGTGGGGTTTGTGCTTTGTGCGGTCTGGCCTCTACACAGCGTATCCATGCCCGATTTACGGTCTCTCCTGCGTTTACGAGCAGCACTATTGTACTCAATATTTCAGGCAATTCAAGGATCATCAGCTGCTGCTTCTTGCGGATTTTCGCATCTAAATCACGTGCCATGATCAAGGGAATAATGGCAGTTGCTAGCAAACCAAACCCGAACAGAGAACTATCTCCTCCGGCCAGAATGGATAACAGAGTTAGGATTACTAAGCATAAGGTCGATGCTGAGATAAGCTCAGCGAGAAACCATTTGCTTCCATGTGCCGCGAAGCTTCTCCCATGCAGTGTGATTAATTTATGATGTACTTTTGCCGTAAAATCGGGTAATTTTTCCATTAAATTAAGCTTGTCTATGAGCAAGTAGCTGTAAGGCAACAGCAGCTTCATTTGGAACGGATAAGGGTGAGCTTTGATAAGCTCAGCATATTGCACTCGCCCCCATAGGAATAATAGGATACAAACGGCAATCTGAGTAATAAATACAATCGTGATCCACATGCTACACCTTGATATTCATGATTTTTTGAGTGAGTATATAGCAAGCACCAAGCAGCACCAAGCTCGCTGACATGATAAGTACACCGCTGCCTGTATAAAGTGGAACCATGTATTCCGGAGAAGAGAACGCTAGCACGGCAACAATGACGATCGGAGAAAAGAGCAGCACCCTCGATTCAAAACGTTTCTGTGCGATCATCACGGATATATCCTGTGAAATTTCAAGCTTTTCCCCAATCACCGTAGCAGTTCGTTTCATCACCTCCACCAGATTGCCCCCCGTCCGCTTGCAAGTTAAGAAAACGTCTGTGAAGCTTCTTATATCTTCTAAATGACTGCGATCCGCTAAATTTTTCAGAGCAGCTTCAATGGGCTCCCCATTCTCTACTTTTCGGCAGATAATACTAAATTCAACGACGATCAGGCAAGCGGGGTCTGGATACAGCATTTTCAGATCCTCTAATGCCTCCCTAAACGCTGTTTCAATCGACTTTCCAACCGTCATGGAAGAGGATAGGCAGCTTAGTGCTTGTTTAAACTGTACATACAGTTTGTTTTTACGTAATTGAATTAATTGCTGCTTACGTATACGGGGAAATGCGAAGCCTACCGCTGCCAATGCTGCAGCAAGAACAAAGCTTTTGTAGAAAATGTAACCGACAATGAACGCTGGTAAGGCAAGCATCAGGATAGCACTTACTTTTTCCTTGGAGGTTAGCTGATAGTGGTTATAGTCGATCAAATGGTTAATTGTAGGTGGTTGTAGGTTGGGCTGAGATTCAGTTCTCTTAGATGATCCTTTTCTTCGTTCCAAATACAATAGAAAAAACCAACTGAAAGCTCCACAAATGAGGAGAAGCAGCAAAACCTTCATCCTGCGTCACGCTCTTCCTGAACCTGTGTAAACCAATCCGGCAGCTTCTTGCCGGCCATTCGAATTTTGTGCATGTTGTGCAGCCTGTTTCCGGTATATGCGAGCTCACCAATAACCTTCCGATCCACCGTTTCCCCTTTTTCATTAAAAATGAATAGCGGGTGCAATTGGACCTCGCCATCCTTTACATCTAACACCTCATGAATTTCTGTCACTCTTCGAGTACGGTCACGAATTCTGCTTACATGGACCATAACATCCAACGCTGAGGCAATTTGCTTACGGATAACCTCTACAGGAAGTGGGGCTCCACTGAGCACCATCGTCTCAAGCCGGCTGAGCATGTCAACAGATGTGTTCGCATGCCCCGTGCTTAAACTTCCGTCATGCCCCGTATTCATCGCAGCTAGCATATCTAGTGCCTCCGCTCCACGAACCTCCCCAACAATAATCCGGTTCGGACGCATGCGCAGCGAAGAACGAATAAGCTCTCGAATCGTGATCTCTCCTTTCCCTTCGGTATTGGCATTTCTGGTTTCCATTCTCACCAAGTTAGGTACAGTTTGTATCTGAAGCTCAGCAGAATCTTCGATCGTAATAATGCGTTCGTGCGGGGGAATCCAAGCACTAAGTGCATTTAGAAATGTCGTCTTCCCTGATCCTGTACCCCCTCCAATAAACACATTAAAGCCTGATTCAACCATCACTTGTAGAACTTCTGCTGCCTCCACCGAAATACTTCCCATCCCAATCAGATCCGCCATTAGCAGTGGCTTTTCCGGGAACTTACGAATCGTCAAGGTCGGCCCACTCAGAGAAGCTGGCGGAAGTACAATGTTTACCCTCGACCCATCAGGAAGACGTGCATCGACGATTGGCGTTGCTTGATTCACAATCCGGTTCACTTTAGAAACAATCATCTGAATGAGATCCTCTAGCTTCTCTGCGCTTTCCAATGGATACGGATATCGCTCAACGGCGCCCTTCCTTTCGAAAAAGATGCACTCGTGCCCATTGACCATGATCTCTGTCACGGATGGATCATCGATCAGCGGTTGAAGGATATCCAAGCCCCGAAATGAATCAAAAATTCGCTTTACTAGAGCCTGCATCTCGCTCGAAGTCCAACCGTGCTCTCCTGCTGCGCTGAAAATGGACTGCTCGATAAGTTCAATTAATGTGACATCGCTGACCGTACTGGAAAGATCAATCCTCTCCTTAATCTGCTGTTTCAATGTGAGAAACAAATCATGATTCATGAAGCAGCAGCCCCCTCCCTATCCGAAGAAGAATATCCTTTTCCTATTTGTGTAGCCGTAAACATGTCATACGTCTGTTCTGAAAATAAGCCAGAGTGCCAGATCTGTTCAGGGGTGCTTAAAACTTTCCACTCGGGGATATACGGAAGCTTATACGCTATTTCCTTGCCCAAAACTGAGAAATCATTCGTTTGCTTGCCCGTATATTTATTGATTACGAAATGTAAATTCTGCATGGAACCCATTTGCTTCTGGAGTGCCTCTGTTTTATATAAATCATTCAAATCGTCCCGCACAATCCAGATGATATGATCACTGACATCCAAACTTTTTACAATTCTCGGATGCACTGTAGCTTCTAAATCAACAATGATAAAGTCATACACGTTCAACGAGATCAATGATTCAATAAGCAGACGAACATGCTCACCGCTCATTTCTTGCATCTCCCTGATTTGATCTTTGGGAGTCAGATAATCGATACGCAGCCTAGAATCGTGGGATTTGAGCAGCTGCAGTTTAGGTCCCAATAACTCAGGCGTGCTTTTCATGTAGTATAGAAGCTGTGAAAATCGTCCTAAATCCCCCTGAAGCCATTGAGAGGCTGAACTGACCAACTCCAGGCTGAGATAAAAAACCTGTTCCCCACGAAAAGACAACTGCTTCGCCAAATGGACGGAGGTCATTGTTTTCCCACAATTCCCGCTGCTGCTGTAAACAGATAGAACTCTAGTTCTTTTCGTACCAGGACCCGCATCAAATCTATGCTTTTCCGTATAAAAAGCCTGAAGGCGCGAAATTAATTGGTGCAGGGATTGAAAACGGTATAAGAACGGAATCTTCGTCTCCGCTTCTTTGGAATTTGCAATCGTTTCACTCAAAATCATTTTGCATAAGGATGTACTCCGATTCATCAACAGGGGATAGTACGCCTCGGATAGTAATAAAACACCTTCTAATTGCTGATTCCCAAGTAACTCAATGACCAATTCTATTTTCGAAAAAAGCCTCACTTGAATTCTCTCAATGAACTCAGAAGACCGTATGAAGGCAGCAAGTCTCTCTGCGTAAACGACGTCATCATCTAAAACATAAAGTTGAATTTTATTCATTCCTACCTCCCTTTCCTTATTTCATTCATGAAACATTGGCATACACGCCACTGGCGATTAAGACAAAGCTAATAACCGTAAGCACAATGGCAATGCGAATGGTCGTCTGAACCTTCATGCATCAGCCTCCTTCGCGATTCGGAGAAAACAAAAAAAGCACGCGCCGATTGAGGAGATAAGATCTCCACGATCAGCGGTGCTTCCGCTTGTCCGATTTAATTTATCCAAATTGTACCACATTTTAACAGAAAATCAATCCTTTTATTCCCAAGGGTATTTCATCGTGAAGAAACTAGCCAGCTTCTTACTTTCAACTCTTCGTAGACGTCTCATTTCTGCTCGGTGTGGCGCCGATTCATGCAGCTTCTTCTCTTCTTCCGTTTCTGGAACCACATCTGGAACTTCAACCGGAACTTTATTGTCATCGAGTGCTACGAATGTCAGGAAAGAGGTTGCGGCAATTTTTCTTGCCCCTGTTTTCAAATCTTCAGTTACGACTTTGACGAAAACTTCCATCGAGCTTTTGCCTGTCCATGTCACGAATGACTCCAAGCAAACCGAGTCTGACGTATGTATGGGTGACAAAAAGTCAACAGAATCTGTTGAGGCTGTCACAACAGACCTCCGGCAATGTTTATGTGCAGCAATCGATGCGATATCATCAATATAGGACATCAGCTTACCACCAAAGAGCGTGTTGTGATTATTTACATCGGTCGGAAAAATTCGTGACGTCTTGAAACATCTGGATTCTCTGGCAAATCGTTGTTCCATATGTATTGCCCCCTCTATCTACTTCTAAAAAATGAAATATGAATCATCATAACACAATTAAGGTCGTTTGGTTATAACTTGAGAAACGATTCACAAAATTATTAAAGGGGCTAACTATGCTTTTTGAATCGTGAGAATAATGATTTACTCCCCTTCAAACTGCTTTTTCTAATCGTATCTGCCGGCAGAATTTCTCTAAGTAAAGGGTTAAGTGAATCTTTCAACTTCTCCAAAACCTCAGTCTGATCTTGAATACATTCCCCTTTCCAAACAGCACGCATGACTTCAGTACGCGGAATTTCAGGTAGGGTGCATAACGGTTCTTCCGGAAGCGAATCTACCCACTCATTCCGGAAATGTCCAGGCATAGTGCCGTTCGCCACATAATGCACCTTTTTACCACGCTGCTGATACGTATCAAATCGATTGAAATGTACTCTTGAACTTGGGCGATTACACTTTCCTGGAGAGGCGTCTACAACTACAATGATCTCATCCGCACTATGACAAATTTCTTGAACGGAAGGATCTTCCCAATGCGTGGAGATGTCCCAAATGACGATCGGTTTTTTTATCGTATGTAGAAGTTTGAAGGAATCCGCAGGATGCCATGAGCTTTGAAACCCCTCTGGATGAAGGGGGACCCATGTTGTAAAACCGTTGGTCCATGATGAAATCGTTGCAGACGTTCGGCCACTAATTTGATTAGACGCGAATTGGTAATCCTTAGGAGCCTTGCTATCGCCGTAAAGGAGCATATACAAATCTGGTTCAATTGTTGGCTGCTCAACTAGCGCGTTTGGAATGTGCATGGAATGAAGAATTCTTGCCAGTGTAATCGCCATGAATGTCGCACCTACACCAGCAAATAAACCGCCAATAACAATTAATTTATCAGTTGTTGAAGTGGTATATGGTGTGTGCAGATTTAGAGCTTCTGGGGCTGCTGCAGATTCGGAATAGATGGAACGAAGTCTCATTTTTACTTCCATGGCAGATTGACAACGGTTTTGCGGGTGCTCTTGCAGGAGTAATCGTACGGTGGAGGTTAAGGCTTCTGGTAAATCTGGACGTATCTGTTCCAACGGTTTTTGGGTGATATACGCATACTGGCCGCCCGATAATAAGTAATACAGCATGGAGCCAAGTGTAAATAAATCAGTGCGTGCATCGGTTTGTAAGCCCAAGAACTGCTCGGGAGCTGCAAAGCCAATCGTACCCATTTGCATGGTGTCAGATTGTTTACCGTGTTTGAAGTGTCGGGCAACGCCAAAATCGATTAATCGAACTTGGTTCTGCTCATTCAACATCACATTGGAAGGCTTGAGATCGCGGTAAATAATCGGACGAGGTTGAAACGTGTGCAAATAGTGAAGTAAATCGCATAGCTGAAAGGCCATATGAACAATTTTCGCAACGGGAAGCTCGCGGCCCTTTTCTTCGAATAAATCTTGCAACGTTGGCCCTTGAATATAATCCATTACCAAGAAGCCTTTTCCATCCTCGGTTGTAAAATAATCAACTAACTGCGGCAGCTGTGGGTGCTGTAGCCTAGCGAGCATTTCCGCTTCTTCCAGGAAGAGAGTCATATCATCGGCTTCTAAAGGCAAACATTCTTTCACTGCCCATTTCTTCCCTTTCAGCTTCAAATCTTCTGCTAAATAAACATGACTCATTCCACCTTGACCGAGCAAATCTCCAATTCGATATCTTCCACCAATACATGTTCCAATCAAGCTTTGTTTACTCATCAATAAATAAATGACCCCCTTATCAGGTAAGATTTACCTTGATTATAAGAGGGCCTTCTTTAAAAATCTACATTTTTTTCCACATTCTACGTCTTTTGCAAATAAAGTGTCAATTCTTCCCGATTGTGAAACAATTGTTTGGCTTTAAGCAGAAATAGCGTCGGCTCCAAAATCTTCAAAATATCACGAACCGTTTGGAACGGTTTTTTGTGCATGAGTTTGACCGTAATGATTGCCGTTCCCCCACTTTGTAAGGAATAGAGCAAATCAGCGACTAAACGACCCATTTGACGTGGGTCCCAGCTCATATCACAGACGAGCAAATCAAACTCATTTTCCCGCAGCTTTACTTCGCCAGCATTTTTCTTAAGAATCGTGAGAAGACGGTTACCTTGAAGTCTGGGACTCATGGAAGCAGGGTCAATAGCCGTAACACGCAAGCCACGCTCCAAAAGTAACGATGTCCATCCACCAGGGGCCGCACCAATATCGAGTGCCGTACGAGCAACACTGAAATCAATACCGAATCGTTGTTCCGCTTCCAAAAGCTTGAATTTGGCACGCGAGATTTGATCCTCTTCCTTCATAAATCGGATCGCACCGCCTGACCAATCCGACAAATTGTCGGCAGGCTTGGATAGCCCCACGAATAGCTTCTTGGCGCTAACATACACGGAAATGATTTGATCCGCATACCGAACTACGGGTTCTGCCTGAATCTCTGAAACCAATATTTCATCTAAAGCAGCCTTGACGGTGAAAGGTGCATAAGGTACATCCGCCCGCTCTTCTTTGCGCACTTGGGTGGCTATTTTCTCGCCTGAGCTAATAAGCCCTGAAGTAATGGCTTCTCTTAGCCAAGCCTTGAGATGTTCGATATCCGCATCCGTTCGGCTCAAATCCCAATCTTGACTCACAGGCTGAACATGCCTAAGAAACATAGGCTCCTGCTCTTTAAGCGTTGTGATCGTATCATCTGTACCCTCAGGCACTTCGAATAAAAACACCTCTGTCGGCACCAACAAAGTAAACTTAGTTAATGGAAATAATTTACGAATTTCATCTTGTGCATATTGAGCGAACCCGTGATTTGAGGTACCAATATATGTCGTTAAATGTGTCATAGCCGCATCCTTTATGTAATCTTCTATCTTGATTCAATAACCTTAATCCATGGTCGTTCTTGGAACCATTCCAACGTGATTTCGATCCCAAAAGCTCGATGAATATGTTCCGGAGTCAGTACCTCTTCTTTGCGCCCTGCAGCAATGATTTCACCTTGTTCAATGATAGCAACATGTGTAAATAAAGGGATTATTTCTTCGATATGATGCGTCACATATACGACCGTAATGTTTTGCTTGCTGAGGTCGTTGATATCTGTAAGAAAACGTTCTCTCTCGTATAAATCTAGACCAGCCGCTGGTTCGTCCATAATGAGAATGGAAGGCTTCATCATGAGCGATCTGGCAAGCATGACTTTTTTACGTTCTCCTTGTGAAAGACTTCCTAAAGGCTGATGAGCCAAATGTGGAATGCGAACACGCTCCAACATGACTAGAGCACGATCTTTCACCTCTTGCGGTATTTCCTGATAAAACCGTAAATAGGCATATTCACCAGTAGCGACAACCTCGAGGACAGGGTCACTCAGGTTCAATTTTTCGAATAAAGACTGTGAAATATAGCCGATTTTTTTACGAACTTCCCTCACATCACATTGACCATATCGATTGCCCAGCACGTCTACCGTTCCCCGACTCGGGAACTCGTATCCATTCATCATTTCAAGCAATGTTGTCTTTCCTGAACCATTACGGCCTAACAATACCCAGTGTTCACCTGGCTGAATGTGTACATTCACATCCTGTAAAATATGACGTTCTTCTCTAATAAAATGAATACCGGATAAATGGATCATTTGCGGTCGATTCCTTTCTGACTACGGCTCACTCTTATAAGTCCCTTGTGCAATCTGCATGAGCAAATCGTCAGGAATTCGGTGAGGGTATAGACTCATCCCTTCGGGTTTGGCCGTGTAAAGCACTTGATACATAGCCGTACAGGCCGAGGGACTAGAAGTATGAATATAAATCGTTTTAGGAAATTTAAGCTGTTGAGTCAACCAAATGACGACGTCCATGCCGGTCTCCATCGTAGTCCAACCCAAATCATGATCTAACGATAAAATATCAACATCAAACTCCTGAAGCAGTAAAATGCATTCTTTAACATCTTTGGCTAAAGTAAATCCTTGGGGACAAGGGCGCAAGTCATCTAAGTATACATGAATCATGATCGGATTTCCTTTCCTGTTCATGATGGAATGAATCAAGTACTAGTAATTAAAGATTTCACCAGTGCAATTTCCTGAGCATGTGTACCGTCACTTCCTGAACCTGTTTCAAGAACGATTGGAATTTGCTTCAAAAAGGAAGAACTTAGCATCTGCTGTATATTCTCTCGGCCAATATAACCAGCCCCAATATTCGCATGGCGATCTCGGCGGGAACCATAAGGATGGACGGAGTCATTCAAATGAACAGCTTTCAGATGCGGGAAATAGTCAAGCTGTGTACCCTTGGTCTCAAGCTCTAACCAATTATGCCCCTGCCATAAACCACTTGCAAATGCATGACACGTATCCATGCAAAATCCAATCTTATCTGGAGTTTCACTAAGTTTGCGCACTTGAACCATTTCTTCCATGGTTAGCCCCAGCTGAGCACCTTCACCAGCTTGATTCTCAAGTAAAATCAAAGAAGAACCCTCATATCCCTGAGCAGCGCTATTCAAACATTGTATTATATTTTTATAGCCTTGTAACGGGTCTTTTCCAATATATTTTCCAAAGTGCACCACTAATCCTACCGAACCACAGGCATCCGTAATTTCCAAACCATTCCTCAAAAGCTTTATCATATGCTCGCGTTCAACCTCATCAGCCGCGGGATTCAGGGGGTAAGGAGCGTGTCCTATCGACAAGATGCCGTGTTCTTGGCAAAATTGCGCGCATGCGTTTGTATCCCTTTGATTAACTAATTTGGTAGAAAGACTGCGCGGGTTCATGGGAAAGTATTGAAATGCATTTGCCCCTATAGACAGAGCGGTTTTGGCCGCACCTAAATAACCGCCACGCGTACTAACATGAGCGCCAATAAACATTATGAATCAGCCCTTTCACGCTTGACAATTAGCACAGTAGAAGCATTTGCGACTCGAAACTTCTGTCTTTATTAGAGGATGTCCACAGCGCAAACAAGGCTCCCCTTCTCGATCATACACACGACACATAGCATCAAATTGCCCCGTCAAACGGTCCCCTACAAACAGAGGCTCGTCTATATATCCACCGAATTGAATAGCTTCGAGAAGAACCGAGCGCATGGCTTGAAATAAGCGATTTTGCTCTTCTTCAGTCAGTGAGGACAGTTTACGAATGGGAAGAATGCCCGCATAAAAGCAGATTTCATCCGAATAGCAGTTCCCGATCCCCGAAAGAAACGATTGGTCAACAAAGGATAATTTCAAGTTGCTTTTCTTACTTTTCAATACCTGCTGGAATTGTTTAAAAGTAAAACTGGAATCCAGTGGCTCAGGCCCAAGCTTGCCTAAAAGCAGATCAACCTCAGGCAGTGTGTGCATGTGCAAATATCCTAACCGCAATCCGATGAAATATAAGTGCTTCGTGCCAAAATGGATCACAACCTGCGTTGTCCGGTCCGGCTTCTCTTCCTCCGTGCCATAGAACATCCAACCACCAAGCATTAAGTGCAATAACAAAACTTCACCTGATTCCAAATGAAATAGCAAATGTTTAGCTCTGCGATCTATTCGTACAATACGGTTTCCGGTTAGCTTACGAATGAAACTATCTGGCTCCACATTTAATGATTTCGGACGCGTAACTTCCGCCCCTGTGATTGGCGCACCTTGGATCAATCGCGTCAACTGCTGACGATACGTTTCCATCTCTGGAAGTTCGGGCATGGCACACTCTCCTTGCCGTTTTCTTCCTTGTATATCCAAATGACTGGGAAAGTAAACGGAACTACCTTCAAAACATAGAAGGTCCTTCGTCTTGAGGATGCTATCAAAACTAGTGAAAATGCTTAAATTAGGAGCCTCTAGGAGCTTCTATTTCTAGGCTCATTGATGAAAAATGAAATTTAGCAGTCTCTAGAAGCTCTTATCTAACTACTCACAAGGATTCTAAGTATTGGCGTCCATCCCTTTAAATTAGGCCTTCACTAACGTAAATCGGCTTTACTTTGCGTGTTTTGGTTTTGGTTTTCGCTGTCGATGTGTTATTACTCTTCAAAGCAGGAGATGTCATCTCAAACGAATGAGTTTCCGTTTTCCTCAACTTACTTTTCAATCGGCGGATTCGTTTCTCCAGTGCTTCCTCGACCTCGTTTTGCCTTTTATCTCCACGATGAAGCGAACGGCGGCGCCAGAGCTTCGCCCAAGCTTCCTCAGCGTAAAATATCGCCTGAGCAAAGTTCTTCTCTCGATGCTCGTAATACATCGCTAGCTCCAAATAAGGCTCCAAATGAAGCGCAATGCTCGCGTTTTTGATAACGATCCAGCGGTTCCATAATTCAACTGCGCGAAGATATTCACCATTCTTCTTGTAAAAGGCAGCTAATAGAAGAATGGCTGATTCTTGATCAGCTGGATTAGATGATTCCAGATCATTCATTAACCTAGCAAACAATATATCGAAGTAATTCTCTGAAATTGCAGAACGGCCCATTTTGTCTAGCCATACACCTGTTCGGAACAGTTCTTCTAGTTCGAGTTCGGGATCAAGTTCAATTTCTCCACTCACTAATTTGCCGAAATGTATAGCAAGTGCAGCTAAAGTAACGATATCGTGCTCATTATGAACGAACACACCTTCAAGTACGGATGGATTTTTCTCCGCCAAATATTGAAAATATAAAGCGGGTGCCATGGACCCCGGCACATCATCTACTCGCTCAAAACCTAGTCTGCTCTCTTCAACTTTGCTCAAACGGCAAGATGGCAGCGTGTTTCGCCACAGGCTTCGCGAGGGGTAAAGGAGATCAAGCTGAAGCAGCTTCCCATCGTCCAATTGGAGTCGATTAAGAACATAGCGATTCTTTAGAATAGGCCAATCGAACGTTCGGCCATTGTAGGAAATGATATGCGTGAAGCGGTCGAGCAGTTCTTGCAAGTAAACAAGCATAGCATGCTCTTCCGCTGGGTTGCGAATCAAGAGCTGTTCTACCGTGAACAGCTCACCGGTATAAAAGCCGATGCCGACCATGAACGGCACGTTGCCTGCACCAACGCCGAGTCCGGTCGTTTCGGTGTCGAAGAAGAGCAGCTCTTCGAGCCGGACGACGGCGTCACGGTCGTGAAAGCAGGACAGCTGCTGCGCAACATCGGCCAGCTCCCGCAGCCGATACTTGCCGTGCACGCTGTCCGCGCCGTACACACGGCGCCGCATGACGAACGAGCCGGCTGGGCTCGTTTCTACATGGGCGCCGAGCTGCGCCCACTCGCCGTCTGCCACAGGCAGGGTCGGCGGTGCAACCTGAGCCGCCGAAGGTCCCCGCAGGCGGCCCAGCCTCTCACGGAGCCCGCTCATCGGGCACCGCCTTCGAGCTGCGGAACAACCCGAATGTCCATCGGATTGCACATCAAATACAGCGGAGCCAGATGCGACAACCGAATAGGACCGAAACCTATGTTCCAATTCTTTTTCAAACGGATTTTTATGTAGTAGGCTACAGAACCACGCATTTATAATCCCTCCATTAAAAGAAGGGATTTTTTCTTTGCGTCCATCCCTTCTATTTCAGTTCCAATACATGAAGGGCAGCCATCTTCACAGGGGCATTTTCGAATTAAGTTTCTGGCTGCTTCTTTTATTTCGTCGAATCGTTTATATACGTCTTCCGCTAATCCGATACCGCCGGGGTAATGGTCGTATATAAATATCGTAGGCAGCTGCGAATGTTCTGCCCTTATTTGTGAAACTACGTGAATGTCGCTACGGTCGCACATGACAAGAATGGGTACGATATGCCTTATTACATTGGATATTCCCATTAATAGCTGCTCTAGTGTTTTTGTTTCTAAAGCCGGGTCAACCTCATTTATTTCTACCCAGGTCGCGCTGGTATGGAGTTCTTCTTCCGGAAGCTTAATCGGGCCGTATCCAATATTTTCGAAACTGGTCAAACGGATTTTTTTAAACATGGTTGCCATAACATTAACTGCAGCGTCGCCGAAATGAATTGACGTTGTTCGCCTTTTTCCCGTTCGGTCTATAGATAAGACTTTTAGCTTTACTGCCAGGTTCGCGTCGGTGTAATACTCTACATCGACTTCCCGTACGTATGCCTTCTTATGTTCCCAGTCTAATTTTTCTACTTGAAACTGTACTCCCTCATGTAGATAGATAGCTTCGTCGTGCAAAAGGGTCATGGCGCTATATCTGTCCATCTCGCCGATAATTTTTACGTTCGCTACGTCGGACTGGTCGATAATAACTACATTTTCCTGCGCTGCGGACCGAAGACTTACTTCATGGGCAGGAAATGACTGACTGGCCCAGTAAAACGAATCCCCAGCATGTGTAAGTACCCTTTCTTCTACTAGGTATTCCAGTATGTCTGTTATCTCCAATGGACCGAATTCTTCCCCAATTTTCACAGGAAGTTCATACGCTGCACATCGTAAATGATCTACCAGGATTAATAAATTTTCCGGGTTAATTCTTGCCGATTCCGGGGAACGTTCGAAAAAGTATTCGGGATTTAAGACGAGATACTGGTCTATAGGGGTATTGCTGGCAACCATAACGACCAGGGCTTCCCCATGCCGTCTTCCAGCCCGGCCTGCTTGCTGCCATGTACTAGCGACGCTCCCTGGATACCCCGACATGATACAGACTTGCAGCTGCCCAATGTCTACCCCAAGTTCTAAAGCATTCGTACTTACTACGCCTAAAATTTCCCCGTTCCTTAATCCTCTTTCAATTTCCCGGCGTTGATTCGGTAAGTAGCCGCCCCGGTATCCCCTAATGGATTTAGCCCCTAGTTCATTTTTTACTAGTTGTTGTAGGTGACTTAGTATTAACTCAACTCTTACCCGACTGCGGGCAAAAACAATGGTCTGTACTTTATTTGATAAAAATTCTTTGGCTAACTGGTTTACTTCTACTGTTGCGCTTTTCCGAATGTTTAACGACTTATTTACAATTGGCGGGTTATAGAAAACAAAATGCTTCCTTCCCCTTGGTGCGCCGTTATCGTCAATTAGCCGCATAGGCTTTCCTGTAAGCTGTTCAGCTAGTTCCTTCGGATTTGCTATAGTTGCAGACGTGCAAATGAAAAGTGGATTGCTGCCGTAAAATTTGCAGATTCGTTGTAATCTACGTATAACATTTGCTACATGGCTGCCGAAAACGCCCCTGTACGTATGTAGTTCGTCAATGACAATGTATTTAAGATTACTAAATAAACTGACCCATTTCGTATGATGGGGAAGGATTGCGGAATGTAACATATCTGGGTTAGTAATTACAATATGCCCTACTGTTCTTACAAGCTGCCTAATTGCTGGGGCAGTATCGCCGTCATATGTAAAGCTTTTAATATCAATGCCCATTTCACTAATGATTTCGTTTAATTCGCTTTTTTGATCTTGCGCTAGGGCTTTCGTTGGGAATAGGTAAAGTGCACGGCTTCCGTCGTCTTCGGCTACTGCCTGTAATACGGGAAGGTTATAACAAAGTGTTTTACCTGAAGCAGTTGGAGTAACAGCAACGATATTTTCACCTTTACGTACAGTTTCATAAGCTGTGTGCTGGTGAGTGTATAACTGTTCTATTCCTCTTTGAGCTAATGCAGCCTTTATTCTTAGGTCTACGCTTTCAGGCATTGAACGGGTCTTTGCTTCTTGCGGTTCAACTTCATGCCAATTAACTATATTTTCATTACTTTTTAATCCTTGTATTAAATCCGATAGGGATTTTTTTCTTATCATATTTTCACCACTCCGCATAGAACGATTGTTCCCCTATTATAAACGTCTCACACAAAATAAAAAAGCCCCATTTATTTACTAGGGCCTCTTTAATACGTTCGTATGTCTACATAAGATCGGATGAATCATCATAATCATACCGAATTCCGTCATGATCGGCGCTGGCAAGCTGAGCATTCACACGAAGGGCTTGTTCCGCACTTTCTTGCATTTTGAGCAAAACTTCATGATAATCTCTTGAACGATGCTCTTCCCTATCATGTTTCATTGCTGTTCTTAGCGCTCTTTCAATGATAATTACATCATGACTAGTAAAATTCACGGTTACTCGCACCTCTTCTTGGTCCTTCATTTCATAACAACTAGTTTTGCCATATTCATGAATACCCATACAATTAAAGGGTAATTTCAGAAACTCGTAATCCACTTTGAAATCAGGTAATATTAGGAAGATTACAAAATAAGGAGGAATTCATAATGACAACTTCTTTACCTGCTGAAGTCGAATCCCATCGTCAACCTGACCACGAAATCAATCCCCAATTCCTAACACGGTGGTCGCCACGCTCCTTTACCGACCAAGAAGTGACAGAAGATGTTCTCCTTAGTCTTTTTGAAGCCGCTAGGTGGGCACCTTCCAGTAGCAACTTGCAGCCATGGCGCTTCATTATTGCCCGGACACCCGAGCAAAGAGCCAAATTCTACAACTTCATTATGCCCGGCAACCGAGAATGGTGCGAAAAAGCTCCCGTCCTCACCCTTGTCATTTCACATACCAAAACGCCAAAAGGCGGCGATAACCCAAGTCACGCGTTCGATGCTGGTACAGCTTGGGGCTACCTCGCCCTAGAAGCCAACAATCAAGGTCTAATCACTCACGCTATGGGCGGATTCGATCGAAATCAAGCCCGTGAAGCCCTTCAAATCCCTGAAGAGTACGATATTCATGCTGTTATCGCCATTGGTTACCGCGGCCCCGTCAGCGCTCTCGATGAGAAGTTCCAAGAACGCGAAATCCCATCAAGCAGACGAGAGTTAAGTGAACTTTTATTCGGTGGAGATTTTGGTCAGACCCTTTAAGTTTATGAAAAAAGAACACTTCATCACGAGTGAAATCGTGTCATGAGGTGTTCTTTCTTTTTATAAGAATATTCAACTTTGTCCATTCATTTTAAATCTATCAAACGTACGGCGGATCCCAAGCCTTCTTATCCCAACCGAGCGTGTCGCTGACCACATTCATATCCCGGTCCAGCAGCACATTAACGCCGAAAGGGAGCTTGCGTTTGTGCCAAAAGCGCACATCGCGCCACTGCACTTCATAGCCGTCGTTCTTCTCTTTCCAACACACGTGAATCCGTTGCGCGAAATGCAAGAAGGCGCGAACGCCATCCGTGGCCATGGTAGCCTGAACAATAGGATGAGAATCGTTCTGATTGTAATCCGCTTTGCTGTACTCCTCTTGAATCATTACGCGACCATGCCTAATCTCTCCTAGATAGAAGCATTTGTTACCCTCAAGAACAAACTGCCACCCAAACCAACTTAGGCTCGGAATGAGATGACAGATGCCATCTGCGAGGTTCAATTCTCTTTTTACGAGCTTAACGAATCGATTGCGCTGCGAGGATCTTATAGCAATATAGAGGAAGGTTGCCGCATACATCAAAGCGAACATTTCTCCGATATGACTGCCACCATTTCCATGCCAAATGAACAACCATAGCAGGACACCAACGCCATGAAGACCAAATAAGAATGGTTCATAGAGACAGAGGGTGTCAAGATGGAACCATTTCTGAGAAAATGGACGGAAGCACTGAACGCCATACACATTGAACAAATCCAGAAATACGTGGAACACGACAGCTGCAAAAGTCCATAGATATAAGCTAATCAGATGCTCCCACACACCAAACATGGCAGCAAGGGGCAGACTTAGAAGGATTGGCCAAATGAACAAAGCCGGCAACGAATGTGTGATTCCGCGATGTACACGAACGTAATTCGCATATCCTCTCAGACGTGCAAAGGTGTCAAAATCAGGGGCATGCGAACCAATGAGTGTTCCTGCAAGTATGGCATGAGCCAGCGCAGGTTCCTGCGCAACAGCCGGTTCCAAACAAGCCAATCCCGCTAACGTGACGCCGAACAATAAGTGGCTTCCTGTGTCCATGTGTCGATCACCAATCCTTTTGGTCGTTGTGTGAGTCATCCTGCTGCTTCCGCGGTCAAATCTATACTCCCGATCGCATCGTTACTTGTGTTATCGGCAGCTAATGATGGAGCCTTCTCCCATCGTTCATGAACATTAAACCAATAAAACCATGCCGAAGGCTGCTCACGGATAACACGCTCCATGAACGCATTCAATAGCAAATTAGCCTCTGCACGTTCTGAACGTCCTGAACGTCCTGAACGCTCAAATTGTTCGTGTAAACGCATTGGGAATCCAAAAACTAACCGATGTTTAAACCCTTGAACGCGATATCCGTAGAAAGGTACAACTGGCACACGATGCTCAAGCGCTATCATGGCTGCACCTTCAGGTGTACGAGTTAGTCGGCCAAATAGCCTGGATAAAGGAAATGTCGGTCTCCAGAAGTCACCAAGGATGAAAATAATCCCTCCGCTCTGCACATGCTTTTTCAATGTACGATATAGCTCCAATGGGGGGACACTATCGTAATCTAAGCCATTACAGCCCATAGCGGCGAACTTCATATACAGAGGTTTAAGTTCGGGACTTCCCGCTGAAGCCACCGTTAAGCAATCGAATTTCTTAGTCAAATACCAATAATAGTTGAAAAAATTGCCAACATGCGGTGCATAGACAATGAATCCCTTTCCCTTCGCTTGTCGCTGTGCATCCTCCAGATGTTCCTCACCTTGCACGTCAAAGTGATTAGCATGAAGCTTTTTCAACCGAGCAGAAAGGAAAAGAATTTCATAAAGCGTAAACACTACATTTTGAACATAATGCTTGGAGATAGCCTTTAATGAGCTCTTAGGCATTTCACCAAGTAAATCTATTAAATTGTGTTCCACTCGCTTTAGAAACCCTTTTCGGAATGCCCTATAAAGCACAACCGCTAACATAGAACAAGCAGCCGACATCATCCATATGGGAAAAACGCGAAGCACTCTCTCGATGCGAAGTAACCTACGTTCATTCAATGTCAGCTTGGAAATCCATTCATACAAGGTAAGTCCTCCTTTCCTACTTAAGTAGTCAGAAAGTGGCGTTTATATCGACGTGTAACGCGATCTTTTTGTAAAACAATAAAGAAATCTACGGTCTCAAACAGCTCATCATATGCCGGGTCTCCGCCAATCTCCGCTCCAAGCCATTGATAGCCTTTCATCAGAGGCGGCAGTTTACGGAACAGCTCTTTTTCATTGCCATCAATTTCCATTCGAGCAAGGCCTGGGATACGATGCGTGGCAAGCGGTTCAATACCGAATCGGTCTGTTATCACCTGCTTATGGCGCAGCATCGAGTAGATCAAATTGAGCTCCTCCAGATCACCCACATGCACACTCGCACAACCAATTAAATGTGTATAATTCCGCTCGCTAATATAACCAGCAATACCTTCCCAAAGGAGTTGAATTGCTTTTCCACCACGATATTCGGGAGCAATACAGCTCCGTCCAAGCTCCAGCGTTTGACTTTTCAAATCTGAATAGGCAGTAAGATCAAATTCAGTTTCGGAATAAAATCCAATCCCGCTCAAAGCTCGATCCCCAGGAAGCAACCGATAAGTACCGATCACTTGCTCGGTTTCGATATCTTTCACAATGAGATGATCACAGTAAGCATCGTAGACGTCTTGTTCAAGCCCCTGCTCATTCAGCATCCTCATGTTCTTCTCTTCCTCGACGAAAACTTGATACCTAAGTCGCATAGCCTGCTCAATCTCTTGTGCGCTGCTTGCAAGCCTTACCGACAGCTTGGCATGCTGGGGCGCCGTATTCAGAAGTGGTCCACTCATCTTCCTCACGCCTTTCAACTGGAGTCTTATAACTCAAGGTTAGCAGAGGATTATTAAGTGTTCGTTTTCGTGTTATTAAGAATTTGTAATATTTCGTGAATGACTCACTACTTTCCATATTTTTGGATGCAAAAAAGAACAGAGCTCTTATAACGAGCTCTGTTCCTCAACATGTACGGCACTATTTTAACCACATGTAAATGGGTATAAATAAAATCGAAGTCATAATCCCACAAATCCCCATGGATAATCCAGCAAATCCACCCTGCTGTTCAGAATCCTTGAATACTCTGGCTGTTCCAATGCCATGAGCCGCTGTCCCAATTGCAATGCCAATCGAGATATCATCTCTAATTCGAAACCAACGCAAGATCCGAGTACCAAACATACTGCCCAGCAGCCCAGTTAAAGTGGTTAATACCGCTGTTAATTCAGGAATCGCGCCTAACCGCGCGGCTATTTCAATAGAGATGGCTGAGCTTACCGATTTGGGAAGCATACTTAGGATAATGGACTGGCTTCCTCCCAATAACCCCACAATGACGGCACTTGCTGCAATGCCCGTAATAGAACCCGCTAGAACACTTATCAAGACACGCGCCAAATTTCTACGTATCAATTCTCTGTATTTGTAAAGAGGTACACCTAACGCAACTGTTGCAGGCCCTAATAAAAGCGTTAGCACGTCAGCCCCTCGTTTAAAGTCCTCATAAGGAATACGAAAACTTACAAGTACAATGATAATGAACCCCGTACAACTAAAAAGAGGATGCATAAACCGCCATCTTTGGTACAACAAATTGGCTAACGCATAGCTGATTACACTTAGAGAAAGACCAAACAATGGATGCTGCAGTATGCTATTCGCCATGTTTAGCACTCTCCTGTCCTATCTTTGACGATACCCAACCTGTTACTACAAGTACAGCCACCGTTGCTCCGACAGTCCCGCCGCAAATGGCAAGCCAATTAGCTCCAATGATCGGAATAAATGCTAGTACGCCAACCGTAAAAGGAATAAAAAAGAGCATCATATGCCTCGTTAACAGTGAAGCCGCTTCTTCCACCCAAGTTAGCTTGACGAGCTTAGTAAACAAAGCCGCGGTAAAAAGAATGAGCCCGATCACGTTGCCTGGTAGCGGCAGGTGCAGGCTCAACTGAATCACATAACCTAAGAAATTAAAGCCTAGTAATATAGCAAAGCCGAGCATAACAATTCTCCATTCCAGCTGCGAGCAGCACTATCCTGAGTCTCTGTAATAATTTCGTATTTCCCTAAACATAACAAAAAAAATCGAGGACATAAAAATAGAAAGCAGCACTTCGGCAAGTGTAATTTCCAAGTATGATCACCTCGGTTGACATGGGATTTTGTTTATTGTATGAGGGAAATCAGGGAAATTGACTTCTTAAAAAGTGAATAATCTGATTGACCTTGTGGAATCGTATAACAGGATGTCAATCTATCGCCTCAAGGGAGGGAAGAAATACTATGGCAAAGCCAGACAATCGCGAAGATAATCCAGCCCGTTTGCAGAACGCTATCGATCATACGATAGCCAATCTGCACGAAGCTGAGGACTACTTGGACGAACATGCTGATGAAATAACTGCCGAGGAAAAACAAAGCATCGAATCCAAGAATGAACGCCGCAAAGAAAGCATCAGCGGTTTCATCGAGGAGAAAAAAGACGAAACGAACAGATAAGAAAAGTGAGAAGCCCCTTCCATAATTGGATGAGGCTTTTCTTTTTTACCCTTTGCGCGGTACTTCAAAGCTCCAGAAATCTTTAGCTATATAGCTATTGCTGTGAATCTTCTGAGCCTCTAACAAAAGCTCCATTACGGCATCCCCCTGGTATCGCGAGCTTATATGCGTCATGATCAGCGCATTCGCTCCCGCTTCCTGAGCAGTTCTTGCCGCGTCAATTGAAGTGGCATGATCAAACGAATACGCAAGCTCCTGCTTATCCATGGCGAATGTAGCCTCGTGCACAAGTACATCAGCGCCTCGTGCCAAGTGCTGAGCTCCGCTGCAGTAGCGCGTGTCCCCAAGAATTACGACGATGCGTCCAGGTATCGGCGCTCCTAGAAAATCAATCCCATGAAGCGTACGACCATCCTCCAACTGGACGGATTGGCCTTGCTTCAATTTACCATACAGCGGACCTGCTGGTATGCCGAGTTCCGTTAGTTTTTCCTGCATAAGCTTGCCTGGTTGATCCTTCTCTACGATCCTGAAACCGAAGCATTCGATACGATGCTCTAGTCGTGCCGTCTCGACTTGGAAGCTTTCATCTTCGAAAATCAGTCCTTCTTCCTCGATTTCCACGATCTGCAGCGTATACGTTAAATGAGCCCCGCTTACGGAGAGCGCCGTCTCAACAAAGCTCTTGAGACCCCGGGGTCCATACAGCATAAGAGGTGTATCCCCTCCTAAATAGGAACGACTCGTCAACAAACCAGGTAGACCATACAAATGATCCCCATGCAGATGCGTGATGAAAAGCATCTCCGTTCGTCCCAATTTCACTGGAGAGTTCAGAATCTGCTGCTGCGTCCCTTCTCCACAGTCGAACAGCCAGTAGGTTCCACGTTCATCCAACAGGTTTAAAGCGATTGAGGTGACATTTCGTTGTTTGGAAGGCATTCCCGCCCCCGTACCCAAAAAATACAAGTCCACGATCTAAACTCCATTCTATCTAAAATCACGATGCCAAAATGTAAAGCGAGGACGCCGACGAACCAATGTAGTTCGCACAAGCTGCCTCGCTTTATACATAAACTTTCTATCCTACGTTGAAGTAACGAGCTTCCTTATGAGCAAATACGATCGCTGAAACCGATGCTTCCGGCTCCATCATGAACGACTCCGTTAGCTCTACGCCAATATCCTCTGGCTTCAGCAGGTTGAACAATTTCGCTTGATCCTCGAGATTCGGACATGCCGGGTAACCGAAGGAGAACCGTTGTCCGACATATTTGGCCCCAAATCTCTCCTGCATTGTCATATCTACACGATCGGCTATCCCCCATACATCTCGCATGATGTGATGAATCCGCTCGGCAAATCCTTCAGCCATTTCCAGTGCCGTGGCTTGAAGGGCATGGGATTTCAAATAATCCCCTTTATCCCGCCATTCTTTAGCCAATTCATTAATATCATGCCCTGCCGTAACAAGTAAGAAACCAACGTAATCCATTTGCCCGCTTTCTACTGACTTCAGGTAGTCGGATAAGCAAAGATAAGGTTCTTTATCCTGACGCGGGAAAGTGAAGGTTTCAAGCACTTTACTTTGATCCTGCGGGTCATACACGATGACATCGTTACCGCTGGATTGTGCTGGGAAGAAACGGTACATCCCGTGGGCTTTGATAATCCCATCATGCTGTGCTGCATATAGAATTGAATCCACGGTATCCTTCAGCTGAAGGGCTTTCGTATCTTTATCGCTAAGCAGTTGCTCTACTTTACCTTTCAAACCAAGATGATGTCCAAGCAGCATCTGCATGTTGACATAAGGCATTAGATGACTAATCGGGTAATCCCTCATGATATGGCGCTCTGTATCCTGCGGCACTTGCACAGGAAGATCCTTGGATACAGCAGACGAACTCACACGTGTGAGCTGCGGCAGTTTTTCTTCCTTCTTACCGGTATCCATCACGTCGGACTCCAAGCTCTCTCTCAGCTCTTGAATGAGACGTTGGCGTTGTTCAGGGTCACTCAGTCGGTTAGCAATATCCAGCCCATCCATCGCGTCCTTTGCATAAAGAACAACACCTTCATATTCAGGCTGAATACGCGTTTTGGTAAATTTACGTGTTAGAGCAGCACCGCCAACCAGAATCGGTACATCAACACCTGCCGTACGTAAATCTTGGGCTGTGATAACCATTTGTTGAGCCGATTTCACAAGCAATCCAGATAAACCAATCGCGTCCGGCAGCTCTCTTCGATAGGCTTCAATGATTTGCTCCGGCGGTACTTTAATCCCAAGATTAATGATCTTATAACCATTGTTCGAAAGGATAATTTCGACCAGATTTTTACCGATATCGTGTACATCACCTTTAACGGTTGCTAGAATAATTTTCCCCTTAACCGCTGTTTCGGATTTCTCCATGAATGGTTCCAAGTAATTAACTGAAGCCTTCATGACTTCCGCACTTTGTAAAACCTCAGCCACAATCAGTTCATTCCCATTAAAGAGGCGTCCAACTTCCTCCATCCCCTTCATGAGCGGCCCGTTGATGACTTCAAGCGGCGAATAAGTCTGTAAAGCAATTTCCAAATCAGGGATCAACCCTTCTTTAGTCCCTTCCACGACATAAGAGCCAAGTCTTTCTTCCAGAGTCAGATTCGAAATCTTCTCTTTCTTCTCCACTTTTTTCTCACGGAAATGGGCAACGAATTGCGCCAGAGTCTCATCATTCGTATTATAAATAAGTTCTTCAGCTAATTGACGTTCGGTATCCGGGATAGAAGCATAACGCTCCAGTTTTTCTGTATTTACAATGGCATAATCTAGGCCTGCCTTCGTACAATGGTACAGATAGACGGAATTCAGCACTTCACGCCCAGCATCCGGTAAACCGAAAGAGATATTACTTAAGCCAAGAATCGTCTTAGCAGCAGGATATTTAGCTTTAATCAGCTTGATACCCTCAATCGTCTCTACGGCGGAACCGATATACTGCGGATCTCCAGAGCCAACTGGGAACATATTAGGATCAAAAATAATATCCTCAGGATTCATGCCATACTTCTGTGTCAAAAGCTCGTAAGACCGCGTCGCGACTTCGATCTTCGCTTCACGCGAAACCGCTTGGCCTCGTTCATCAATGAGAATACAAACAACGGCAGCCCCGTAACGTTTGATTAACGGTAAAATCCCTTCGAACTTCGTTTCACCATCCTCCAAGTTAATGGAGTTGATGATCGCCTTTCCCTGGGAGTACTTAAGTCCAAGCTCAATGATGTGATCATATGTCGAGTCAATCATTAACGGAACTTTGACTTTCTTCACAACCTGCTGCATGAACTCTTCAACGGCATAAGCCTCATCAATGTCTGTATCCTGCAGGTTAATATCAATAACGTGAGCGCCGTTCTTAACTTGATTACGTGCAATCTCAGAGCCCTCTTCAAACTTCCCTTCTTTAATCAGGCGTTTGAATTTTCGTGAACCTGAAATATTGGTCCGTTCGCCAACCATGATAGGACGATTTTCAGGCTCAATAAATAACGTTTCAATTCCTGAGACAGCAGGTAAATGCGTACCATATTGCGTTCTTGGCTTATACTGAGAAAGTGTCTCCGCCATTGCACGAATGTGATCCGGCGTTGTCCCACAGCACCCACCAGCAATATTGAGCCAGCCTTGCTCAGCAAATCCAGCCATCTTTTTAGCCAAAGATTCAGGAGACTCGTGGTAATGTCCATTCTCATCCGGCAAACCGGCATTCGGATAACAACTAATTGCTGTTCCAGCAATATCAGACAATGTTCGGATATGATCCCTCATAAATTCAGGACCTGTAGCACAGTTCAACCCCATCGAAATAGGCTTCAAATGTTCCAAAGAGATATAGAAGGATTCAATATTTTGCCCGGCTAATGTTGTACCCATCGGTTCAATCGTTCCCGAGATCATAATCGGAAGTTCAACACCCAATGTTTCATATGCTCTGCGAATCCCGATACTACCAGCTTTTACGTTCAGAGTGTCTTGGGAAGTTTCCAAAAGGAGTGCATCCACGCCCGCTTCAACAAGAGCTAACGCTTGCTCATAATAGCTCTCCTCGAGCCCAGCGAATGTTACTCCACCAGTTACCGACAATGTCTTGGTCGTAGGACCCATGGCTCCGATAACATAACGAGGCCACTCCGGTGTCGAATATTTATTCGCCGCTTCGATTGCCAGTTTGGCTGCCGCAAGATTTAATTCGCGATGACGGTCTTGCAAATCATACTCCGCTAGTACCACGCTCGTGGTCCCGAATGTATTTGTTTCTATCATATCAGCGCCCGCGGCGAAGTAAGCTTCATGAATTTTGCGAATAACATCCGGTCGTGTAACACAAAGAATTTCATTACATCCGTCCAAATCATCGCTCCCGAAATCTTCAGCTGTTAAGTTCTCTTGCTGAATCATTGTACCCATGGCACCATCTAGGATCATGATCTTCTTTTTAAGCTGCTCTTGTATCGGTGTTTTGATCATTGCATGACTCCCTTTCAACTTATCCTAAAGCTATAGATAATAAAAAAAACGACAAATTATGTTATGCTTTAGTGTAACAGAATCCGGCTTCTATGAAAAGAATTTGAATTATCATTATTACCTATAGGTTTTATCGGAAATTCTTATGTTCAACCATCGACAGCTAACTGTATTTCCACTATAATTCAAAGGAGAGACTTTGATCGTAAGTCAAAGATCCCAATATTATATTTACTTAGAAAGAGGGATGCACCGTGGCACAAATTAGAATTCGCAATACGAATGAACGTATTGAAGGCGAAGCGCAGGTCAAAGCCTTCTTGGATAGTCAAAATGTTGTTTATGAACACTGGGATGCTAGCAAGCTTCCGGAAACACTGCGTGAGAAATTCATTCTAAGTGATGAAGAGAAAGCTGCAATTATTAGTACTTATGAAGAAGAAATTCGTGATTTGGCTGCTAGACGCGGTTATGAAATTTGGGATGTTATCGCGCTTTCCGATTCAACGCCTAACATCGAAGAGCTCCTGAAGAAATTCGAACAAGTACACACACATACGGAAGATGAAATTCGTGCGATCGTTTCTGGACGAGGAATTTTCATTATCAAATCCGAAAGCGAAGTTGGCTATTTTGACGTTGAACTTGAACCAGGCGATGTGATCTCAGTTCCTGAGAACACGAACCATTTCTTCACACTTATGGATAATCGTGAAATCGTAGCAGTTCGTCTCTTCATCGAAAAAGACGGCTGGGTTGCTTATAACATTGATGATCCCGAATTTACTAAAGCCTAATTTTTTATTATGCGAACAAAAACCCAACAGTGCTGGACTTAACGTCCTAAGCAGCCGTTGGGTTTTTGTTTCTTTCATATTATCCGTTCGCAATAATCGGTAAAACATCTTGAAGACGGGAAACCTCATACACAGGAACGATCTCATCTCCACCTTGAAGCCCATGATGATTAATCCAAATATTGCGCATACCTACACTGCCAGAACCAAGGATATCGGTTGTCAATTTATCTCCGATCATGATTCCTTCCTCAGCTTCTATCCCAAGTAGTCCCAGAGCATGGTTGAAAATGGATGCCGCTGGCTTACCTACACCAAATTCACCGGAGATCACAATATGATCAAAGTAGTGTGCGATATTTGGGACACCTGCTAATTTTTCCTTTTGCAAATCGGGTGAACCATTCGTTAACAACAACAATTGATAGCTGCCTTTCAAAGCGTCCAACACTCGGAACGTTTCCTCATATACGTAAGGACGGCGTCGGCGTTCTGCTGGAAATAGTTCTCCAAGCTTATACCCGAGCTCACGATCCTCGATCCCCAACGCCGCAAGTCCTCTTGTCCAAGACTCCGTACGATATCCTGGCGCTAGTTTCTCAAGCTTACGAAAGTTCTCATTCTCACCTTGTGTGAAATTTGCCCATAAGCCTTCGAAGGGATTAATACCAATCATTTTCGTAAATGCAAAAGTTTCAAAAGATTCATATAAAGAACGTGCTTCTTTACGAACAGAAGCTTCCAATTCTTCAGGATTCACGGTTGCGTGCTTTGCAGCTTCAGCACATGTCGCTTCGAAAGCTTCCTGCACGCTGCGATCATCCCACAGAAGCGTATCATCTAAATCAAAAAGTACGGCTTTCAACGTCATCATTCATTTCCCCTTTTGAATGTTGTATCTATATGAGCAGCGATTACTCTTCGTCCGTAAACTTGATGGAATCAAGTTGAACTTTAAGATTGCCACGGAATGCTTCTATATACTTCTTTCTGAGTTCATTGCGTTCATCGATTTCCGCATCAGTTAAGCCAACTGTTTTCGCTTTACGAGCAAGCTCGTTAATACGTTCGATATTCTGTTCCATGTTGTCACTCATAATGATCCTCCCAGTCAAAAATTCAATATGAGTACTACTTTGCCATCCCTATTAAGGAATGTCAAGAGACAACAAAAAGAGGCATAGGAACATGTCCAAGCCTCATCATATTTAGAGTCTATTAAAAATAGCATAGTGAAATTATGGAAGCAATAAAACCTGTCCTTCTTTCAGGGAGCTGGTGGTTAAATGATTGATTGTCTTTAATTTATACATGTACGAACGAACGTTCTCACCACTTTTTTTATGAGTGGAAGCAATATCCCAGAGTGTGTCTCCTCGTTGAATAACGACTTGATCTTGTACGACAGCTTTCGGAGTAATGTTAATAGGTTTCACGGAAACTGGAGTTGTTGCGTTTGCAGCCCCATCCCCTGCATAGGCTTGAACCATAGCACCAAATGAAAACACAGTACCAAGAATAACTGCTAATAGAATGAAGCGAACAATCGCTTTAGTGTAACTAGAATTAAATGTCATCCCTTTGGATGTGCTAGCAGATCTATGAGGTGCGTGTGTTGTGTTAGTGTTTGAATAAGCCATATACATGAGTAATCATCTCCCAAACATTTGTTCTGGTATTAGAATAACACGAACACATGTTTGAGTCAACCATTTTCTCGAACTTATGTTTGTACGAACTCGGGTTCTATGTTATACTTTGGGTAATGATTCCCAGTATTGGAGTGATAACTATTGAGTAAGATTTCGCAGCGTCAACAAGCTATATTGGAATTCATTAAGAATGAAGTGAAAGATAAGGGGTACCCGCCTTCCGTTAGAGAAATCGGCGAGGCTGTTGGACTAGCTTCTAGTTCTACTGTACACGGTCATTTGGAGCGTCTTGAGAAGAAAGGTATGATTCGTCGAGATCCTACAAAACCTCGTGCTATTGAAATTCTAGGCCTTGACGGTGCTGAAACGCATTTCGCGGTTTCAGTAGCTCGCGTACCTCTCGTTGGTAAAGTAACTGCAGGTGTTCCTATTACAGCAACAGAGAACATCGAAGACTACTTCCCTCTTCCTGTCAGCATGGTAGGAGATAATAATGTGTTCATGCTTAGCGTCATGGGTGACAGTATGATCGAAGCTGGTATTCATAATGGCGATTATGTCATCGTAAAGCAGCAGCAAACCGCTAATAACGGAGACATTGTTGTTGCAATGACGGAAGATGATGAAGCAACGGTGAAACGCTTTTACAAGGAAAAAGATCATATTCGTCTTCAACCGGAGAACTCTGCATTGCAGCCTATCCTCTTGAAACATGTTACGATACTAGGCCGTGTCATTGGTTTGTTCCGGGATATGTAACAGCCCTACAGCCCTTATTCTACTACAATACCAATGAGAAAGAACCGAGAGGACAATAGTCCCCTCGGTTCTTTTCGATGTAAACAGTTTTTAAATTACATGGAGCGATGGAGCAAATTGAGAAACTTAAAAGATAGTGGGGCAACCGATCCAAATATAGATATTCAAAGTTAATGAAATGGGCTTTAATTCTGTCATAGCCAAAAAGGTTGTACTGTGGATTCAGATAAGAGTCTCTAGAGACTGCTATTACGTGATAAAGTTTGCATTTTGCGGAAATAGAAGCTTCTAGAGACTTCTATTCGGTAATATTTGGCCTTATTTGATTCCACTTTAAGGAATAGGAGTCATTAAAGACTTCTATTCTTAATATTTCCACACTTTTGGACAAATTAGCGGTCTCTAGGGACTTCTATTTTCTATTTTCTATTTTCTATCTTCTTTCCTCTAGCTTCTATCCTCTATCTTCCATTTTCCTTCTGCCATCTTCATCTGCTATCTTCACTTTATCCACTGATAAACCCAGAAGTACTTCTATTCTTGAAATTAAGCTAAATTCCCCCTAATTTATCAACTAAAATGCAATCGCCCAATTTCCACGACGGAAAATAGGTTCAATGGTGCCATCACCAAGGACACCATCGATCTCAAGATCAGCCGTCCCGATCATGAAATCCACATGAATCAAACTGGCGTTCCCACCTCGAGCTTTCAGCTCTTCACTTGAAAAAGATACGCCATCCTGCAAATTGATCGGGTAGCAGCTGCCTAAGGCCAGATGGCAGGATGCATTTTCATCGATGCCCGTATTGTAGAAAATGCGGTCAAGATTAGAGATCGGCGAGTCAAAAGGTACAAGAGCAACTTCTCCCAAATACCGTGCACCCTCATCCATATCTAGCAACCTAGCTAGATGCTCATAGCCGACTTCCGCCTGATAATCCACAACTTTCCCGTCCTCGAACTTGAACGAAAACCGATCCACGAGCGCACCATTCACATTTAATGGCTTGGTGCTCGACACAGTCCCATTAACACCTGTTCGCTTAGGCATCGTGAAAACTTCCTCGGTCGGCATATTCGCTACGAATCGTATTCCACTTGCGTTCTCCGTATCTCCGCCAAGCCAAATGTGGCCCTCCGGCAGTTCAACTCGCAAATCTGTTCCTGCCGCTCGATATTGAAGCGCTTCATATTGCTTCCCATTCAAAACGCTGCGAACGCGCTTCAATTGATCCATATGAACTCGCCAAGCCGCTACCGGATCATCTTCATAAACACGATTTATCCGGAAAATTGCTTCCCACATCGCATCGATCCGCTGTTCTTCAGGCAAATCTGCATACACTTTGGATGCCCACGCCACCGTAGGCGCTTTGATTAAGCACCAACTGAACTTGCTTGTTCTCACATATTGCTGATACTTTGCTCTAGCTTTAGCCATAGCTTTGGATGCCCTAGAAATCATGCTCGCATCAATACCCGCGTACAAATCAGGATCCGGGACTTTGATATTCAGTAAAGCTCCACCGTTTTCTACAAAGCGTTCTAACATATTCGTATACCACTCTGGGTAATAATCTAGAGCTTCATCATGGGCATGTTCGAATCTACTGCGAGTAATCACATCATCCTGCCAATGCACTTGGACAAAATTCGCCCCTGCCTCATAGGCTTTCTTTACAATAAGTCTAGTCAATTCTAGGGATTCTATCGGCGACTCTATCATCAGATCCTGACCTTTGTGGAGGTTAACCCCTACTTTGATTACAAGTTCAGCATACTTTTCCAAATTCATTTGAAAGTTGTCCATCATTCTCATGTTCTCCTTCGCGTGAAAAAGCCCATCAGTTCAGAAACATTCCTGAAGGCTGACGGGCTTTTCGTATCTAATTGTTGCATCAAAATCAAATTCAACTTGCTAAGTGATTAATAAAGGGATAGATATTGATCTCTTTCCCATTGGTGAACTTGTGTTCTATACATATCCCACTCGATTTCTTTAAGTTCATAGAAATGAGCCAAAGCATGTTCGCCAAGTGTATCGCAAATCACATCATTGCGAAGCAGCTCGTCCAACGCTTGTTTCAAGTTCAATGGCAAAGTAGGAATGCCATCGCTCTCTCTTTCCTCTTCAGTCATCACATAGATGTTACGATCAGTAGGAGGAGGAAGCTGCATTTTGTTCTTAATGCCATCCAGTCCGGCAGCAAGCATAACAGCAAGAGCCAAGTAAGGATTAGCAGCCGGATCCGGGTTACGAACTTCAACGCGAGTGCTTAAACCGCGGGATGCTGGAATACGGATCATTGGACTACGGTTACTTGCCGACCAAGCTACATATACAGGCGCTTCATAACCAGGCACAAGGCGTTTGTAAGAGTTAACAGTAGGGTTCGTAATCGCAGCAAAAGAACGTGCATGACGAAGTACACCCGCCATATAATGTCTAGCCACATTACTTAAACCTAATTTATCGTTCTCTTCATAAAAAGCATTTACATCACCTTTGAATAACGATTGGTGACAGTGCATACCAGAACCGTTCATACCGAACAAAGGTTTAGGCATAAAGGTCGCATGCAGACCATGCTGTCTAGCAACGGTTTTGACAACGAGCTTGAAGGTTTGAATTTGGTCAGCCGCTTTAATCGCATCTGCGTATTTAAAGTCGATTTCATGTTGACCTGGCGCTACTTCGTGGTGGGATGCTTCAATTTCGAAGCCCATCTCTTCAAGCGTCAACACGATATCGCGGCGACAGTTTTCGCCCAAATCCATCGGAGCCAAATCGAAATAACCACCTTGGTCATTCAGTTCCGTTGTTGGATTGCCTTTTTCATCCGTTTTGAACAAGAAAAATTCTGGTTCCGGACCTACGTTCATAGCCGTAAAGCCCATCTCTTCGGCTTGTTTCAACGCATTTTTCAAGATAGCACGCGGATCTCCTGCGAATGGTTTGCCATCTGGCATATAAATATCGCAGATTAAACGTGCTACTTTGCTTTCGGTTACCCAAGGGAAAATAACCCATGTATCCAAATCAGGATACAGATACATATCAGACTCTTCAATACGTACATAACCCTCAATGGAAGAACCATCGAACATCATCTTATTGTCGAGAGCTTTTTCTAGTTGGCTATAAGGAATTTCTACGTTCTTGATGCTTCCCATCAAGTCCGTAAATTGCAAACGAATGAACCGAACATTTTCTTCTTTGGCAATGCGTATGATATCTTCTTTGGAATAGTTGTTATTGTAGCTCACGTGTGCATTCTCCTCTCAATTTACAAGCGATTAAGAAATGCTATTTATAAAATCTGGAAAGCTGACCTTGAATCAGAGAAACCTGATCAGGGCGTTTACCTCCGCCAATCAACTGCTGCTTAAGCATTTTGTGCAGTTGGGAATCGGTTAATTCTTTACGCTTAACTTCTGTGTGTTCGTTCAAAATCGTTGCATCTTCTGAATCTTTATCGACAGGGATAAGTACCTGCTTGATCCCAGCGATGTTCACACCTTTTTCAATTAAATCTTTAATTTCAAGAAGTCGTTCTACATCATTAAACGAATACAGACGTTGATTACCAGCCGTTCTAGCTGGAATAATAAGTTCATGCTGCTCATAATAACGAATTTGTCTTGCGGTTAAATCGGTCAGCTTCATGACGATCCCGATCGGGAATAACGCCATATTTCTACGTATCTCATCACTCATGCTAATCACTCCTGGTCAGTAAATACCTCAGTCTTATTGTACCTTTGTAACAAGAATGTGTCAAGGAGTGTCAGGTTTGTTCACAGTCTTAATTTTTCACAACAATCCCTTGTCTTCCATATGTTGGATTGCTGTTAGTACCCCTAACTTACAGTGTGAGTAGGTGAGACCGCCCTGTAAATACGCGATGTAAGGCTCACGAATCGGCGCATCTGCGGACAGCTCCAGACTGCCGCCTTGGATGAATGTCCCGGCCGCCATAATGACGGGATGCTCATAGCCGGGCATATCCCACGGCTCCGGCACAACGTGCGAATCCACGGCAGCCGCCTTCTGGATGCCCTGCACGAACGTGATCAAGTGATCCGCCGACGTGAAGCGGATCGCTTGGATCAGATCCGTGCGCGGCGTTTGCCATCGCGGATGGCTCTCGAAGCCCAGCTCTTCGAACACCGCGGCGGCGAAGACCGAGCCCTTGACAGCTTGCCCCACCAAGTGAGGGGCAAGGAAAAGCCCTTGAAACATCGCTCGTGTGGCGCCGAGCATGGCACCAACTTCGCCCCCAATACCGGGGGCGGTCAGTCTGTAAGCGGCGAGCTCCACAAGGTCGCGCCGGCCGGCAATGTAGCCTCCGGATGGGGCGATACCGCCGCCGGGGTTCTTGATGAGTGAGCCGGCCATGAGATCGACGCCAACCTGCGTCGGCTCCTGCAGCTCGGTGAACTCGCCGTAGCAATTATCGACGAAGACGATCAGGTCCGGGTTCACTTCTTTGACAAATCGGACCATTTCTCCGATTTGCTCCACCGTGAACGAAGGCCGCCAAGAGTAGCCGCGCGAACGCTGTATGCCGATCACCTTCGTGTTCGGCTGAATGGCAGCCGCGATGGCCGACCAGTCCGGCGCTCCATCCTCCGTCAGCGCAACCTCGTTGTACGCGATACCAAAGTCCTGCAGCGATCCCATACCATCGCCAGGCTTACCAATGACCTTATGCAACGTATCATAAGGCTTACCCGTTATGTAAAGTAGATGTTCGCCTGGTCGCAGAACACCGAACAAAGCTGTGCCTATCGTGTGCGTACCTGAGACAAAGTGCGGGCGTACAAGTGCTGCTTCGGCTCCCATCGCATCCGCATAGACAAGATCGAGCACCTCTCTGCCACGATCATTGTAGCCATAGCCTGTCGAAGAAGCAAAGTGATAATCGCTTACCTTATGTTTTTGGAAAGCGCTAATCACTTTCCATTGATTAAGATCAATCGTTTTCTCAATCTGGCGAAAAGCGCTCTCTATTTGGCGTTCAGCGCTCTCCATTAATGCCATAACTTTATCCCCGAATTGCATAATTAGTAAATCTCTCCCTCACTATCTTGAGCCTCTTGCTGAGCATGTTGATCATATGCCACCAATTGATAGGCCAATTTGACGTAATCATCCTTGTTCACACGGACCTTGAACAGCATATCTTCTCCGTCCACATCCGTCTCTAGGACATCGCCAATTCGGTACATAAGGGAAATGATGTCTCCCTTGTCAGCTGGAATACGAAACTCTTTGCTCTCACCCATCAGCTTCTCTTGAATGGCAATTCGCAGTCGTTCCAGATCATCAGGGTTGTACGCACTGATTTTCAGAAACTCACCTTCAGTCGAAAGCATTTCCATATCATCTTGCGAGCAAAGATCTATTTTATTGAAAACGGTCAGCTGTTCTTTTTGATGCGCGCCTAGCTCTTCTAAAACCTCAGCGACAACGCGCATTTGCTCATTTCTCATATCTGTTGAACTATCTACGACATGAAGGATCAAATCGGCCTCATTGGCCTCTTCCAGCGTAGCACGGAACGATGCAACAAGATCATGAGGCAGATTCTGAATGAAGCCAACTGTATCTGTTAGAACGATCTCTTTGCCGCTTGGCAATTCCATCGTCCGCGATGTTGGATCCAGCGTTGCAAACAACTGATTCTCAATATAGACGTCCGCTTGTGTCAATTGTTTCAATAATGTTGATTTCCCTGCATTCGTGTAACCAACAAGGGCAACTTGAAACACACCGGTCTTCTTACGGCGTTCACGATGCAAAGTCCGATGACGAACAACCTCTTCTAACTGCGCCTTCAGCTCGTCAATACGGCCGCGAATGTGCCGGCGATCGGTCTCCAGCTTCGATTCCCCGGGGCCTCTCGTCCCGATACCGCCGCCAAGACGCGACAAATTCTTACCTTGTCCCGATAGCCTTGGTAGCAGGTAGCTAAGCTGCGCCAGCTCAACCTGAATAATCCCTTCACGTGTTTTGGCACGCTGAGCAAAAATATCCAGAATCAACTGGGTGCGGTCAATAATTTTTACATCTAAGGCAGCTTCCAGATTACGGACTTGAGCACCCGATAGCTCTTGATCGAAAATAGCCGTATTCCCGCCAAGTTCCTCTAAACGAATTTTTAGCTCTTCAACTTTCCCTTTACCAATAAACCATTTGGAATCCTTTGTTTCTTTGTTCTGTGTCATCGTCTCCAAAACAAGTACACCTGCTGTCTCCGCTAACTTGACCAACTCTTGCAGCGAGTATTCCGCTAATAATTCATTTTTCTTCTGCTTCTGAGTGACTAGACTAACAAGCACCGCGCGGTCATCGATTTCTTTCTCAACCATATGTGAAGTTGTTTTCATAAGTTTGTCTCCTTTACGCTGCATTCAAACGAGCGAAATAGCCCCCATGTGGGCGTATTCCTTCATCATTGTGTAGGAAATGCTTGGGAAAGTCAATTTGCAGGTGCGGAAAATTCGATTATAACGGTGTTCACATCTGAAGACACAAAAATACCGAAAGACCATAGGCCTCTCGGTAGCTTTCCACCTATTTTAAGTAAATAAACTTTGCCCTAAATATGAACCCTTAGATGGAACACCCGGCAGCACAGCGAAATAGCCTCCACCCGTTGTGTCCGTATAGGAAAGCATTTTGTCAGGTAATTTCGGATTCGTCAATCTTTTCTGGATGGATTCAAACTGCGTTTGGATATTCCGATTGAAACAAACGAATAACAGACCAGCATTGATTCGGCCAACGTTATCGAGGTTATCCATGAAATTATACCCGCGGCGCAAAATGCGTTCACGCTCTGAATTCTCTCCCGTACGCGGATTTGAAAGGCGGATATGAGAATCGAGTGCTGTAACCTCCCCTTTGCTATCGTCAGCGAAATTAGGCTTGTCGAATTCTCCATGTCCATCCATCGGTGCTCCGGATACCTTCTGACGTCCAATAATCTCTTCTTGGTCCGAAAAAGGTTGTTGATCCCATGTTTCAATTCGCATATGAATACGGCGAACAACCATGTAAGTGCCTCCAGCAAACCAAGATGCACCGTCTCCCGCTTCGACCCAAACATTATTCTTCATAAATTGTTCATCTTGCAAGTCTGGATTAGCCGTACCATCCTTGAAGCCGAACAAGTTCCGCTTCGTCCCTTGGGACTTCACGCCCAACTGTCCGGTCTGCTGCCAGCGCAAATGAGCGACACCACGAGCAGCTTTGGAAAAGTTACGAATCGCATGGAAACAAACGATCGGGTCATCTGCACATGCCTGAATGACAATATCTCCATGTGTTAATTGATCCTGCAGCGAATCTTTATGGAAGATTGGCATTTCCGTGAGACCAGCAGGTTTACGAGAACGAAGGCCGAATCGATCAACACCATCTTTTTCGAACAAAGACGCACCAACAGCGAAGGTAATCGTTAATTTACCCGTATCGAGGCCCATTTGCTCCCCTGTATCCAACGGTGGGAATTTACCCTCCTGAGGCTCAGCCGCAAGAGGCTTGCCTTCCATGAGAGACGCTGCCATCTCGGTCCATAGCTGCAAAAGCTCCTTTAGCTCCTTCACATCCTGCGTGGTCACATCAAATGCAGCCACATTCGCAAAGTTCTGGGCCGGAGTCACAACACCGGTTTGATGAGCACCATAAAATGAGATGGTCTCATTCGCTGCGCTTGCGGTTGCAGTACCTAGTTGTTTGTTCGAAGCGGTAGGTATCACTTTCTGTGCCTTCCCAAGCAGATCCCCGATGACAACGCCTGCCGCACCTGCCGCAGTCATTCCTAAGAAAGCACGGCGATTCATTTTATCCCCCATACCGTTGTTCTCCTTTCCATTCCCTTATTTACTTAACGTTCCTGGCATTTTCACTAACGGCTCAGCGAATGCCTCCAGTTTATTTTTCAAATCGATTTGTTTGGCTTGTTCTATTTTGCTGAAATCATTCCAAGCAGCACCAACTGGTGAAAGTGTATTCATAGTTTCGATAACCGTAGCTAAGCTTTTGCTTATTTTCTCATCTAGCGCCGCGTCTTTCTTCTTCAGCTCACCTTTAACGAGATCATAGATAGCTTGCGCGCCTTCAACGTTAGCACGAATAACAGGTATAGTGGCGCCACTCCAGCGCTCTTCTTCACCAGTGATTTTCTTGGATTGCGCTTCTTCCATCAATTCCCCAACACCAGCGATAAAATCAGAAGGCTCAATGGTAGTGGATGCAATTGCTTGCTGCATTTTCTTGCCGTCTTCTAGTAAACGTGAAGAAAATGCTTCAGCTTCCTTCACATTCTTTTTAACAAACAACAAATACTCTATACGATGATATCCCGTGAACTCAGGATCCTTTTCATTCTTAAAATCATCCACACGAGCATCCATGACACCATCCAGCTCGCTAAAAGCCTCAATAATAGGCTCAATTCTCTCATAAGGCATCCGTGATTGTCCATAGGATTCTTGTGCCTTTTTCAGATCACCGCTCTTTACAGCAGCATCCAGCTGTTCGAGTCCAGCGACTAATTGTTTCCCTTGTTCTTGAACATATTTATTATAAGCTATAGCAGCCTCTTTCAGCTCTTTGGATGCCGTGATGACATCTTTATTAACTGCACCTTTATTATCAGCGAGGGAGGTGCTGAGCTCCGTAATTGCTGCTTTCAAATTATTATTGAGTGCAGTTAATGTCGCATAATCCAGCTTGTCTTGTTTCAATCCTGCTTCTAATGGAGTCAGAAATTTCTCTACTTTAAAATACAGTTCTGGAAATTTCGGTTTTACTTCATCTTCGAAGCTAGCCCACTGATTCTCAAGTAGGGTGGATTGCTTCTGCGGATCTTTAACCTTATTTGTGTCCAGTTGACCCTTCAACTGATCAAGACTTGTAAGAAGCGCTGCTGAGCCTTCTTTGACGGGTACTTTGGTTACTTCCGTTGTTTCTGTTTTACCGCAGCCTGCGAGTACAAGTGTTGTTGCAGCTGCTAAAATGAGTAGTTGTTGACGTTTGTTCATGGGATAGTTCCTCCACTTTTCTCTAGTTTATGATTTAGATAATGCCATATTTCTCATTTGAATCGTTTTACGACGGTCCCAGATGACTGCGAACAACGCGGATATCAGGAGAATAAATTGCGGTATAGCACTCTCTAACGTTGGATACAGTGCGATAAAGTCCCAGCTTGGCAGCCAAGAAGCTGTCGTTGCTGGCAAATAACCTGCCAATTGAAGCCCGTGCACACCCATACCCGCAAATTTAAAGCAAAGATAAAATACGAAAAAGCTTGAAACTAGAAAGAATGGACGCATTGGAATGCGCAAGCCAATTTTTAAAATTAAGAAGGCTACAATAAGCAGGATGACAACACCAATCCCAATGCCTCCAACAAGAGAGCTTAAGGAAATCGAAGACGCCATACCGATCATGAAAAGGACCGTTTCTGTGCCTTCACGGAAAACAGCAAGAAAAGCAAGCAAACTAAGAGAAACTAGGCTTCCGGTAGCCAAAGCTTTTACACTCTGATCCCGTATGTACTTCTGCCAATTAGAGACACTTGACTTGCTGTGCAGCCAGTAGCTCATATATAGCAGCATGACAGCGGCAAAAATCCCTGTACATCCAGCAATTAAGAAGTTGTTGTTCCCGAATGCACTTGTGGAAAACAACTGTTGAACGACAATACCAAGCGCCATACTAACGACCAAGCCTCCGAGTACGCCATACCAAATCCATTGTTTCTTATCACCATGTCCTGATTTATTCAGGAAACCTAGTAAGGCAATGACGACTAACAAAGCTTCCAGACCTTCGCGGAGCAAAATAGTCGTCGCATCCAGCATGGTGTAGCTTGTTTTGGCCGCTAACGGCTGCAAATCAGTGTGCATTCGCGCAATTGTTGCGGAAGCCTCACTAGCTTGAACAGGAACAGCAGACAGCTGTGCGTAAGCAGTAACCATGTCTCTTTCCATCGAAGTGTAGACAGTTGAGGATTGTGTAAGCACAATACCTTCGATTTGCAACCAGGAATTTCTAAGCTTTTGGATACTTGCGGAAGCACCTTCGATATCATTCTGCTTCATTTGATCCGCCGCTTTGTCCAGCAACTCAACCAATGAACTCACAGTAATATCCCCACTACCCTGAACCACTTTACCGAAAGCATCCAGGTTGCCATCTATAAAACTTTTGTTCAAATTGTGAAGACTATTCAATCCCGCAACCAATTTCTGCGAATCAATTGGCTGCTTGAGCGTTTGGAAGGAGACTTCACCCATCGCTTGCTCAATCTTCTGGTAAGCTGCCAATGAGCGCTCTTTAATGCCACTTTCATAGGACAACCAATTTATTTGAAACGTTTCGAATAATTGGGAGGCATCCTCCAACTTTCCGCTTTCTGCAGCTTGAATAGCGCGAACGATACCTTCATCAGCCTTGGCCAGATCATCCTCCGCCTTAGCACCTACTGTTAAAGGAACAGATAGCAGCATTAGCAGTGCTATCCAACTCACTAAAATGAATTTACGCATGAATCACGACTCCCTATAGAAAAATAAAACCCAAATTCAACCAAGTTAATATTGATAATCATTATCAGTTAATTTATTACTCTGTCTATTTTACTCGGTTCAAGCAATCTGTCAATTGTTTTATTCAAGAAAAAAAAGCCATTTAACTTAAATAAGTTAAATAGCTTTATAAATTTCATTTAAATTTCATATCTTCTGGTCTTATTGACATCAATTCTAATTTGGAAGGTGCGTTTACATATTGACTGAGCAGCCTCACCGCTTGATGCCGCATCGCTTTCTCCAGAATGTTACGAACATACCTCGCATTACTAAATGCACGCCATGTGGCGGCTTTCTCATCCGTTAAATGCTGCTTTAGCTTCACGATTGTTTGAGGAAGAAGAACATACTCTCTGTCCTTAGCCATGAGCTCAGTAATCTGAATCAATTGTTCAATCGGATAGTCCTCGAAATCAATTTGAATGGGAAATCTTGAAGGAAGTCCCGGATTCGTAGCCAGAAATTGCTCCATTTCGTCGCTATACCCTGCTAAAATAAGGATGAACTCATTCTTCTTATCCTCCATACCTTTGACCAGCGCATCAATGGATTCTTTGCCGAAATCCTTATCTCCTCCACGTGCCAGACTATAAGCTTCATCAATAAAAAGGATGCCGCCCATCGCCTTTTTCATCAACTCACGAGTCTTAAGAGCAGTATGTCCAATGTATTCTCCTACCAAATCTGCACGTTCAACCTCAATAAAATGACCCTTACTCAGAACACCCATGGCATGAAACATACGGCCCATCAGTCTAGCCACTGTCGTTTTACCAGTTCCGGGACTTCCTTTGAAAATCATATGGTACACGTGCGCATTGCTGAGCAGGCCGGCTTCTGCGCGAAATTGCGAAATTTGTAAGAGCGCATAGATTTCATGCACCAGCTCTTTGACATTATCAAGGCCGATCAGTTGATTAAGCTCTTTGAAAACATCCGAAAGCGGACCCTCGAGAGGCGTCTTCTTTCCTGTGAGCTGCGGCTCGGCATCGGCTAGCGGCGAAGCGTGAGTCTGGCTGCCTACTCCATCAACGGCTCGCCTATGCATGCCAGGCTCTGGCTGCCGTAAGACGATGTTGATCTGTCTGGATGGCAAGCTTCGACCACTCATGAGGATCACCTCGTTTACAGGATGGTTTGATGGTTCGTATCAATCCATCCTACGCTCGTTTGATGCATTTTAGACCGCGACAGCCGTTAATGATACTTTTGTGACAGCGTATAATGCTCGACCACTGGAAATGGGTCATAGAAATGATGCAGCAGCTTTCGCCATTCTTGATACTCTTTTGAGCCACGGAAGCCAACGGTGTGATCCTCCAGTGTTTCCCAGTGAACGAGCAGCAAATACTTGTTGCTATCCTCGATACACGTTTGCAACTCATGTGAAATGTAACCTTTCATCGATGAAATAATGGATGATGCTTGGCGAAACGCCGCTTCGAACTCCGCTTTTTTTCCTGCAATTACAGGAAGTATGGCTACTTCTAGAATCATGGATAATTCCTCCAATTGATATCGTATTTTAGAAACCGAATGCTTCCTCTTGAAAATGGGACGTATCTCCGTGAAGTCGGATATGTGGTTCGTTATCAATCATTTCGACAAGACTTAAGCATGTAGGGTGAAAATACGGCGGGTTCCACAAGTCTGCTAAAGCTCTTCGCTCGAAGAAAGCCATGATGATTTTCAATGTGACTGTGTGTGAAATCAAGCCAATTGTTTTTCCTGCATGTTCCTCTAACAGCTTCACAATTGCAGGTATGACGCGGGCCTGTAAATCAGCATAGGACTCACTTTTCGTTGGTCTATATAGATCAGGTGCATTCCAAAATGCATGGAAGTTGTCAGGATCCAAATCTGCAATCTCTGCCGAAATCCGCCCCTCCCAAGCACCTAGATTCATTTCTTTCCACTCATCCGAGGTATGTATCGCCAATTCACGCGAGCCTTTCACGATATTCGCCGTTTGCAAAGTTCGACCGCTGCTGCTCGCATATAGAACATCAAAGTGAACATTCTTCAAAGCATTTGACAACCAAGAGGCTTGCTGCTCCCCTAAAGTTGAAAGTGGTGAATCCAAGTGACCTTGCATTCGGCGCTCCACATTCCACGTCGTTTCCCCATGTCGGATTAAATAAAGCTTTGTCATCGGCAGATTCCCCTCCTTGCCTTAATTTAACAACATTAATGCCACAAAAGACTCCAAATCCAGCGCACCAAAGTAACGCTGCAATTCTACACCTGACAGTCGTTCTCGTACAGCAGACTCCTCATACCGCGAACCACGCAGCGTTTCCTCCAGCTCTGCTACATCGCTAGCTCCGAAGAAGTCTCCATATATTTTTAAATCATGAATATGACCTTCTTCAATATCTAAACGCACATCTATTGTACCGACGCCTTCGAAGCGTTTGGAGTTTTGCACGGTACTTTTGGGCGATTTTCCGTAGTTCCAGTCCCAGTTCTGATAGCGTTCTTCAGATAGTTCGTGAATACGGTCCCAGTCCTCCACAGAAAGCCTGTACATGGGAACTTCCGACTCCTCGGCATTGAAAATAGAAGCAAGCAGTTTAATTCGGAATTCCTCCATCGTAATAGGCTCGCTCAGGAACTCTACGATGTTAGCAACCCGACTTCGAATCGATTTAATTCCCTTGGACTGAATCTTATCAAGATTAACCTTAAGGGCAGATACAACATTTTCGATCTCTGAATCGAAGAGTAGTGTTCCGTGACTGAACATCCGGCCTTTGGTTGCAAATTGTGCATTGCCCGAAATTTTACGCTCACCGACTTGGATATCATTGCGGCCCGTTAAAGCCGCTTCAACACCAAGCTTACGCAGTGCTTCAACAACGGGTTCAGTAAACTTTTGAAAATTGTGAAAAGAGTTCCCGTCATCTCGGGTAATGAAGCTGAAATTCAGATTGCCCAAATCATGATAAACGGCTCCGCCCCCTGATAATCTCCGAACCACATGCAGGTTATTCTCTTTGACATATTCGGGATTGATTTCTTCGAGTGTATTTTGATTTTTGCCAATAATAATGGACGGTTCGTTGATGTAAAAAAGTAAGTAACTCTCATCATTAGGGAGCTGCCTTAGGGCATATTCCTCAATGGCTAAATTAATCCGGGGATCTGTGATTCCTTCGTTATCGATAAATAGCATAGTCATGCTCCTTCATTTATGATCATATCTCTGTCGTCATGGTGCGATTTAAGGTAAACATCCCTAAGGATTTATAGAAGGCTATAGCACGCTCATTAAATTCCCATACGTTTAATTCTAGTGAAGCAGCTGAACGCTCCCTTGCCCAGGCAACAGAAGCTTCATATAATTTTGTACCAATGCCCTGACGCAGAAAGTCCGGTGAGACGGCCAGTTCATTTAAATACGCATAGGTTCGAGGAACTAGCGCTTCATAGGTAGGAGATTTCTTCATCTCCAGCATAGCTACTCCAACGACCACCCCCTCTTTCTCCGCGACTAAAATCACTTTGTTCTGTTGGTCTGAGAAGCTTCGGTACCAACCCATAGCAACAACGTGATCTAACCTGGCAAAACGCTCCGGCAACGCATCCGCATGCTCCTCTTGCCCTACTCGAATGATAGCATTCACAGTTTCGTAATCTTCTAATTGTGCGGTACGAATGATGAGTTCCAAGAAAATCCACCTCCTATTGTTTCATAGCTTACATCAAAGGATGATATTTTTCCACTTTGGCGGAGCGCGTTGGAGGGGGGTAAGGGTGTTTGGGTTTCGAGAATAAAGTTGAGGAAATCGATGTTGCTGAGTTGTAGTATCGAGCAGCTTTAAGGATGTTTTTCATCGTTAAAGTCGGAATATATGAGCTGCCTGGTGGGTTAGCGATGTTTTTCATCGTTAAAGTAGTTGATTGCGGGGGGCGAGCGAGGAATGAGCAACTTTAAGGATGTTTTTACATCGTTAAAGTCGGAATATATGAGCTGCCTGGTGGGTTAGCGATGTTTTTCATCGTTAAAGTAGTAGCTTGCGGGGGACGAGTGAGGAATGAGCAACTTTAAGGATGTTTTACATCGTTAAAGTCGGAATATATGAG